>CAYVPU010000301.1:0-4075 GCA_964453885.1 uncultured Anaerolineae bacterium | reverse complement strand
CATAGGCTATAATAATACTGACAATGCCTGAGTTATCGAGGTATACCAGGAGCCCCCGTGAAGGAAATACTTTCTCACCTGTTCCGCCGAAAACTGCGCACCCTGCTGACGCTCTTTGCCATCGGCGTCGGCATCTTTGCCCTGACCGTCGTCGGCTCGCTGAGCGAATTCATGAATGAGATGATGACCCGCAGCGAGCGCAGCTCTGTCAATCGCATTCGCATCTGGCCCGAGGACTGGGAGAATCCGATCAACGAAGGAACGCTGCGCCAGCTCCGCCGGGTGCCGGGCGTGCTGGGCACCTTGCGCCAGGTCAATGGGCGAGTTGATCCTGACGCAAGGGACGTATCTTTTACCGGGCTGGATCGGTTCTACGGCACTACTTCAGATATTACCGGCCTGGAATATTTTAACCCCTACTCTAACGACCCCGACGTCGCGCTCCGTGAGGGTCGCTTCCCCGCCCCCGGCAGCCAGCAAGAGGCCATCGCCAGCTATGAGATCGCCCAGAAGCATGGCTGGCAGGTGGGACAGACGGTCATCATTCAAGATCGCGACTTCACTCTGGTCGGCATCTGGGAGCGCATGCCCAACGACCCAGCCATCTTTGTGCAGATTTCATACGAAGCGGCGCGGCGCATTTTGAAAAATCCGTGGTACTTGGGCAACGTCACCGTCGTCGTTGTGCCGAGCGCCGATCCGGACGAGGTGGCGCAGCGGATTTTGGATCAGGTAGATAACGTGAACCTTCGCCTGCCCAGCGAGCGGCGGGAAGAGAATCGGCAGAGCATGATCATCTTTAACCTCATTTTTGGCGCTCTGGCCGCACTAGCCATCCTCGTCGGTGGCATGACCATCATTAACACCATGGTCATGGCCGTGGCCGAGCGCACCCGCGAGATCGGCCTCAAAAAGGCCCTCGGCGCGACCGACGGCGACGTTCTGGCCGAGGTGGTCATCGAAGCCGGCGTCATCGGCGGGCTGGGCGGCGGGCTAGGCGTGCTGGTCGGCTGGGGCGTGACCCACCTGGCGAACGCGATCATGGATGCCGCGGTTGGCTTGAGCATCTTCAAGACGACACCCCGCCTGGGGGTGGGGGCCGTGGTCTTTACCGTGCTGCTGGGCATGATCGCCGGCGTCTATCCGGCCCTGCGCGCGGCGCGCCTCGACCCGGTCAAGGCACTGCGGGGTATCGTGGAAGCGGATTTCGCGCGGGGAAATATTTTGCGGCGGGTCATCCACGCCTTGCGCAGCGAGGGGCGAATGATCCTCACCGTAGGCGGCGTGGCGGTGGGCATCTTTGCCCTGACGGTCATTGGCAGCTTGAGCGAATATCTCAACGGCGCGATGGCGGTCATTGAGAGCGGCAGCGTCGATCGCATCTCTGTTTACCCCGGCGACGCCACCACCCCCTATAACGCGAACACGCGCCGTCAGCTAAAGCGCGTTGAGGGCGTGCGCGGCATTGTGATCGGCGGTTGGGGCGGTTCCATCGAAGAAGAGGCTGAGGGCAGCGGGGAGCGCGAGATGTTCTACGGCATTGATTCACCCAGCGGAGAAATAGACCTGGGCAGTTCTCCCTTTGGCTCCCTACCTATGTGGAAGGGGAGTCTTGTGAAGCCGGGCAGCCTGAACGAGACCACAATCGGCTACGATTTGGCTGATCGGCACGGGCTGGACATTGGCGGCACGCTGACCATCCGCGATCATGATTTCACCGTCGTCGGCATTTTCGAGCGCAACGCTTATGGCAATCTCTTCCAGCCCAGTCCCAACACTATTGCTTACATCTCTATGGACGCCCTGGCCCGCGTGCGCGGCTGGCCTCCGGGCGTGGGAGGCCAGATCACCGTTTTGGTCGCGGCGGATGAGGACCCACAAGTCGTCGCTGAGCGCATCAAGGAGCAACTGCCCGGACTGGAGACCTTGTCCGTCGCGGAGGTTCTGGATCAGATACGCCAGGCCCTCACCATATTTTTCCTCATTCTGGGCGCCAGCGGTGTGCTGGCCATCGTCGTCGGCGGATTGAGTGTCATCAACACCATGATTATGGCCGTCTCGGAGCGCACCCGCGAGATCGGACTCAAAAAAGCGGTCGGGGCGAACGATCCCGATATTTTGGCCGAGATTGTGGTGGACGCGGGCATCGTAGGCGGGATGGGTGGGCTGGCTGGATTGGCCTTTGGCTGGGGTACGACGCAGGTCATCAACGCGGTCACCACCCACCTGGAAAACTTGCACGTGCTAGAGGTCACGCCACGACTGGCTGTTGGGGCCATCATCTTTACCGTGCTGCTGGGCATGTTCGCTGGTCTTTACCCGGCCTGGCGCGCCAGCCGCCTCGATCCGGTCGTGGCCTTGAGAACAGAGTGAGTGGATTGGGGATTGGGGATTAGAGATTGGAGATTGGAGATTAGAGACTGGAGACTGGCCAGGGAGGGCTGTCATGAAGCGTTTGGTCATCATCATTGTTGTGCTTGTCCTCGTCGGCGTGGGCATCTGCGTCGGTGGGAGCCTGTTAGCGCCCAGGCTCATCAACAAGCCCGGAGCCACGCCCACCGTGGTGGGAACGCCACCAGCAGTTGGAGCTTCGGTCATCCGGGCGCGGGGCAAGCTGTCGCCGGGCCGCGTCGAGACGCTGAGTTTTGCTGCGCCGGGCACGGTGGGCCGATTGACCGTCGAGGGCGGTGACGAGGTCTCGGCCGGTCAGTTGATCGCCCGACTGGACACAACCGACCTGGAGTGGGCCGTCCGCCAGGCAGAGGATGCACTGGCAGCCGCCCGGCTGACCTACAGCCAGACGGTCAAGCCTGCCTCGCCGGAAGATATCGCCAGCGCAGAGGCGACGTTGACCAGTGCCGGGGCAGCGTTGACCGGCGCCAAAGTGGCATTGACCAGCGCCGAGGCGACGTTGACCAGCGCCGAGGTAGGACTCGTCAGCGCCGGGGCGGGGCTCGTCAGTGCACAGGCAGGACTGATCAGCGCTCGTATTGCTCTGACCAGTGCTGTGACAACCCGTGACGCGCTGGAGGACACCCGCGCTGCCGCCGAAGCGGGGCTCAAAAGTGCGCAGGCCTCGCTGATCAGTGCCAGGGCCTCATCGGCTGCATTGCAGGCTGACCCCGACGCCGATGCGGTGGAACAGGCTCGCCTGAGCTGGGAGCAGGCCCGCAACAACCTGGCGCGCATGCAACTGGAGCGCGACGCCGTGCAGGCCCGCCCTGGCGTGCCACGCTACATGCTGGAACAGATGAAACTGGACATCGCCAACCTTGAAATCGCCGTCCGCATGGCCGAGATCAGCTACTTGCAGGCGCAGAACGCGAGCGCGACCGATGAGGCCCTGGCGGCGGCAAAGGCGTCGGTGGCAGCAGCAGAGGCCGGGGTGATCAACGCCCAGGCGCAGGTGGATGGCGTGGACGATCAGATTGCCCAGGCCGAAGCGCCGGTGGCCCAAGCGGAAGCAGCGGTGACGCAAGCTGAGGCAGGAGTGTCGCAGGCCGAGACAGGGGTGTCGCAGGCCGATGTGTCGGTGGCGCAAGCCGAGGCAGGGGTGTTGCAGGCCAAAGCAGGAGTATTGCAGGCCGAGGCATCGGTGAGCCAGGCCCAGGCGGCGCTGGACCGGCTGCGGGCCGGCCCCGACGAACTCGCCGTGGCCCAGGTGGCCCTCAACGTGCGCCAGGCGGAGGCGGCGCTGGAGCGGGCACAAGATGCCCTGTTGGATGTGGAGATTCGCGCACCGTTTGACGGCACAGTCAGCGCGGTGACTGCGGAGGAGGGTACCCCGGTCGCCGCTGGCGCACCCGTCGTGACGGTGGCTGACCTCTCCGGCTGGAAGGTAGAGACCGAAGACCTGGACGAGTGGGGCGTGACCCGCATCGCCACGGACGAGGCCGTAAAACTCGTCTTTACCGCTTTCGACGACAAGACGCTAACGGGGCACATCGAAGAGATTGACCTCAACCCCACGGTGCTGCCCACCGGCGACGTGGCCTACAAGGTGACAATTGCGCTGGACGAATTCGACCCAGAGTTGCGATGGGGGATGTCGGTGCGAGTGGAGTTTGAAAAGGTG
>CAYVPU010000300.1:0-4080 GCA_964453885.1 uncultured Anaerolineae bacterium | reverse complement strand
CGCCGGCGCAAGCCTTCGCATACTTGCAAGGATACTCCCACCCCCACCTCAACCATCTCACCCACACTTACACCTACTCCCCCGCCCACTTCTACTCTCACCTCCACGCCGACACTCACTCCTCCGCCCACGTCTACGTTTACCCACACCGCCACACCAACAGCCAGCCCCACACCCACATTTACGTAAACTCCCACTGCCACGCCCCCAGAAACGCCTACGCGCACGGCTAACGCCACGCCGCACGGGCCGCCAACCCCCCCCCCAACCTACAGATCCACCCACCCCCACCCCCACCCCCACTCCCACACCTACGCCAACCCGCACGCCCACACCCACCGCCACTTTCGCGCCGACGGCAACCCCCACCAGCACGCCAACTCTCGCGGCGACGTTGGTCACTGATGTCCCGCCTAACCCGCCCCGTAGGCTATGCGCAGAAGCTGTGAGTCCCTATGCTATCGCATTAAGCTGGCAGCCTCCGCTGGGTGCATCGAGAGCGAGCGGCTTGCGCTACCGTCTTTTCTGGTGGCCTGGCGAAGCGTGGGCCGTGACCCGGCACACTGCTTACCGCGTGTATGGCCTGTCGCCTGGGTGCAACTATACGTTTCTGGTCACCGCTCTGGATGGGGGGCGCGTTCTGTCGAGTGCAGTGGTCACTGGCACCACGTTGCTGCTGCCGGCTCCCCCGCCCACTGCCACACCTCTCCCGATATCGCCCACGCCGCTGCCGGAAGATGTCGTGCTTTTGAGCCTCATGAGCCACCGCAATTACGTGGACGACCTGGGCGACTTGCAGGTCGTCGGGGAGGTGCGCAACGATTTGGAAGTCACGGCGAAAGCTGTAGAGATACTAGTGACCTTTTACGATTCATTCGATGAGCCCATCCTTGAGCAGACGGTGGAATCGTTCATCCCGTTGCTTGCGCCGGGCGAGCGTGCGCCGTTCCGTGCCGTCCTCTCGCCAGCCGGTGACATTGCGGCCTACAGCCTGCGAGTGACAGCTCGCACCACCGAGCAACCGCCGCCGCCAGGGCCACTCGCTGTCGAGAGCCAGGATAGCCGGGATCAGGCTGGCTTCTACCACGTGACGGGCCAGGTCGCCAACCCCACAGAGCAGGTCATAGTGGGTGCGCGCGCTGTCGTCACCCTCTATGACCAGTGGGGTCAGGTGGTGAACGCCGGCATTGTCTACGTCAGTCCCTTCCGGCTGGGGCCAGGTGAATCGGGCAGCTTTGATTGTGTCTTTGGGTATTATCCCCGCGTCTCGGCCTATGCCGTTCGAACGACGTCTTATTGACCGCAACTGAGAAGCCAGTCTATCGCAGGCGCAGGCCCGATGCAAAAATATTGACAGAGGTTTCGTTTCGGTATATAATCTTTTTGAATTTGGTAGCTTGTGATTTCCGTAGACCTGAGAGGTTTACGAGAAACCTGTCAGGTCTTGATGCGCCAAAACAACAATGGAGGCACAAAAAGTGTACAGAATATTGGTCAAAGAGGACCTGGGGCCGGCCAACAAGTTGATGGTCGTCGAAGCGCCAGAGGTGGCGCGCAAGGCCAAGGCCGGCCAGTTCGTCATCGTTCGTATTCACGAGGAAGGCGAACGAATCCCCCTTACTGTCGCCGATTCCGACCGCCAAGCTGGTACCATCACTTTGATCTTTCAGGAGGTGGGCAAGACAACCATGCACCTGGGCAGGTTAGAGGTGGGTGATGAGTTGCTCAGCTTTGTCGGCCCCCTGGGATTGCCCAGCGAGATCGAGCATTTCGGTACCGTCGTCTGTGCAGCAGGCGGCGTGGGCATTGCTCCCATGTTCCCCATCGCCCAAGCCTTGCGAGAGGCCGGGAACTATGTCATCTCTATCATCGGTGCTCGCAACAAGGAACTCCTCTTCTGGGAAGACAAAATGCGCAGTGTCTCTGACGAACTCGTCGTCTGCACCGACGATGGTTCCTACGGACGCAAGGCATTTGTAGTGGGACCCCTCAAAGAACTGCTGGAGAGCCGCGACGACATCGCTCACATCTGGATCATCGGTCCGGCTATCATGATGAAATTCACAGCGCTCGCCACGCAGCCTTTCAACGTGCCCACCATCGTCAGCCTCAACTCCATCATGGTGGATGGCACGGGCATGTGCGGCGCCTGCCGCGTGGAAGTGGGGGGCAAAACGCGCTTTGTCTGCGTGGATGGACCCGAGTTCGATGGCCACCAGGTGGATTGGGACCTGCTGCTAGCACGCCAACGAATCTACCTCGAAGAGGAAAAGCTGTCGCGAGAAAAATTCGAGCACGAATGTCGCGCGCTGGCTGGGAGAGAATAGAGAATGGAGAACGAAGACATGGTTCAACAGCCAAAGACGGCTAAACGCCCCAAAAAAGTTCGGCTACCCCGGCAGCCGATGCCTACTCAGGAGTCTCACGTCCGGGCACGAAATTTCAACGAAGTGGCGCTGGGCTACAGCCTGGAAACGGCCATGCTGGAGGCCAGCCGCTGCCTCGAGTGCAAAAAACCCAAGTGTGTGGAGGGTTGTCCGGTCTATGTGGACATTCCCAAGTTCGTAGGCGCTCTGGCCGATGGTGATCTGCAAGCGGCTGCCGTCGTACTCAAAAAAGACAACAACCTGCCGGCTATTTGTGGGCGGGTGTGTCCCCAGGAGACGCAGTGTGAAGTCCTATGCGTGTTGGGCAAGAAATACGAACCGGTCGCCGTTGGCCGGCTGGAGCGATTTGTGGCCGACTGGGAGCGCGCCGAAGGCGGACTGGAAAAGCCAGAACTCCCGCCATCCAGCGGCAAGCGTGTGGCCGTGATCGGCGCTGGCCCGGCGGGGCTAACCTGTGCTGGCGACCTGGCGCGCTATGGCCACCAGGTGACTATTTTTGAGGCTTTGCACGCCCCTGGCGGCGTCCTGATCTACGGTATCCCCGAGTTTCGCCTGCCCAAGGACGTGGTTCGCGCCGAGGTGGATTACGTCAAGAGTCTGGGCGTGGAACTCTGCCTGAACACTGTCATTGGCAAACTTTACACCATTGACGAACTATTGAACGAAAAGGGCTTTGACGCTATCTTTTTGGGTACTGGCGCTGGCCTGCCGCGCTTTATGAACATCCCTGGCGAAAACTATATCGGGGTCTACTCAGCCAACGAGTTCTTGACCCGCGTCAACTTGATGAAAGGCTACCTCTTTCCCGAGTATGATACCCCTGTCCAAGTGGGCAAAAAGGTGGCCGTCGTGGGAGCGGGCAACGTGGCAATGGACGCCTCTCGTTGTGCGCTGCGCCTGGGCGCTGACGAGGTGCACATTGTCTACCGTCGCTCACCGAAAGAGGTCCCCGCCCGCGCCGAAGAGGTCCACCACGCCGAGGAGGAAGGCATCATCTTTGACTTTCTGACCAATCCGGTGGAAATCTATGGCGACGAGAAGAACTGGGTGCGTGGCATGAAAGTCATCCGCATGGAACTGGGCGAACCAGATGCCAGTGGTCGCCGCCGCCCCATACCGATACCGGGTTCCGAGTATGACGTCGAAGTGGATGTGGTCGTCATGGCCCTGGGTACCAGCCCTAATCCGTTGGTCTTCCACAACGCCGGTGGGCTGGAACGCACCCGCTGGGGCACCGTCGTAGCGGACGAGCAAACCGGGCGTGCGACCAAAAAAAGCGTCTGGGCCGGCGGCGACATTGTAACCGGCGCGGCCACGGTCATCAGCGCCATGGGTGCTGGCAAGCGGGCCGCGGCCGACATAAACCAGTATCTTGGCGAAAAAGCACCGGTCGAAGAAGAGATAGCTGTCGCTCAGGCCTAAAGCACGTTCTGGTCCTATACCCCCTTTACTATCAAGAGACTCGCCATCCTCATCAGGTGGACGAGTCTTTAATTTTCAGGAAAAGGGATATTTACCCAAAAAGTTGGACCCAGTAGTATTGTGAAAACTTGACCTCCTCAGGGACCTCAGGTATGATAGAAATGAGGAGGTAATCATGTCAAAAAGATACTCACCCAAACTCAAGTTCTAGGTGGTCCTAGCGTAAGTTATGTGCAACCAGAGGCAGGTTCGTCTCTGAAGTCACAATCTT
>CAYVPU010000299.1:2210-4080 GCA_964453885.1 uncultured Anaerolineae bacterium | reverse complement strand
ACCCTCGTCGCTGGCGCTTGACAAAGCATTACATTCAAACACAGAGCGCGGGTGACACACTAAATTTACTCAACTTGAGTGCGCTCAGTATAGCAGAAAGTGAGACAGATGATGAGATCTGAAAATGCATTGCTGCGTCCCCCTCTGACTCTGGTGGTCGGGTTAACTCTGCTGGCTCTGGTCGCCACGGGCTGCGGGCTGGCCCCCAGTCACACGGAGCGCGCTTCGGACCAGTGGAGCAACGGCAAGTTGGTGGGCACGGCCCGCCTGAACAACCCGGTGGCCTTGCAGGTGGACGAGGCGGGGAATAATAGCTATGTTGTTTGGGTCGGGCTGGAGCACGAACTGAACTTTGCCCGCCTGGATGAGCACGCCGAGGTGGTCGTTCAACAGTCCCTTGACCTGCGCGTCAACTCCCCCCTGAAACCTCAACTCCTTTTGGATCCCACAGGCCGCTTGCACCTCACCTGGCTGGACAGGTGGGAGCCGAATCAGCAACTTTTTTACGCCCTTTTGTCGGCCGATGGTCAGGTGATCCGGGAAGCAACTGTCCTCTCATCGCCCGAACAGCGAGCATCCCACAGTTCGATGGTTCTCGATCCTGCGGGCCAGACCGTGGAGTTCTTTTGGTCGGACAACGTGTCCACCCGTCCTGGCTGCTACCACGCTGCGCTGGACTGGTCGGGGGCGGTCGTCGTCCCGGCGGAGATGCTGATCCCGGAAGGGTTATTTCCCGTGGCCCAGGCAGACCGCCAGGGTTTCGTACACCTGGCCTGGCGAGTGGAGGTGGAGGGGCAAGAGCCCATATTCTACTACGCTGTCTACGATGCCCAACGCCGGGCGCTGGGCCCGGATGTCGTAGTGAGCGAACCTCTAGTCCAGACCAGCATGTTTGGCGGACCGGTGGCGGGCGCCCAGTTCGACGGGCCATGGCTGGGGCTGGACGACAGTTCGGTCTACCTGGCCTGGATGCTAGAGTCGCGTCAACGAGGCCAGCTTGGGGCGTTCACCTTTTACCAGGCCTTCCCGCTACCTGCCTTGAGCCAGCCCGAGGCCACGGAAACGTTCGACTATCCGCCGCCGGAGGTGACGTATGAGGCGGTTCACGTTCGGGGGGCTAATCCCACTTTGACGGGCCATCCACGGTTTCTGGATGGCCAGCCGGTGCAGCAGGTGTTGGCCTACTACACTGAGGCTTACGGTCCGGGCAACGTGGAGACACTGCAAATCGCGGTGACTGACGTGCAGGCAACGCAGACCGAGGGGCAGGAAATCGTCAACGCGACCGCTGGAGCTTCGCTGCAGCCCAGCCTGGCTGTGGACAGTCAAGGGCGTCTTCACCTGGCCTGGATTGACACCGCCGGCTTTAATCGCTACCAGGTTATCTATGCCAGCACCTCACCCCAGGCCAAAGAAACACTCAACCGTGTCACGACCTATGAGGTCGTGGACAAAATCCTCGGTGCGGTGATGTCTGTTCTCTTGGCCGTCTTTTTCGTCCCTCTCGTCTTGGCTTGGGTGATGGTTCCTATCGGATGGCTTGTCATTTTCACTATGGCCACGAGAGAGTCCGAGATCTCGGACCCCCACGGCCGCAGTGCCCTGGGGCTGGCCATGCTCCTGCAACTGGGGATCAAAGTCCTCTTTTTCTCTGATTTGTTGAGCCGGGTTACATTCGGCTCTCTGCTGTCCCCTTCACTGGGCCTTTTCCTGGGGCGATGGATCTTGCCGCTGCTTCTGGCTGCTCTGTCTGCCGGCGTGGCGTGGTTCTACCTGAAGCGTGCGCGCAGCCAATCCATCTTTGCTGGCTACTTTATCTATGCGGCCGTTGATTCCTTTCTTACCCTGATCATCTATGTGGCTCTTCCCA
>CAYVPU010000299.1:0-2110 GCA_964453885.1 uncultured Anaerolineae bacterium | reverse complement strand
ATCTATGCGGCCGTTGATTCCTTTCTTACCCTGATCATCTATGTGGCTCTTCCCATGGGATGATTCTGGAGAGCAAGTTATCTGCACTCCCCCAACTTTTAGATACGCCCTTGAGAGGGAGATTTGGGATGAGGTCCCTGGGTGTCATCGGCATTGCTCTTTGTCTTCTTGGCTGGCTGGGTATGGCCTGCCAAGCCCCGCCGACAACTCCCCCAAGCACCCCGCTTCCGACCCCCACTCACACTCGGACGCCCACGAGCACCCCTCTCCCGACCGCTACCCAGACTCCTGTTCCCACTCGGATGCTTACACCCACGCCTGGCCCTCTGACGGATGCCGAGGCCATAGCGCTGGTCAAAGAGGAGGTGGCCGCTCGCGGAGTCGCCCTGAATACGTTGAGGATTACAATAGGGGGACAGCCACGATGGGCATCCATTCGCTACTCCAGCTCCTACGCGGTTGACGGTAGCGTATTTCAGTCTCAGACGGTGCTCGTCGCTCTGGCCGTGGCTCGGGTTATGATCAGGGTCCATCCTCCCATCAACGGCGGAATACGCCTGGCTGCAATACCCGGTGGAGAGAGCGAGGTAGGGCTTAGAGTGACCATCATTGACGCATCCAGCCTGCAGGCGTGGGCCAAAGGCTCCATCTCTGATCAGGAATTCGTCGGCCAATGGACTGTTGGAGCCGTAACCAGGGAATAAGTGATGACGGGATCGTTCGATAACATACACAAGGCAGCCGACCTGCGCTCGAAAGGTATTTCCGCTGCGCGCGCCGGGCGGTCCAAAGAGGCACGGGCAGCCCTCCTCGAATCATTGGCATACGATCCGCACAACGTCAACGCCCTCTTTTGGCTGGCTGGCATCGCCCCAAGCGAGCGCGAAGCCTATCAATTTCTGGATCGAGTACGGCGACTGGATCCAGACCATCCCCAATTGGCACGGGCAGCAGAAGGCATCCACCAACACTTTGCCCGGCATCGGCAGGAACCTGCACCGGTAGAGCCGCAGGCCGCGCCGGTTTATCCACGGCCCTCTGCTGAGGAATCACGAGAGGCGCGTAGGGTTCGCACCGCTCCGCACATTGTCGCTGGCTTGCCAGGCAGAGCGACGAAAGTACTTCTGGGCTCCACCTGGCGGCTCTTTTCTATCGCCTTGCTCCTGGTGGCGCTGATTTTTTTCGAGGCGCTGGTCATGGAGCTGGGGCGGGAGGGAGATGTGCGGGCATTGCCATCGGCCCTCCCTTTGGCTGCTGATTTTACCGCCGATTACCTGGGGGGCCTGGGCCATGGCGACATGGGGGTCATCGCATCCCGCTCCCGCAGCGTCGCGGGCACGCCCGTCCTCGCTGAACTGGGCCGTGCTCTACCCATATCCCTGGGACTGCTGGCGGTAGCCCTGGCCCTTGCGGCACTGGTGGGCCTCATCCTGGGGATCGGTGCTGCCCTCCGGCGGACTACCCGCTTCTCCGGGCTGTTGCTCTTTGCTTCGGTACTGGGCATTTCCACGCCCAGTTTCTTTGCCGCCATGCTCCTGATCTGGTTCGGCGTCTGGCTGTACCAGCGTACCGGCACGCATTTCTTTCCCATCTCTGGTTTTGGATGGGACGCCCACTTGATCCTGCCCTCCCTGGTTCTGGCGGCCCGCCCTGCCGCCGCAATGACGCGCCTCAGCTACAATGCCCTGGTGGAGATTCTGGAGGCCGATTACATTCGCACCGCCATAGCCAAGGGGCTAAAGCCCCGCCTGGTTCTCCTGCGGCACGTGCTGCGCAACGCGGGAGTGCCCCTCCTGACCACTGTGGGAGCCTCCCTTCGCTTCAGCCTGGCAGTCCTGCCTATCGTCGAATACATCTTTAATTGGCCAGGAATTGGCCTGAGGCTTCTGACAGCCATCCAGGGCCAAGATACCACCACGGTAGTCGGCATGACCCTGCCCCTCGTCCTCCTCTTTGTCTCGATCAACCTGCTCCTGGAGGTTCTCTTCCCGCTCGTGGACCCCCGGCTGCGAGCCTCGGAGGTCGGCGCAGTATGAAACCTCTAACCTTCTGGCTGCGGTTGGATCGGGCGATGCGGGACCACTACTTTATTGTGGGCTCCGTGCTGATC
>CAYVPU010000298.1:0-4089 GCA_964453885.1 uncultured Anaerolineae bacterium | reverse complement strand
GTCTTGAGCGCGCTGGCAGTCGCGCTGGGCGTGGCCATGACCGTCGCCGCTGACGTGACGAGCAGCTCCATTCTGAACTCTCTGTCGGACTCGGAGGACGCTCAGACCTTTATGACGGGCCTGCTCGATCAGCTAGATCGCATGTTGATTCTGGTTGGAGTGATGATCACCATCGCGGCGGGCTTTCTGGTCTTTAACGCCTTTGCCATGTCAATCACCCAGCGCCGCCGGCAAATCGGCGCGCTGCGCTCGTTGGGCATGACGCGCCGCCAGGTGATGCGGTTGGTGCTGGTGGAGGCGCTGATCATCGGCGGCCTGGGGACGCTGTTAGGGTTGGTCGCCGGGCCTTTGCTCGGACGCGGCACCATCGCTTTGATGAAAGCACTGCTTGGCGAAGGAATATTCGTCTTTGCCGAGAGCGCTGCATCCTTCCCCATCCTGCTGCTGGCCGCGGTGCTGGGCACGGGTGTCACGCTGCTCTCTGTCCTGGTTCCGGCCTGGCGCGCCACACACATCTCGCCGCTGGTTGCACTGCGGGAAGAAGTGGCATCGGGGGCCGGGCGGAACCCGGTTGGGCACGCGATGGTGGGGTTGTTGGTCACCGTCGCGCTGGCAGTCTATCTTGCTCTTGCCCCGCCAGGTGAGTGGGTGCAGTCTCCATGGGATGCCATCCTGACGAGTTCCTTCGTATTGTTATGGCTGGGTTGCCTGGCGCTGGTTTTGCCCGCGCTCATCGGCGGCGTGGGACGTTGGGTGCAAGGGCCGCTTACGCGCCTCTGGGGGGCGACCGGACGCTTGATCGCGGATAACGTGCAGCGCGAGCGTGGGCGCGTCATGCTGACTATCCTGACGCTGGCCGTGGCCCTGACGATGATCGCCAGCATGACCGGCTTTATACGCTTTATGTTCGACGAACTCATGCGTCCCAAAATCGAGAGTGCCGCGCAACTGGGCGCCTGGATGCTGGCGCCGTTTGACATCGCGGCGGGCATGTCGGCCTATAGCGAAATGGACAGCCTGGAGCTTTCGCCCGACGCGCTTGCCGAGATACGCGCAGCCCTGGAGGGGCGCGGCCGGATCATGGCAGTGCACTATGTGATTGTGCCTGAACTCTCGTTTTTTGGCTCTAGCTACTTTTCTTTTGTCGCGAACCCCCACGAGTTACAACAGGGCGGTGGGTTTTTGTTCACCTTCACCAAGGGGGATTGGGAGATGGCCCTGCCGGTTATGAAATCCGGCTGTGGCGTCCTGATCACGCCGCTGGTTGCGAGCAAGAACGACGTCTCACTGGGTGAGACCTTTGAGGTGACCGGGGCGGAGGGGCCAGTCCAATGTGCCGTCGCAGGGATTGGGTCGCCCTTTGTGGGCGCTTCGTTCATCAGCCTCGCAGCCGGCGGGTCATTCGACATCACAGAGCCGCTGTCGGCGGTGATGTGGCCTTTGCCGGGCGTTGACCGGGGCGCGCTAGAAGCCGACCTCAAAGCCGTGTTGGACCGTTACCCAGGTGTCGAGTTGAATAACATGGAAGACATGACCGACCTGCAAGTGCAGGTGATGGACATGTTGCCCAACATGCTGAACGCACTGCTTCTGCTGGCAATCGTGGCGGCGGCGCTGGGTGTGGTCAACACTACCGTGATGAGCGTGGCCGAGCGGCGGCGCGAGTTGGGCCTGCTGCGGGCAGTCGGAGCCACGCGGCGGCAGGCGAGCGCCGTCGTGGCTGGCGAGGCGGCGCTGATGGGCCTCATTGGCGGCGGGCTGGGGTTGATCGCCGGGGCAGGTGTTACGGCCATTCTGGCGGTGACCTATGGTGGCAATGCCTGGGGCATCCCCGATTTGGATTTATGGCCCGCGGCGTGGCGGTCGGTGCAGCCGGCGCTGCTGAATGGACTGGTCGGCCTGGTTGCTGCACCGTTCATCTGCGCCGGGGCAACCTGGCTGCCGGTGCGACCGATCTTGGGCGGCACGGCGGTCGAGACGCTGCGAGTCGAACGCCGGTAGCTGACTACTCTTGCCCTGGAGAGAGGATTCTGGGGTTACAGGTGTAGATGCGCAGTTCGTCCACGGGCAGGAAATCGCTATCGGTGGTCACCATACTATCAACGCCACAACGAGCCATTGTGGTCAGGTGCAAGGCGTCGCGGGGGAGAAGAGAGTAGCTTGCCATGTAATCCAAAGCTGAGGGCATAGATTCTGGTTGCGTGCCCACAACTTGGATACGAGCGTCACTGGAAAGACGATCTACCAATGCACGCAATTCTCCCAGATACGGCTGGATGACCTGGGGGTTCTCGCGATAGATATCCCAAAACCCTTGCTCGGGGTGATCCTCTGCCACCTTTAACTGGATCAGTGTGAAAACTACCTCGTCCAGGGTCAGCGTGGAGACGTAGGATAGGGTGTCTCCGGCATCGTTCAGTCGATCCAAGAACTCGTAACATTCCCGGTGGTAGCGCCCGGCTGGATAGGTGGCGTGAACCAGAAAGCTGGCGTCCCAGTATAGTCGTCTGGGTAGCGGGGCGTCAAAGTCAAAAGTCAGAGCGGCCATGTATCTGCTCGTACCCGTGCTTGTCCATGTATCTGTCCACATCCACTGAGCCTACGGGCCGAGAGGAGGACACAATCCTGGCCAAGTCAGTCAGTGGCCCTGAGGAGCCCACGGCGTCTCTGCGCTGAAACCGTAATACGTTGTCCTGTTGTTGTACCTCGATGCGATCGCCTTCGCGCAGGCCAAGGACTTGCCCCAACGACTCTGGTAGGATCAGTTCTTCCGTTTTCGAGAATCGCACTGTGACCATCATTGCGCTCCTTTCGAGCGGATTATATCACCTCTCCCTCTTTCTGGCAATTGTGGGAGGCACTCAATGTTGATGGCCGGTATCAACCACACTACTATGGAGTGTGTTTTTAACGTCATCTGATGCAAAAACCAACATGAGCCGACTACTTTTCCTCCTTGAAATAGTCTGCTGGGTATGGCGCGACCAGTGCTGCATCGTCGCGGATGGCCATGCCTAGCACTGCATGACCAGGGTAGAAATAGATGCCCTGCGAACGGCCGACGACAAATCCATCGTGCTCGGAGCGCAAAAGGCCGTCGCACACGGGCCGGCCCCATATATCAAGGACTCGAGCCACAGGGTCGCCGCTACTCACCAGGTCGCCAGGTTCGACCAGGTGTAGCACCACGCAAGCCTCCTGTACGCGCGGGGTGCGACGCCGCCGCACGGGGAATCCGGGGTCTACTACCTTGATGTCTTGAATCGGCTCCGGATCGCCATCCAGCATGTCCGCCCAGCGCATGACGTTGCGCGTGCCGGCTGCCGAGGCGGCCACAATGTCCGGGTCGGGCATGTGACCGGTGCCCAGTTCCACGGTAAAGGCCGGGACTCTGCCCACCAGCAGGGCCGCGCCTGACGTGGAGCGGTGCAGTTTCTCGTTAATGTACTTTTCGGCTGGGAACTCGTTGACGATGGTGTGACCATAAGCGCGGACCATCTCGTCCAGCCTGGCTGCCAGGGCCTCGGCCTCAGTCTTCTGCCGTTCTGCGTCTTTATCGGCGCGATACAACACCCGATCGCGGATGACAAAAGAGATCGAGCCGGTCGAAGCGTTGTGATAGTCAATCAGATAGTCTGCACTGGCAAGTATTTCCTCGAACAGTTGTTTATAGGCCATCTCTAGCGAGGAAGGCGGTGTTTTGTCCGGGTCTGGGGGCCTCTTGGGTTTGCCGTCGGGCCACAGGCGATTGGGGTCCTTGGGAGCATGATAGGGCTCGCGCTTCATCGTGCGCAGGCCGGCCGGGTTGAGAGCCGGGAGGGCAACGATTGTTCCCCTCAATCGGTCCACCAGGTCTGGCGTGATAAGCCTATAGAGCACGCACGGGCCGCCCTGCTCAGGACCGTGGATGCCGGCTGTGAGCCACAGGCAGGGGCCATCGGCCTTGCCCTGGGCGATGATGACCGGCAGGAATTCGGTGTGACCCGTGGGGTGGTTGAGCGCCTCCCACCGGCCATACTGAACCGTCCCCGGCTTTGAAGAAACGGTTCCTAGGGTGATAGTTCTGGACATGAAAACCTCCTGAAAGTA
>CAYVPU010000297.1:1351-4115 GCA_964453885.1 uncultured Anaerolineae bacterium | reverse complement strand
GCCCAGGGTGCGCTGCTTGTCCTGCACGAGGGTGACGAAATCCGTTCAAGTTGGCCACTGGATGCCGACGAGACGACCATCGGGCGCTGGCCCGACAACGACGTCGTCATTGCCGATCGGTGGATCTCCCGGCATCACGCCCTCATCACGCGACGGGGGTTGCGCTACGTGGTAAAGGACCTGGGCAGCAAGAACGGCACTTTTGTCAACGGCCAACGACTGACAGGCCCTCAAGAGCTAGAGGACGGCGATCGCATCCAGGTGGCGCCCAATTACCAGTTTTCCTTCGTGGACGCAGAGGCCACAGCACCTGTGTGGCTGGCAGGACCACAGTTGCGCCTGGACGCCGCTCAACGGCAAGTGTGGGTAGCCGGGCAAGAGATTCTCCCTCCCCTCTCGCCGGCACAGTTCGCCTTTCTGGAACTCTTGAGCCGTGAGCCAGACCGCGTCTTTAACCGGGACGAAATCATTGCTGCCGTGTGGCCCGAATCTATCGCTTTGGGTGTGTCTGACGAAGCCATTGATTCGCTGGTCCGCCGCCTGCGCAAGCGCCTGGCCAAAGTGGACCCTGCCCACAACTACATCCAGGCCGTTCGGGGTCACGGCTTCCGGCTGATCCAGCGGCAGTAGAGCGCCGCCAGATAGTACTTTTTTCCCATTGTTCACCCTCAGTGGCTCATGTTACAATAGTAACACAGAAACTCACGTGAAAGGTATCTGGATGTCACGACACCTGAGACTCTTGCTAGCAGTCGTTCTTGTCTTTATTATTGGCGGAGCATTGCCGCCCGCGTCCCTCACGGTCAAGGGCCAATCGCCACTTCACTACCAGGGCTACGGTGTCGCCGTGGCCGACGTTACAGCCGCACCGGCCGCCGCCAAGTTCGGCTTTTCCTGGATCAAGGCCTTCCTCCGCTGGTCCGAAGTGCAGGTAGCTCAAGATCGGCCCTACTGGTGGGGCAACCTGGGGCACATCGTGGGCGCGGCAGGGGAGAACGAGTTGAACCTGTTGGTCCGCGTGGATGGAGCGCCCGCCTGGGTGCGACAGACCGACGCTTCCGAGACCGGCCCCGTCCGGCTGGACAGGTTGGACGAGTGGGCCGACTTTTTGCAAAGCATGGCCGCCGAGGCCCGTCGCTGGCGCCAAGAGAACGGCTGGGACACGCTCATAGCCTATGAGATCTGGAACGAGCCCAACCTTTTCTGGGAATGGGGCGATCTCCTCCCCGACCCGGACCACTATACCGCCATGCTCAAAACAGCCTACACCGCCATCAAGGCTGGCGACCCCGATGCCCTGGTCGTCAGCGGGGGACTGGCCACCACCGGCGGCACGCCCGACGGCCTAAACGTGAGCGACCTGGCCTTCATCCGTGGGATGTACGAGGCTGGGGTGCAGGGTTACTTTGACGCGCTGGGCTCGCACCCCTACGGCTTTGCCTACCCGCCAGAGAAAGATCCAGAGGCTGTAGGGGGCATGGCCTTCCGCCGCGCCGAGCAACAGCGCGCCGCCATGGAAGACTTGGGCGACGTCGAAACCCCCATCTGGGCCACCGGCTTTAGCTGGTTGATGGACCCCGCCGAGCGCGGCGTCACCTGCCACTGGCCAGACCGGGATTGGCAAAAAGTGTCCGAGGTCCAGCAGGCCGATTACCTGGTGCGTGCCTTTACCTACGCCCGGCAGAACTGGCCCTGGATGGGGCCGATGCTTCTGACCGGCCTGGACCTGGCCAGTATGTGGTATTACGACGAGTGCGAGCCAATGGCCTGGTACGCTGTCGCCGACGCCGACGCCAACTGGCGTCCCCGCACGCCAGACAAGCCCTACGACGCAACGCCGCGCCTGGCCCAGGAGGCTCTGATCGCCTTCCTGAACCCCAAAACCCCGGCCTCTGCCGGTGACGCCTCCGACATTCACCCGGGCTATGGCATTAACATCAGTATTCACAACAACCAGCGTCTCGACTGGGCCGGCGAACTGGGCCTGGACTGGATCAAGGTCTACGGTGGTGGAGTTTCAGATCCGCGCTTCAGGGCGCTGCGCCGCATCCCGGCCAATTGGGAAGATTATGACAACCTGGAAGCGTATTGCGCCGAGGTCAAGAGCCACGTCAGCGAGGGCGTAGACGCCTACGAAATCGGCAACGAGCCCAACCTGGACTGGGCCTGGTCCGAGGGCGCACCTGGACCGCAAGAAGACCCAGATCCCTACGAATATACCCAGGTGCTCAAAACAGCCTACACCTGCATCAAAGAGGCCAAGCCAGACGCCATCGTCGTCAGCGGTGGGCTGGCCACTGTCGGCCCCTATGACAAAAACGAGAATCCGCCTGCCTACCCCAGGGCCTGGAACGATCTCAAGTTCCTGCAGGCCATGTACGACTATGGCGCTAAGGACTACTTTGATGCTCTCGGCTCGCACCCCTACGGCTTTTACTTTCCGCCGGAGCAAGACCCCGGTGGCTGGGCCAACAACCCGGTCCACGGTTACATGTATGTGAACGGCCTGGCCTTTCGCCGCGCCGAACAGCAGCACGATGTCATGGTCGCCAACGGCGACAGCGACAAGCAGATGTGGGCCACCGAGTGGGGCTGGCTCCTGCGCGAAGAGAGCTGCCAGAGCGAATGGGAGACCCAGGGCCGTTGGTGGCAGGTTGTGGACGAGACGACCCAGGCCGAATATATCCAGAGTGCCTTCAAGTACGCCTACGACCATTGGCCGTGGATGGGACCGATGTTCCTCTTTAACCTGGATTTCAGCATG
>CAYVPU010000297.1:0-1251 GCA_964453885.1 uncultured Anaerolineae bacterium | reverse complement strand
CCGCTGACCTACACCGTCAGCACCGACACGTCCTGGTTAACCGTCCCCAGCGGCGTGTACACCGGGTCTGGCCCTATCACCCTGACCCTGAACACAACTGGCCTTGTCGTCACCGGCACGGCTTACACCGCACCTGTTACCGTAACCACCAACGGCGGCCTGAGCCACATTTACCGTCACATCACTGCCACGGTTCTCGTGGCCGACGAGGTCTTTGCCGTCTACCTGCCACTGGTGATAAAGGATTTCGACAACTGAAGCAACCCGTAACCCCGGAGGTTCTGACATGCGCACAATCAAACAACTCATGACAAACCGGTTGCTCTTTTTCTCTATCCTCGCGCTGGTCGCTGGACTTTTGCCGTGGACGGGCAGCGTCCGCGCAGAGCCGCCCCAGCCGACGCCTACGCCTACCCGTGCACCGTATGCCTACGGAATAAGCTTCCTGGCACCGGAAGGGCAGGTCGGCACGACCTATCAGGGCCAATCGGACAGCGCCAGTGCCCTGGCCACCGCCGACCCGGTCGAACTGGCCGCCCAGGCCCTGGTCCGCATCAACGAGGCCCGCCAGTCCGCCGGCCGGTCGCCCCTGTCCCTTAGCGAGGCTCTGACCAAGGCCGCCAGAGAACACGCTGCCGACCTTTTGTCCAGCGGGGCCTTTCAACATCGGGGCAGCGACGGCTGCTGGCCGGCCGATCGCGCCGCCCGCCACGGTCACCCTGCTGCCCACCTGGGCGAGAACCTGGCCGTAGGATACGCCACTGCCGGGGCAACCGTGGACGACTGGCTGGCCGACGACGGCAGCCGCACCAATCTGCTGGACGCGCGCTTTACCCACGCCGGCCTGGCCTTCGCCCACAACGGCCCCTGGCACAACTACTGGGTGCTGATGCTGGGCGATCCACCGGCCTACCGGCCGGGACGGGTGCTGGCCCGATTCCAGCCCACCGCAGCCGTCGCCAGCGTCCGAGAAGCTCTGACGCAGGTGAGCGCCACTTCGTTGGGTGCGATTGGCAGCCTGGACGTCGAACGGCTAGCCGTCCCCCTGGGCCAGGAAGCGGACGTGATCGCCGCCCTGCAGCAAAACCCGGCCGTCGCCTTTGCCGAACTGGACTACCGGGTGCAGGTGGCCCTGGAACCGGACGACCCCTATTACGCTGGCAAGTGGTGGTGGGACAAGGTCCAGGCCACCGACGCCTGGGACGTGACCACGGGGAGCGATCTCGTGATCGCCGTCATAGATACCGGCGT
>CAYVPU010000296.1:0-4121 GCA_964453885.1 uncultured Anaerolineae bacterium | reverse complement strand
CATGAGGAACAAGGGCCGCGCCAGGTGGTACGTTCCGCCGGCTACCGTTTCGGGCGTGGGCATCACTCCCTCCACGGCCAGTGCCCTGACCTTCTCCGAGAGATAGCCTACCGAAACGTAGCCGATTGCTTCCGGGTGAGCCGCTACGTAATCAGCCACGGTCCTGCTGCCGGGCATGACCAGCGCCGTGGGCGTCACCTGCTGGCCCTCCATGACCCGGGCCTCGAAAGCAGCCCGCGTGCCGGAGCCATCCTCGCGGCTGATGACCTGTACCTCGCCCGCGCCGCCCAGTTCGGCCCAGTCCCACAGCCGCCCGGAGAACACCTCCTGCAACTGGGCCAGCGATAGCCCCGACACGGGATTATCGGCGTGAACGACCACGGCGATGCCGTCTATCGCCACCGGCGCCGACCAGACGGTCTCTTCGTCTTTGGCCGGCAGCCACGAACTGGCTCCCAGGGCCACCTGGCCCTCTGTTACTCGCGCCAACCCCAGCCGCGATCCACCTCCCTCCACGACAATGCTCACCTGCGGAAAGTGGATGTGATGAGCTTCGGCCAGTTCGGCCAGCAGCGGCGTCATGGCCGTGGAGCCGGCGACGGTGAAACGCACCGGCTCTGGCGGCAGCGTCGGCGTGCCACAGGCGACCAGCAGTGCCAGCAGGCTGACCAGCAGCCAACCCGCGAACGAGTTCTCTTTCTCCCCTCTCCATTCTCCCCTCTCCATTCTCTCTCCTCCCCCTACCTTCGCACCAGCGCCACGACGAGGCTCGCCGCGCCGAGCAGCCAGACGTAGACGGCGAAAACGTACAGCCGGCCTTGCCGCAGGTAGCTCAGCAGAAAACGAATGCAGACGTAGCCGCTGATCGCCGCCGCCAGGAAGCCGCTCGCCAGCAGCGGCCAATCCCCGGCCAGGCCGCCTTCGCTCGCCAGGTCTAGCAGCGAGAGTATCCCCGCGCCCAGGATGGCCGGCACCACCAGCAGGAAGCTAAAGCGCGCCGCGGCGGCCCGCTTGACGCCGAGGAACAACCCGGCGGCAATCGTCGCCCCGGAGCGAGAGATGCCCGGCGCGATGGCCGCAGCCTGGGCCAGCCCCACCAGCAGCGCGTCGAGCCAGCTCATATCTTCGGCCTCGTGCCTGCGCGTACCCAGCCGCTCGCTGAGGCTCAGAATGACCCCGGTGACCAGCAAAAAGCCCGCCGCCGCGACCGGCGTCCCGAACAGCGCCTTGAAAAAGTCCTGGAACAGGTAGCCGATGATTGCTGCCGGCACCGTGCCAATGACGATCCACCAGCCGGTCCGCGCGTCCGGGCCGGCCAGAGAGCGGGTGCGCAGGCTCTCGAGGCCGGCCAGCAGCAACCGGTACAAATCGCGCCAAAAGACGGCCAGCACGGCCAGCACCGTGCCCCAATGGACGATGGCGTCGAAAGCCAGGCCCGGCTCCGGCCAGTCCAGCAGCCAGGGCAGCAGCACCAGGTGGCCGGAACTGGAGACGGGGATGAATTCGGTGGCACCCTGGAGGATGCCGAGGAGGATAGCTTGTAGCAGGGTCATGGGAACTCCTGTGGGCAAGTATGCAAGTTGGCAAGTAGCTTGACAATCTCAAATTACGCGAGTGTCGCCTCCTCCAGGTGTCATTCTGAGGAGCGTAGCGACCCTGTACTGGCTACAGGACAGTGCGAAGAATCTCGTTCCTGTCCAGCAGGGAGCTCCGTCTTGCCGGGAACGAGACCCTTCGCTTCGCTCAGGGTGACATAACCTAATGTGACATTGTCAAGGTAGGCAAGGCTCGAATGCCGTGGGTGGTAAGTCTCCTATGGGTTGGTGTCCGATCCTGATCTGGGGAACGCGGCACAAAGCACGGCATAGTTCATTTGTGTTATGCTCCTATCTGGGCTATAATTGTTAAGATTCTGGGACAAGTATCAGGAGGAGTGCTATGACCCTCGATGATATCCTTCAAGACATCCATATGGTTCAGGGCCAACAAGGCCCTCTCCCGGCTGGTCAACTCCATTTCAGATCCCCTTGAATCCGTAGATAGTCCAGTCGATCGAGCCCATGGTTGCCGAGCGGTAGCCATCAAGACTCTTCTACGCCTTGCCCAGATCCCGGGTTCACCAGCACGTCATGGAGTCCAGGAAGAGCTGCCTGAGATCCATTGCGTCGGCTGGGCGTGGCGACAGTTTGGTGACACGATGTTGTGGCAACGTACCAGCGACCAGTTGATCCACATCATCTAGTCCGTAGCCGACAGCGTTCAGCCCATTAGGCATACCGGTCCGGCGCATCAAATCGACGATCACGCCGGCGAGCAGTTCGCCAGCGCCTTCTGGGTCCTCATTGGATATGTTCACACCCATCAGTTGAGCCGCGTAGAGATGGCGCTCCGGATTTGCCTGCGCAGTAAAGCGAAACACGGCGGGAGCGTTGAGAGTGACGGCCATACCGTGCGGAACGATCGGGTGATCTGGTGGATACCCTTCGGTCACAAAATCGTGCACCATGCCAGACACCGGATACGACATCCCATGCGGCAGATGAACGCCAGCGTTCCCAAAGCCGATGCCCGCAAAGGATGCCGCGAGCGACATCTGTCCACGTGCCTCGTCGTCGGAGGGGTCTTCAATCGCACGGACAATGTTTTGCGCAGCCATTTCAATCGCCCGAGAGGCCCATACGTCGCTGATCGGGTTAGATCCCTGATACGCAGGCCTCAGGCCGGGATGTTCAGGCGCTGGCCGCTGGTGAAACGGAAGCGCCGTGAGCGACTCCAGCGCGTGGCATAGCACATCCCAACCCGTGCAAGCCGCTACCATCCTGGGGAGCGTACGGGTGTTATTGGGATCCACGATACCCATCACCGGGCACAGCGCACGATGCGCAATGCCTGTCTTGGCGTGCATCTCCAAGAAATCGAAAATCGCCACGCCGGTTGTCTCGCTACCTGTACCTGCTGTGGTAGGTATGGCAATCAGAGGTTCTAGTCGTCCCGGGACCGGATGGCCCTCGCCGATGGGTGGATTGACGTAGGCGAGGAAATCCGCTGGATAGGTGGCGTATAGGTTAGCTGCCTTGGCCGTGTCCATAGTAGAGCCGCCGCCAACGGCGACATAACCATCAAATTGGCCGTCCGTCGCGAATTGAATGGCTTCTTTGAAGGAGACGTCCGTAGGCTCAATGAGCGCACGATCAAAGAGCACGGCATCTATTCCTTCTGCCCGTAGCGCTTCAAGTGCAATGGAGACAGGCTCGCTGTTCGCCAGGTTGGGATCGGTCAAGACCATCACGCGCCTGGCGCCCAACTGTTTCATGTCATACCCCACTTCGCGCGTAACGCCGGGACCATATTTGATGCTGGAGGTGTTCATCATAAAGGCGGTTTCAAGTGTCATCGGCTTGGCCTCCCTGAAGAGATCTCTCGTAAAGCTCAAGAGCTTGTTGCAAGTTGGACATCTAGACAATCTGCGTGACTAGTACTACTACGAGACTTTCCTATGTCAAGTTGTGGCCTGGCTTATTTGCGCTAAATCAGGCGTTTTTATAAACATAACATGCTTACTGCAAGCCTTTCGTGCGAATGTTCTGGTTGGGATCGGTTTGTGCGCCCCCCTGGACGACTCTTTCAGGTGCTTCGACACGCTTTCGGTGGCCGGTTTTGAGTCTGGAGGGTGCTGGGACCGCACATCTGTTCCAATCTATGGAAATCGGAAACTTGACCATAATGAAGTCTCGTAGTAGTGCTAAGGAAGAGCGCTACTCAATCGGCCACCCACCATGCTCCTCAATGACCTCGTCAATCTCCCCCATCAACCGCATCGTCTCCTTGTGCGCGACGACGACCCGCTGGTGGCGGGCGATGTCCTCCCCGGTGAGCGTGCGGCCCGGTTCGCCGCGCTTGCCGCGATGGTCGTTGGGGTGGCGCTTGTCACACCTCGTAGACGTGCAGCACCTCATCCCCGTAGTGATTGATCACCTTCACCGCGATCTTGCCCGTTTCGGGCGGGTCGAAAGGGCGGCTGATGGTGCTGTAGAGCGCCGACCACGCCGCTTCGTCCACTTCGGCACGCAGGGCGCGCTTGAGTTTTTCGTAGGGTTTGTCGGCGCCGGTAAAGTAGGCCT
>CAYVPU010000295.1:0-4142 GCA_964453885.1 uncultured Anaerolineae bacterium | reverse complement strand
GCTACCGGCTCGCCGTTGCTGCGCCGACGGTGACCTGCCAAGTAGAGGAGAACGATGCTCTGCCTTCCTTATGGAGCCAGGAACACCTTAAAAGTGAGCAGAAAAAAACGGCTCTTTGGGATTTCGCAGGGTCAAGGTGTTGGACTCCCCAACTTGTTGGGGGCGCGGTGCAAAGAACCCGAACAAGTTCGGGACTCCAATACGTCACCCCCGCAAACTCCCAGAGACCCGAAAAACGTAATCATTTACCAGGGGGCCAAGAAACCCGGTTTTTCTTGCCAGAGAACCCCGTTGCCTCTGAAAAATACCTTGCAGCCAGCAACTTTGGGCTCGTGGGGCACCAAAAAACCGGGTTTCTGATCTACCCCCTGCACGGATACAGAAAAACAACCTTCCCGGTTACCTCTCCGCCCTTTCTACGGTGACGGTGACTACCTCCGCCCCCAGGCCGGTCTCACCACCCGCAGGTCCGCCGCCCGCGCCCCACAGCTACTCTAACTCCACCGCCAACTCGATCAAATCCTCGTAATCATACGGCGGTCGTTGGCGAATCGTCAACACTGCCACCGACTGCCAAACCTCATCCACTGCGTACACTACCCGCCACCGCCCCAAACGGATCCGCCGCAACTCTACACCTTCAGGCACAACCACCTCGCCCGCTAACCTGGAAGTGTCCAATGCCCGACTGTTGTGCGGACGAGGATCTTTTGCCAGGGCGTCAATAGTCTGCCTCAGCCGTTGGCGCACGTTCCCCGGCAATTTCCGGCGCTGGACGTGCGCTCGAGGCTCCATCAACACTCGGTAAGCTGCTGGCCTACGCTTCTGGCGCTTCGTCATCATCCCACTCTGTCGCAACGTCTTCCCAGTCCAGCAATCCCATATCTTCCGGCGAGAGAGCCACAGCACGACGGGTCAGATAATCCCTCGCTACACCCAGATCCTCAACATCCTCCAGCGCTTCAAGCACAGCTTCCCAGGCCGCCAGCGGCAGAAACACCCCTCTCGTCTCTCCTTGTCGGCTCACCACAAACTCCACCGTCGCCAACGCTTGGCCCAGGCCTATCAACGCAGTTTCATTCACTGCCATCGTCTCTTCTCCTTTCCATCGCCTCCCGCCTGGGCAACCAGGCAGATACTGTCAGCGATCCCCCCAACCAACAACCGACTTATCCAAGCCCAAGCATTGTATGTACCAGAGCCAAGAGCAAGTGTCAAGAGACTTTAACCACTATCTAGCCAACCTCACCACCCGCAGGTCCGCCGTCTGCGCCCGGATGCGAGCCAGGACCTTGCGTTTGACCCGTTCCCGGTAGTCTGCGCCGCGAAAATTGATCACCAACGACGTACCCCACAGCCGCGATACGGTCCGGTCGCCCAACCGCTCGGCCAGTGCTTCCAGGCTGAGGTTAGTCGTCACAATCGTCGGTCGCTGGCCCAGGTAGCGACCGTTGATCAACGTGTAGAGACGGTCACGTGCCCAGCGAGTGGGGTTTTCCGAGCCCAGGTCATCCAATGCCAGCAGAGGTAGAGCCACCAGCTCATCCAGCAGGCCGGCCTCCCCAGGTGCGTCAGAGCCACCACCACGACGATGGGGCACTCTTCGTTCACGATCGTAGGCGCGATCGTAGGTGGCCTTGATGGCCCCCAGCAACTCGGTCATGGTCAAGAAACGCGCTTTGATGCCCAGGCCGCAAGCCAACTTGACAAGTCCCACCGCCACGTGGGTCTTGCCAGTACCAATGTTTCCCGTCAGCGTAAGGCCCATCCCCTCGGCCAACCACGTTTCCAGGTGCTCGGCAAAATCGCGCACTGCCGTAGCGACTTGAGGCGGGTTCAGGTAAGCCCAATCCAGGTCAGCCAGCGTCAAGCTATTGAAACGGCCATCGGGTAGATTGGCCCGCGGCCACAGTTCGGCCGGTCGCTGGCGGCAGTCGCAAGACAAGAGTTGCTCGGTCTCTTGCAGATCGTCTTTGTCATAAGCCAGCACCGCCTGGCGATAAACACCCCGGCCACCACAGCGGGGGCATCTAGCCAACGTCAGGTCGCCAGCGAAAAGCTCGTCCTCTGTCACGCTCCAGAGCGATTTTGTCACCGCTAAAGTCATCTCGAATTGTTTCCCTTTCATGCCCGTAGAAACAAAGCCAGGCCCGATATTGTGTCTCGCGGTGCTCGTCGCCAAACGAGACATTGGCTCCCGTGTCTAATTCCAACGCCCGGCACCGGGCAAAGCCAGCCAGATCATCCTCGCTGAGGCCGGCGACGAGCAATAGATCGGGATCGGCCGGGACATCGGGCGGCGACTTGATCAGTCGCTGGATGACGTATCCGGCCTTGCGTTTCAGGCCAGGCTCGTTCTCTGCATACAGCATCCAGGCCCTGGCTAACTCTGGTGTCACCTGAGAGTTTCCCAGGATCTGGGAAAGCGCAGGTTCCTCGACGTTGTAGTGAATCAGAGTTTGGCGGAGAGAGAGGGCGGGAGCAGCAACAGAGTATTGTTGCTGCTGTTCATTCTCTTTACCCACTAAAGTATTTATAAAAGTATTTGAATACTGCTTTCCAATTTTGTCACTTGATTCGATGTCTGCCGTACCAATTTTGTCACTTGATTCACTGTCTCTAAATTCAACTTTGTCACCTGATATTGTTCTAATTTCATTTTTGTCACTTGATTCACTGCCAAAACCACCCTCTGGACTGCTGGGAGGGGGTAAAAGGGGCTCGGATCCAATGGTTCTAATCTCAGTCTTGTCACTTGATCCCATTTTCGGCATTGCTACCGGCCCTGTGGCGTGTGATCTAGTTTCATTTTTGTCACTTGATCTTGAAATGGGATCGTGCAGCAGTGGTTCTCTAATTTCAGTTTTGTCAGTTGATTCGCTGTCGCTGGGTGTTCTGATTTCAGATTTGTCATCCCATTGGCTGCGCCGGTGGGTTATTTTGTCGCTGGTCATCTGCCCCATCATGTCCAGGATGTCCAACATGTTCATCTGGCCGGTTGCCGCATCCAGGCCGTAGCGGGCGGCATCGGAGAGAAGGATCTCGGCAAAAGCCTCTTCGTCGGGCGGGGTGAGGGGGTCCATGGCCAGGTGTACCTGGAAGCGGGTGCGGGCAGGCGTCTTGCGGCCATCGCTGGCCCGCCGTTCGTAGACGCGTTCCTGGGCGATGGCAAACTTGCGTACCAGTGGGTCTTGCAGGCCCCGGATCACCGTGCGCGTCGAGGTGCCTAGCAGGTCTGCGAGCTCTTGCGTTGATATAACGCACGTATCGCGCAACTCGCCGCTTTCTTTGTTCCAGTAGCAACGGCTGCGCAGGGCCATGACCAGCCAGGCGTTGGTCGCTCCCAGGTGGGACACCCATTCGGTGCGAAAGTAGTGGGTCGCCAGGGCGATGCGGGTTGGCCGGGTGATGCGGGCCTGGGCATCGGCAAAGGCGCGCCGCAGTGCGGTTTCGTCGGCCAGGTTGGCCTGTGCGCCGGCGATGCCTGCTTCGGACAGGACGCGGAAGGCAATCTGGCGCAAGTTCAGTGGCTCGCGGGTGGCCCAGGCGGGCAGCTCGTCGGGGTGCACTGTACTGTGTCCAGCACGGTGCACTGTACTGTGTCCAGCACGGTGCACTGTACTGTGTCCAGCACGATGCAGTGGGGGCAGGTCGCTCACCAGGCGGATCAGGTCATCGGGGCCGCGCACCTCTGAAACCGTGCCATCGCGCAAGCGTTTTGCCAGCAGCCCGGCTATCTGTCCCTGGTGTTCTGGCGTGAGCGGATCGCTCATTTGCAGGTCATAGCGGTTCTTGCCCCGTACTACTTGGCCGCGTCGGTGTTGGCGGGTGGTTCGTTTGGCAAAGAACCAGCGCATCAAGGGCTTGTCTACGATGGCTTGCATGGTAGTGGTCGAGCGGGTGCCGGCGATGGCGCAGAGGTCCTTGAGCGAAACCTGGCAAAATCTGGTTTTGCGCGGGTAGCACCTTTGCTGCAAGTCTATCACGGCCCACGCGGCCTTGGGGCCCAGCAATCGCAGCCATTGGTCAATGAAATAGCGCGAAACGCGAAAGATGAATCCGTCTTTGACGCGCGCTTGGCGAAGGTCCGTCCAGGTTTGGTGGATCTGGAAGAGATCCAGCTTGTCCACTGATAGATCCTC
>CAYVPU010000294.1:0-4212 GCA_964453885.1 uncultured Anaerolineae bacterium | reverse complement strand
CTAGAAGAAGAGCTGGCCGACTTTGTGGGCAAGGAAGCGGCGCTGGTCTTTAGCACCGGCTACCAGACCAACCTGGGCACCATTTCCGCGCTGGTGGGCCGGGGCGACGTGATCATTACCGATAAAGAAGACCACGCCAGCATCGTTGACGGTTGTCGCCTGGCTTACGGCAAGATGCTTCGTTTTCGTCACAACGATATGGCCGACCTGGGGCGAGTGCTCAAAAGGTGCGATCCCGATCAGGGCAAGTTGGTCGTGGTGGACGGCGTCTTTAGCATGGGGGGCGACATCGCGCCGCTGCCGGATATCATCCCGCTGTGCAAGGAGTACGGCGCCCGTCTGATGGTGGACGATGCCCACTCTGTGGGCGTGTTGGGCGAGAATGGGCGCGGCACGGCGGCCCACTTTGGGGTCACAGACGATGTGGACCTGATCATGGGCACTTTTAGCAAGTCGTTTGCTTCCCTGGGCGGCTTTATCGCCGGTGACGAGCCGGTGCTCCACTACATCCAGCACCATGCCCGGTCGCTCATCTTTAGCGCTTCGATGCCTCCCGCCTGCGTGGCGGCTTGCCTGGCCTCGCTGGAGGTGATGCGCACCGAGCCAGAATGGCCCAGACGCCTGTTGGCCATCGCGGAAAAGATGCGTCGGGGATTCCAAGAGATGGGGTACAATATCGGCGACAGCGAGACACCCATTGTTCCCATCATTATTGGCGATGATACATCCACCTTTTTTATGTGGCGGGCCCTCTTTGACGCTGGGGTCTATACCAACGCTGTCGTTCCGCCAGCCGTGCCGTCCAACAAGTCACTGCTGCGCACCAGCTATATGGCCACCCACACCGACGAGCAAATGGATCACGTGCTCTTGCTGTTTGAGCAGGTTGGTAAAGGCGCGGGCGTCATTTGAGTGCAGGGGCGAGGCAAGTCGGAGAATCTTTTCTAGCCTGAGAGACCATCAGGCCGACTTGCCTTGCCCCTACTTTTCATAACCATCCGTTTTCCCGATACCACTGCGCCGTGAGACGCACGCCCGTCTCCAAGCTGTACTGCGCTTCGAAGCCGAGTTCGCGGCGGGCCTTTTCGGCGCTGCATGTCCAATACCGCTGGCGCAACTCGATCAGTTTCTGGTCGTTGAGCAGCGCCGGCTGGCCGGTGAGCCGGGCCGGGAGGCCAGCGAGGGCGGCAAAGAGCGGCAGCAGCCATCCGGGCAAGACAATGCGCACGGTGCGCTTGCTCAGGGCTGCTGCCACAAAATCGCTAACCTCCTGCAAGTCGCAGTCTTGGCCCCCGGCGACAAAGTAGGTCTGACCCACGGCCCGGTCGTCTTCCAGAACGCGCAAGACCAGCGAGACCAGGTCATGGACAAAGATGAAGCTCAATCGTGGGCCTCCGCTTCCCGGCAGAAGTTTCACACCCCGGTTGACCATCTGAAAGTAAAAGTAGATGTCCCGCTCGCGAGGGCCGTAGACGGCCGAGGGACGCAGGATAACCACCGGCAGGCGATTTGCGTATTCGTGGCAAAACTGCTCCCCCTGAAGTTTGCTCCGACCGTAATGGGTCAGAGGCTGGGGGGGAAAAGACTCATCAATGGGGTGATTGTCAGGAGAAGGACCAGCAGCGGCGATGCTGGAAGCGTAGATGAAGCGGCGCATTTGGGGCGCGGCTCGCTCACACGCCGCCAGCAAGTGGCGCGTGCCCTCGGCGTTGACGCGGAAATACGTCTCCCGGTCGCGGGCTTTGGTGGCGCCGGCAAAGTGGCACACGGCGTCTACGCCATCGCAAGCGGCCTCCAAACCCTCGCCGCGCGCGACGTCGCCGTAGGCCCACTCCACGGGTAGATCGCGGATGAAAGTGAGGTCGCTGGTGCGGCGCACCAGGCAGCGCACCCGGTAGCCCGCTGCCAGCAAGGCCTCGACGAGATGCGAGCCCACAAAGCCGTTGGCGCCGGTGACCAGAACTTGCTCTTTGTCTGCCACGCTGTTTCTGCTTCCTCACTCCCCCAGCGATGCGTGCCGGAGCTCTGGCGGGTGGCGATGCACTGGCAGGACCAGCTTGCCCTGGCGGCGGATCTGGATATCGAGTCCTTCGTAGCTGTGTTCTAGCACAGCCACCAGCCCGCCGCTGCGCATCAGGGCCGTCTCCATCGTCTCCACGTCCCCAATGGCCTGAAACACGTAAGGAGAGGCCACCCGCGTGCCATCCACCGTCAGCCAGCCTTCATCGTCGGCGGCGATAGCCGACCAGAGGATCAGTCGTTCGCCGTTGAGGGTGATCGCCTCTGCCCCAGCGTTGCGCAGTTCGTTCACCAGGTCTTGCGCGTTAAGAACGCTGAGGGGACCGCTGAAGCGCAATTGGAGCCCCTGCCCCGAGACCTCAACCAGGCCGTTGACGGTTTTGAGCCGGTTTAGTTCCTCGACCAGCGTCTCTAGCAGTCCGCTGTTCCCGGCGCTCTGGTAGCGGTTCAACTGGGTTTCCAGCGTCTCTATCTCGGCGCGCAAGCTGGCATTGGCCTCCACGAGGTTGCTGAGGATGATGGACTGGTCGGCGCTGGAGGCGGAGACACGGGTCTTGCTGGTGAGGTTATGGGTGTGAAACTGCGCCATCGCCAGGATGCCCAGCAACACAGATATGATGGTCAGAGCACCGTACTGGACACGGTACAGTGTCACCTGAGAGACGCGGTAGCTCATGTTCCGACCTACTGCCCGGTTCGGGCGTACCGCAGGGTAAAACTGCCCTGGTAAGCAGGCAGCTTGACGGCCGCAGAACGGTGATACTGAAAGATCAATCCGTTACGCCGGGCTTTTTCCTTCATTTCGACCAGGTGTGAGGGATTCCGGAAATAGTCCTCCAGTTGATTGGCATTGCCGATGGCGCGGACGATGAAAGGGGGAGAGAGGCGCGTGTCGTTGACCATGACGGTGCTGCCCACGCAGTAAATAGAAGTGCTCCCGACCACCCGTTCTTCGTTGACGGCGATCCCTTCCGCCCCAGCCATCCAGAGCAGATTGACCACATCGCGCAGGTCGTACTCGTGGACGATGTAAGCCGAGGGATCCTCGCCGGCCGGGATCGCCCGTCGCCGGGAGTCATCCAGCTTTACCACCACGCCCGGCCCGTGGGCGGCTACCAGCCCGGCCATCGCTTTCTGGCGGTTCAGCTCGGCACTGAGTCCTTCCAGAAGGTCCGTGGTGGCAGCAGTCTCTTGCTGGTAGGCAGCCAGCTCCTGGCGCAACTGGCCGATGTGTGCTTTCAGTGCCTCCTGGTCCTCCTCCAGGCGGCGGATCGTTACTTCAGCGCGGTCACGGCCGTCGGCCGACGCTGTCGGTGCGGCGGGCGGCGAGGAGTTGAGTTGCAGGCTCAACATGATGCCGAACGCCAGGGCGACCAGCAGCCAGGAAAGCGTGCGGCCCCTGCCCGTCAAATTCGCCCTCACGGGTGCGTTCCTTTCGCGCGTAACAAAAGCCGCCAGAGTGGTTGGCAGAACATATCCGCCCCTTATCCACGCTGGCAGTCTTGTGCAACGGATATTGTGATCAACGCTACAGCCGCACCTGGAGCGCCCGCACCACATTTGCTCGCTGCGGATTGCCAAATCCGGCGGTAGCAAGACAGGAGTGTAGGGGTCTTTTCAGGGTTGTAGTACCGAGATGCCCTACTACTCGGCTGTAGAAGTGATATTGATGTCGTAAATCCTCGAGTTGTTGGCCAGGTTGGTTTCGCCGGGCACCGCCACCGCCTGCACGGACAATTGGTAAGCCGGCCGGTAGGGAGGTCGGGGTATTTGTGCGAATCGAACGACCTGGGTTTCTCCGGGTGCGATAGAAGCAATTTCGGCGCTCCGCTCGGCGATGATCGTTCTGGCCTCGTCGTAGCAAAGCTGGGTCTCTATCAACACGTCCGTTTCTGTTGACATGCCGGTGTTCTCGACGGCGATCAGCAAGGTGATGCCGTCCGGGTTATTGACGATCTGCTCGTAGTCCAGTTGGGGTTCAAAGTCCACGGCTAGAATGGCGAGGTCGTGCTCATCGGGAGTGATCTCGGAGGGAGTTGGTGTTTCTGCGTTGTCTTCCTCTTGGTGGTCAACCACCTCAATCTGGATACAGCCTGTCAGGCTCGAGATAATGATGGCGGCCAGCAAAGCCAGCCGTTTGAGGTGGAGCCAAGCGCTATCCTGCCCCATAGCGTGCCTCCTATTTGACATAAA
>CAYVPU010000293.1:0-4241 GCA_964453885.1 uncultured Anaerolineae bacterium | reverse complement strand
GTTACAGTAGGCAAGAACCTCTCGGTTCTCACCTCTGATTCAGAACCGTGCGTGAGTCTTTCGATCTCACACGGCTCCTCAGTACACGAGCCTCTGTCACAGGCACTCCATTGAGAGCGATTACTCACCCTCGGAGCTTGGCACATGCACGGTCAGGGTTGGACTTGCGTCCGGTCTTCAGTACGTGAGGGCTCTCCGAAAACGCTGCCTACATCTCTGGATCAGGCTGCCAGCGCGAGAGCCACCTCTACAGCTTGCGGCAACTCAATGGATACGAAATAGTCCGCCGGGTAAAGGTAATCCTCGCCTGATTCATCGACCACGCGAACCAGTTGATGCTCGGCTGCGCGGGCGTCCGGTATCACCTGATAAATCTTCCGCAGTTCCAACGATGCCGCATAGCCTTCATTCTTCACACAAACAATGAATCGTGTTTTCATAATGCCTCGCCTCATCGTTCTTCCCACAATAAACGTTTGATCTTTATTTCTTTCCTGCCAAACCCATGAGCTTCGTACCAGTGTACTTCTACCTCGCACATCGTACCGTCAGCAAGGCGAACCATCGCCATCCCCTTGAGTTTTCTCCATCGCCCTGTGCCGTAGGTTCTTCGCAAGCGGGCAATCTCACGAATCGAGCTGCCCACGGCGATTGTCTCAACGGCGGTGATCTCACCGATGATTTCAAACTGCATTGACACTCATCCTCGGTCTTTGAGTAAATGCGACTTTTGCATCGTTATAGAGCCAAAGGGTCATTTTGTCCAAAGTTGCATCTTTCGACTACTGCTGGCTGAAGCGCCGCCCAATGTCTCGGATCAGGCGCGCTATCAAGCGTCGCCTGCATCCGGCTTGTTAGGCCCTCTCCATTCCATTGCTTTTCCGACAAGTTGTCTGATGAATTTGTCTTTGCCGCGCATATACTCAACATTATTATTCGCAAACTGCCTTGCCAAATGACTCTTCAAGTTACCATACTTGGCTGCCTCATTCGGATGCTCACAAAGATAATCGCGAAGCACAAGAAGCTCGGAAATCTGAAAATGGCTAACATGACAGACATGTACGTGACAATAACGTTTGCCGTCCTTGTCTTTGCTAAAGTAGTAACGACCAGGTGTGCCAGGTACAACCGCATCCAAACATTCGCCCCGGCAATCATATCCGAGTTGCTCCATCCCAGGATAGAAATGATGAACATCTATTTCTGATCTAATCTCAATAAGTATATCGATGACCGGTTTAGCTCTCATACCGCGTATAGACGTGCTGCCGACGTGATGTATTGTCACAAGAGCCTTGCCAAAGACAGCCCGAAGCAGCTCCGCTTCCTTTTCGTAGCGCAGTGGCCATTCCTGTTGATAGTCGACAACTTTTATGAATCTAGGCATTGCCGCGTTCTTCCTGGGCCTAACTTGTTAGTATACGAACACATGATCGTCTAGTCCTTTACACGACGACTTTGTATAACACGCAAGAATTTGACACTCAGAACGATTGTAGTATATCTATCCCCAGGATGTTGGCAATATGCTTGCCAAGATTATAACACCCTGTTCCGCAAAGTCAAATCAAATGGTTATTCAGCCGTTCTCGCAGCCTGGCTGCGAGTTCCTGAAGGTCGGCCAACCTTTTTCGCTCCCGTGCGACGACGGGGGTTGGCGCTTTGGTCAGAAAGCCATCATCGGAGAGCAGGCTTTGGGTGCGGGCCATCCGCGCCTTGACTCGGGCCAGTTCCTTTTCCAAACGCTTCTGTTCCACGCCCGGATCTACCGCTTCGGCTAGCGATAGATAGACTTTGACGTCGGCTACCGTCAGCGCGATGGCCTGGTCCGGCAGTCCGGCCAGGGCATCGTTTATCTGCAACCGCGTTGGGTCCAGCCGCGCCAGGCCGGCCAGGAGGCCGCGATGTGTATGGAGCAACTCCAGCCGGTCTCCGGCCGCGATCTGGGCCGCAACCCGGCGACCTGGCTTTACGGCGTGTTCCGCGCGGGCGGTGCGGATGGCCCGCACCAGGCCGAAAAGCAGTCCCACGTCTGCTTCGGCCTCGGGATCGGGTGGGGGCGCCTCCGGCCAGGGCGCGACGATGAGGCCCGGCGCCGGGCGGCCCCCATTGGGCCAGGGCAGCCGCTGCCACAGCGCCTCGGTCACGAAAGGCATCAGGGGATGCAGCAGGCACAGCGACCCCTCCAGCACGCGCAGCAGGGTTTGGCGCACCGTCTGCTGCTCGTCTGTCTCTACATTTCGCAGTTGGATCTTGGCCGCTTCGATGTACCAATCACAGAACTCGCCCCAGAAGAAATCGTAGGCCGCCTGGGTAGCAAGGTCGAAGCGCAAGGTCTCAAAGGCGTTTTCGACCACCCGGATGGCCTGGCCCAACCGGCTGAGGATCCACCGGTCTGCCAGGCACAGTCCGTCCGTCACTGGTGATCCTGGGGGCATCGTCGTGCCTTCGGCCGCGCCCAGCACGTAACGCGCCGCCTGCCACACTTTGTTGGCAAAGACTCGCCCCTGGGCCAGCCGGTCGGAAGAAAAGCGCATGGCCTGTGCCTCGCCGCAACCGGCGGCCAGGGCGAAACGAGCCGCGTCGGCTCCGTGAGCCTCCACCGTCTCCACGGGGTCCACGCCGGTGCCCAGCGACTTGCTCTGTCGTTTGCCTTCCTCGTTGAGCACGGTGGGGTTGACGTACACGATGGGGAACGGTTCCTGGTCATGGTACTCTAGCCCGCTCACGATCATCCGCCCGATCCAGAGGAACACGATTTCGCCGGCCGTCACCATGAGCGAAGTGGGGTAAAAGCGGCGCAGGTCATCCGTCTCATCGGGCCAGCCCAACGAGGCAAAGGGCCACAGCGCGGAACTGAACCAGGTGTCCAGCACGTCGGGCTCTTGTCTCAGGGCTGGGGAGCCGCAGTTCTTGCAGGCGGTGGGCGTCTCTTCTGCTGCCGTGTGCTCTCCACAGGCGGCGCAAGTCCACACGGGCAGGCGGTGCCCCCACCAGAGCTGGCGCGAGATGCACCAGTCCTGGATGTTCTCCATCCAGTGCAGGTACACCCGTCCCCACCGCTGTGGCACAAAACGCACCCGCCCCTCGCGCACGGCGGCGATAGCCGGTTTGACGAGTTCGCCCATCCGCATGAACCACTGGCGGGAGAGGAGCGGCTCAATGATCGTGTGGCAGCGCTCGCAGGTGCCCACGCTGTGGCGGTACGGTTCGGTGCGCAGCAATAGACCCTGATCTCGCAGCGCTTCCAATACTGCCTTGCGGCACGCCTCGCGGGTCAGCCCGGCAAAATCCCCGGCCTCCGCTGTCATGCGGCCGTCTTTGCCGATGACGATGGGCCTGGATAGCCCATGCCGTTGGCCGATCTTCAAGTCCGGCGGGTCGTGGGCCGGCGTCACTTTGACCGCACCGCTGCCAAAGCTGATCTCCACGGCATCGTCAGCCACGATGGGTATGAGGCGATCCATCAGCGGCAGGATCGCCTGCCGGCCGGCGAGACCGCGATAACGGGCGTCCGCCGGATTCACAGCCACCGCTGTGTCGCCCAGCATCGTCTCCGGGCGGGTGGTAACAACGTCTATGTGGCCGCCACCGGACAGGGGGTAGCGCAAGGTGTAGAGCTGGGCTTTCTGTTCGACGTGCTCCACCTCCAGGTCAGAGATGGAAGAGCCGCAGCGGGGACACCAGTTCACCACCCGCCAGCCACGGTAGATCAGGCCGCGCCGGTAATAGTGGACAAAGGCGGTCCGCACAGCGCGCTCGTAGCTGGTGTCCAGCGTGAAACGCAAGCGGGACCAGTCGAAGGAGAAACCCAGCCGCTGGAACTGCTCGATGATGCGGGGCGCGCAGCGGTCCTGCCAATTCCAGCAGCGTTCCTCAAAAGCCTCACGGCCCAGGTCGTAGCGGGTGAGACCCTCGGCGGCCAGCTCCCTTTCCACCACGTTCTGCAAGCCGATACCGGCGTGGTCGTAGCCAGGCAGCAGCAGCGTGGGCCGGCCCTCCATGCGCCGCCACCGCCCAATAATATCCTGGACCAGGTAACAGAGAGCATGGCCCATGTGCAGCTCACCGGTCACGTTGGGCGGCGGCGTGGTGATGACAAAGGGCTTTTTTGTCCCGTCACCCTGCGGCGCAAAAAAGCCCTCCGATTGCCAAAATTCGTATATCCCGGCCTCGATAGCGCCAGGGTCAAAGGTCTTGGCCATATCTCCCAATCCTGGTTGGTGACTGGTAGGTAG
>CAYVPU010000292.1:0-4249 GCA_964453885.1 uncultured Anaerolineae bacterium | reverse complement strand
ATGAACAGTACCAAAAAGATGATCGTCGCCCGGCGGCGACGGCGACGTAACCGTACTACCCTCTGGCATCTGGCTGGCCGCCTGCTGGCTGGCCTGCTCGTCGTCCTGGCCCTGGTGGCCGGTCTTGCCGTGCTGTCCGGCGCTCTGACGGGGGTGGGCATGTATGCCTATTTTGCCCAGGACCTGCCCGCCGCCGACGAGATTGAAGTCGTCGAAGAGCACTTTGAGACGACCAAGCTCTACGATCGCACCGGCCAGACGCTCATTTACGAGATCGTCAACCCTCTCGGCGACCGCACCTATGTGCATCTCGATCAGATACCAGAGCACTTTCAAAATGCCGTCATCGCCCTGGAAGACAAGACCTTTTACACCAACCCTGGCTTTGACCCGCAGGGCATCGTCAAGGCGTTCATAGATAATCTCACAGGCGATAGCGTTCGCGGTGGATCGTCTATTACGGTGCAGTTGGTCAAAAATGTGCTCATCCCACTTGAAGAGCGGTATATAAAGTCGTACACTCGCAAAATCAAAGAAGTGATTCTGGCTACCGAGATCACCCGCCGTTTTGAAAAGGATCAGATTCTCCAGTGGTATCTCAACACCAACTTTTACGGCAACCTGGCCACCGGCGTCGAGGCGGCGGCGCAGGTGTACTTTGGCAAACACATCTGGGAGCTGGATCTGGCCGAATGTTCCATGCTGGCACTCATTCCTCAGTCTCCGGCCTACAATCCCATTGACGACTGGGAGGAGGCCAGGAAGCGCCAGCGCATCACCCTGGATCGAATGGTCGACGAAGGCTATGTCACGACGGAAGAGGCAGATGCGGCCTATCGCCAGGAATTGCAAATCCGCGAACGTGGCATCCTGGAGCGATTTGGCGTGCAGTCGCCCCATTTCTCCCTTTTTGCCGAGAAACAGTTGGTCGAGATGTTCGGCGACGACCTGGTCTATCGGGGCGGGCTGCGCGTCATTACCACCGTAGACCTGGACCTTCACGCCCAGGTCGAGCAGATTGCCCGGGAGCACATCGCCTCGCTTCAGGAGAAGGAGCAGGACGTGACCAATGCGTCCGTGGTGGTCATAGACCCGCGCACGGCCGAGATCCTGGTCATGATGGGCAGCCTGGACTATTGGAACGAGGAGATTGACGGCGAGGTAAACAACGCGCTGGCCGCCAACCAGCCCGGCTCGTCCTTCAAGCCGTTCACCTATCTCACCGCCTTTTCCCTGGGCTACTCGCCGGCCGATCTGGTGATGGACGTGCGCACCACGTTCCTTGAGCCCCTCTACACGCCGGAGAACTATGACCGGCGCTACCACGGCCCGCAGCGGCTCCGCCAGGCCCTGGCACGTTCTTTCAACATCCCGGCCGTCAAGGTGCTGGATTGGGTGGGCCTGGACAATGTCATCAATACAGCCCATCGCCTGGGTATCAACACCTTGAACAGAGACCTGGACTATTACGGCCTGAGCTTGACCCTGGGCGGTGGCGAGGTGACGCTCCTCGACATGACCTACGCTTTCGGCGTCTTTGCCAACGGTGGCGTCGTGGCCGGCGTCCCGCGCCCGGAAGAAAACCGGCGCCCTGGCTATCGCGAGCTGGACCCGGTCCCCTTCCTGCGTGTCGAAGGTCGCGATTGGAGCTGGCAGTACACCGCTCCGGCGACGCAACAGGTCGTGGATGCCAAGCTGAACTACCTGTTGGTGAACGTCATGTCGGACAACGTGGCCCGCCTGGCGGCCTTTGGCTACAACAACGCTTTAGAGTTGGCCGATGGGCGGCCAGCGGCTGTCAAGACCGGCACCACCAATAGCTACTGGGACGCCTGGACGGTGGGGTTCACACCACAGTTAGTGACGGGTGTCTGGGTGGGCAACGCTGACAACTCGCCAATGAAGCGAGTGCCCGGGTCCAGAGGTGCAGCGCCCATCTGGAACGGGGTCATGGCAACGGCTCTGGAGGGGAAACCCATTGAGGAGTTTTTGCGTCCGCCGGGCATCAAGGAGGTGGTGGTCTGTGACATATCGGGCAAGCTGCCCACGGCTCACTGCCCCAACCCGGTGCGCGAGATTTTTGTTGAAGGCAACGAACCCACGACCCATTGTGACGTGCACCAGGCATTTCGCGTCAACCGGGAGACCGGTCGCCTGGCAACCGTCTACACGCCGCCAGAGCTGGTAGACGAAATAGTCTACAATATCTATCCCTCGGACGCGGCCGACTGGGTGCGCGAGAATGACATCCCCCAGCCGCCGACGCAGTATGACACCTACGGCCCCAGTCCGGCTTCTGGCCCGGTGGTAGTCGTCAACCCGCCGCCGTATGCTTACGTGAAGGGCATTTTCCCCATCATCGGCAATGCCAAAGCGGGGAATTTTGCCTTCTATCGGCTCGAGTACGGCTCTGGCCTCAACCCCGAAAGCTGGAGCCTCATCGGCGGCGATCATCACAACCAGGTGGACAACGCCCCTTTAGAGTTCTGGGACGTGACGGGGCTTGATGGTCTCTATACGCTGCGCCTGACGGTGGTGGAACACAATCAGCAGATTCACGAGTACGCCACGCAAGTCACCGTGGACAACGCGCCACCGCAGGTCACCATCAGCTATCCGGAGGAAGGCCAGGTCTACGTCATGGAAGACGACGAGTGGCTCAGCACCCAGGCCGACGCGATGGATAACTTTTCTATGGACCGGGTGGACTTTTACCTGGACAACCGCCTGCTGGGCACGACGACAGTGCCGCCGTACAACAAGCGCTGGACCATTGTCATGTCGGACACGGTTCCGTCGTTGCCGCCAGGCACGGTCATCACCAGCACCGAGATGATCATCAATCCCGATGGCTCTTTGGGCACACAGGTCATCACGCTCACCGAGGTCATCACTGGCGAAAATGGCCTCGTTGCCCAGTTTTTCCATGATGGGCGAGGCCTTATGATAAATGACAGCGGTCGCTACACCGAAACGCACCTCATTCACGTCATCGCTTTCGACGCGGCAGGCAACGAGGTGGAGAGCGAACCGGTGCGTGTGTTTGTCATTCATAAAGAAGAAGAAGAGGAAGAAGAGAAACAATAGAAAAACATCAAGCCAAAATCACGTTATGCCCGGCCTACGGGCTAGAGGCTGGTCTGAGGAGGAAAAAATGCCCAGGTTCGCCTTCTTTGGCGGTGAGTTTGTCCCCATTGAGCAAGCGCAAGTCAGCATCATGACCCATGCTTTCAACTATGGCACCGGTTGTTTTGAAGGTATTCGAGCTTATTGGAGCAAAGAGGAAGAGCAATTGCTGGTCTTTCGTTTGGCGGAGCACTACCAGCGTCTCCACCGGTCGGTTCACATTCTGCGCATCGCCCTGCCCTATAGCGTCGAGCAGTTGGGCGAGCTCACCCTGGAATTGCTGCGACGCGAGGGCTACCGCCAGGACACCTACATCCGTCCCCTGGCTTACAAAAGCAGCGAGTTGGTCGGCGTCCGGCTGCATGACCTGGAAGATAGTTTTGCTGTGTTTGCCCTGCCTTTCGGTCGTTACGTCGAAAAGGAGGAAGGGGCCGATGTGGTTGTTTCCTCCTGGCGGCGCAACGCCGACAATGCCATTCCTGCGCGGGCCAAAATCACTGGTGCCTACGTCAATTCAGCCCTGGCCAAGACCGATGCCGTGCTCAGTGGCTGCGATGAGGCAATAGTCCTCAACCAGAACGGCCACGTGTCCGAGGGGAGTGCCGAGAACCTGTTTCTGGTGCGTGATGGCAAGCTCATTACGCCGCCGGTCACGGAGAACATCCTGGAGGGAATCACCCGCGCCACGATCATCCAGCTTGCCCGCAAAGAGTTGGGTTTGGAGACAGTAGAGAGGCCCATTGACCGCTCGGAACTCTATGTGGCTGATGAGATGTTCTTCTGCGGCACCGGCGTACAGGTGGCTGCCATCACCACTGTGGATCGGCGACTGGTGGGCGATGGAAAGATGGGGCCAATTGTCAAGCAGATTCGCGATCTGTACTTTGACGTAGTCCGAGGCCGGGCGCCGCGCTACCGGCATTGGTGCACGCCAGTCTACGAACGCTGACCCATAGTTTGTAGCCGCGATTTCCAAATCGCGTACCCTGTACTGTCGTCCAGGACAGTGCATTGTGCCACATAAAGCGTCCTGCGCGATTACGAAATCGCGTCTACAACCTGGCATTTTCCCCATAGTAGGAATCGCTGTGCGAAGGTTTATCGCCAGGTGGAGGCGTTTAGC
>CAYVPU010000291.1:0-4253 GCA_964453885.1 uncultured Anaerolineae bacterium | reverse complement strand
AGGAAATGATAAAGGGAGGGGACTGATGAAGAACAATCAAAACGACAGGCCATCAGCCGACATTGGGCGCATCGTCGAGTCCGCCCGTCGCCTCGGCGTCGAGATGGACGAGCCCGAAGCCATACAATGGCTGACGGCAATGGCCGCCTCGCAGACCGGCGGCGACATCACTGTGGATACCCGCAGCGGTATCTTTGGTCACAGGATCGCCATGCTCGACTTTAGCCCAGAAGACCTGATCCGCTTCCGCGAGATCGGACGACTGGTAGAGTTTGAAGAGCGGCCCGGCGTGGTGGAGACCGCCCTGGCGCTCTCCGGCTCGGCTGCCCAGTCCAAGATCCAGACTTATCCCGGCGACATGGATTTTTTCGAGCGGGTCAACATCAAGACCGACACCCGCGAGGAGGCCTGCCGCGTACTGGCCGGCATCATGCGGGAGAAGGCGCTGAGCAGGCTCAAGGGGCCAACCTACCAACTGATCGAGGTCAAGTTTGGCTCCTACACCTACGATGTGGTCAAGGACGGTCAGGCGATCAAGACCGGGGCGCCGGTCTCCTGGGAACCAGGGGAGGTTCGTGCCGGTCAGATTGAGGCCTTCCGTCCCGACGGCACGCCAGCCACCATCCGGTGGGACGAGGTGGCCCTGGATCCGGGCTGGTGCAAGCTCGATTGGGTCATCGCCGATCCGATCCGGGGCCAGGTAGCCAATGCCAGCAACATGCTCGACGTCACCTGGGAAGCGCCGGACGGCACGATCACGCCGCTGGACGGCTACCTGGACCCCTACTTCCAGGAGGTCTACCTGGAGGCCGAGTCGGTGCCCATCTTTTCCAAACTGGCCCGTCACGTCTCGCCCGATGCCCTGGATGAATACGTCTCCCAACTGGAAAAGCAGGTCCAAAAGTATGTGACCGAGGAGATCAACTATGGCAAGGCAGCCAAGCGGATGTACAACATCTTTCGCCTCACCGGACGTTACGTAGATGCCGCCTTTGTGCGCGAGTTGTTCGACGAGCCGGCGACAGTGCTCTACCAGGTGTGGTCGCTGATCCGCACCCTGGATGACGCCGCCCGGTATGATTCGGGCATTGCCATGGAGAACCTGCTGGCCCAGACGGATCAACTGATCATGAACGTCATCAAGACTCTGGAAGGCGACCACGAGGCCGAGAGCGTGCGTCATCTGCTGCGTCTGCGGGATAGCTTGTCCCACCAGAAGAGCGGGCAAGAGCTGATCCCAGCGGCGGAAGCGGCCCGGGCGGAGGTGATCAACATCGTCAACAATTTCTTCTACCAGAGGCTGACCGCGCTGCCTTCGATCAGAGCCTACATTGACCATTGTCGGGAAGAACATGAGGCCCGCCAGACCGATTGAGGTGATGGTTTGGCGGGAGGATTGGGTGAAAGGAGTCAGACCAACAATGTCACGAACCTTGAGCTACCTGTCAGCCTTTTTGGGCAGCCTGACGCTCATCCGCCTCCCGCCAGGGAAATTATCACTGGCCTTGTGGATACCCAAGATGCTGTTGCAGGGGCTAACGCCTTTGGCAGCGGTCATGGGCAGCCTGGGCACGTTGATGGGTCTGGCGCGTCGCGAACGGAGAACCACGGGGATCGGACTGTTCGGCACGGCCGTGGCCGTGCGGCACGTGATCAGGGTCACTGCGCCGCACGACAGCTTTGAGCAGACCTTTGGCCCTGACTGGCGCTCGCGCATCCCGCCAGAATTGCAGGCGCATATGCTGCCGGAGCGATGGTCGCCGCTGATGAAAAAGCCGCCCCGAGTGCCCTGGCAGCGAAACGTGACCTTTGGCGCCTCGCCGGAGACAGGCAATCCGTTGCTGGCCGACGTCTGGCAACCGCCGGAGGGTTTGCCGCGCACGGGCCTGGTGGTTATCTATTTGCACGGGGGTGCCTGGTACTATGGCAAAAAGGACATGGGCACGCGGCCCTTCTTCCGGCACCTGGCCGGGCAGGGCCACGTGATCATGGACGTAGAGTACACCCGAGCGCCTCAGGCCAAGCTTTTCGGGCAGGTAGCTGACGTCAAGCGGGCCATCGCCTGGATGAAGGCCAACGCCGCCGAGTATGGCGCGAACCCGGAGCGAATTGTGCTCATGGGTGGCTCGGCGGGCGCTCACCTGGCCCTCCTGACGGCCTACACGACCAGCCATCCAGAATTCCAGCCGGAGGATGTGATGGCGGATACGTCGGTGCGGGCAGTGGTGTCGTACTATGGGCCGACGGATTTGACAGACGCCATCCCCCATGTCCCAAGCGGACCTTTTTTCGAATCTCTTGCCCGGGGCTGGCTCGGCGGCACCTTTGAAGAAGCCCCGGAGGTCTACCGCCTCGGCTCGCCCATCACCCACGTCGGACCACACTGCCCACCCACGCTGCTGCTACAAGGCACGCATGACTTTGGCGTTCCCCCCAGCCATGCCCGGCGCTTGCACCAGGCATTGCGCGAGGCAGGCGTCACGTCGGTCCATGTCGAATTCCCCAACACCGAGCACGCCTTCGACTTTCCGATCTGGTCGCCGGCCGGTCAGGCAGCCACCTACGACACCGAGCGATTTCTGGCTTTGATGGTCTGAGAGCTACGAACTCACCCCAAATCCAGCAGCGCCTTCCTCATCCGGTCGAGCGCCTCCATCAATGTCGCGCGTGGACAGCCAAAATTCAACCGGACGAACCCCTCACCCCCCTGACCAAACGCGGCGCCGTCGTTCATGGCAACCCGGGCCTTTTGGAGAAAGAACTCGTGAGGGTTGCCCGGGATGCCTGCCTGGCGACAGTCGAGCCAGGCCAGGAAGGTGCCCTCGGGCTTGCCGACGGTAATACCAGGCAGGTGCGCCGGCACATACTCCAGAACAAAGTCGCGGTTGGCCTCCATGTAGTGTAGCACCTCTTCCAACCACGGCTGCCCGTCACGATAGGCCGCCAGTGCGGCGGCATAGCCCATGATACTGATCCCCGGCACGAGCCCTCCCTTGGCCGCATTTAGCCTCTTCCGGAGTTCGGCGTTCTGAGCAATCACCACCGAGCACTTGAACCCCGCGATGTTGTAGGTCTTGCTCGGCGCTATCAGGGTGACAGTTCGCTCGGCGATTTCAGGAGCCAAAGAAGCAATGGGCAAGTGACGGCTGCCATTAGACAACAAATCGCAGTGGATTTCGTCGGAACAGATCACCACATCGTGTCGAAGGCAGACCTCGGCCATCCGTTCCAACTCCTCCCGCTCAAAGACCCGGCCCACTGGATTGTGAGGGTTGCATAGAATGAAAACGCGCGTCCGGTCGGTGATGGCCGCTTCAAAGGCCTCAAAATCAACGATATAGCGCCCGTCCGGCTGCCGCGTAAGCTCCATTTCGTCACAGGTAAGCCCGGCGTTGGCGGGGGCGTGCAGGATGGGCGGGTAAATCGGCGTCTGTACCAGCACTCCATCTCCGGGAGAGGCAAAGGCATGGCCGGCCAGGTTAAAGCCCCCGACGACTCCCGGCAGAAACAGCAGCGATTCGGGAGACACCGACCAGCCGTAGAGTCGCTGCAGTCGTTCCACCACCACCTGGCGGAGTTCCGGCGGCTCCATGCCGTAGCCAAACACGCCGTGTTCCACACGCTCGCGGAGGGCGCGGAGCACCGGCTCCGGGGAACGAAAGTCCATGTCTGCCACCCACAGGGGCAGCACGTCCTCGTCGTAACGACCCCACTTGACGCTATCTGAACCGCGCCGTTCAATAATCTGATCGAAATTGTAGGCCATGATGTGGTTCTCTACCTCCTCGTAGAATAGAGCTACATTTTACCACAGGATACCCGCCAACGCAACCCCCGCTCTCATCTCATGCTATCCGCGAGCTTTTTTTCCTAACGTGCTTTCACGTGTTTCGTTGACGATGCCAAACGCCTTGCCCAAACTGCTGTCCTGTGGTAAACTTGATCGGCTCCCGTTCCGGGCGGTGACCAAGAGGTCAAATGTGTTACGCGGGAGGCAGAATGAGCCCAGCGACTAAAGAGCTTTGCCTGGCTCAGACATTTCAGCGACACAGAACTCGGCGAGTTCTTCACGGAGCTACTGGATGCCTTGTATCGGGGCCAGCGCGACGGAGATTGGTCACCCGTCGCTGATGTGATTGAGAACTGGAAGGCCACAGCCAACATTGAGGCCGATCCGGTTGTTGTCGCCGGAATCAAACAGAGGATGGCAGAGTTGGAAGAAGGACAAGGAAAATCCCATTGACCGAGACCTC
>CAYVPU010000290.1:0-4260 GCA_964453885.1 uncultured Anaerolineae bacterium | reverse complement strand
TCTCTTTGCTTGCCCTGCCTGTCTTTTGGGTGTACAATCCATGGCGTTCAAGAGAACTCGCTACCGAGGGGCTGTCTGCCAGGCATCTGCACAGGCGGAAGGGAGTCACCAGGATGACGCGCATCGTCTTTATGGGCACGCCGGCCTTTGCCGTGCCAGCGCTGGAACGGCTGGCCGAAAGATACGAGATCGTCACCGTCGTCACCCAGCCCGACCGCCCGGCGGGCCGAAAGCGGCGGCTGACCCCGCCGCCGGTGAAGGAGGCGGCGCTGGCGCGGGGCCTGACGGTGTGGCAACCGCCGACGCTGCGCACGCCAGAGGCCGTGGCCCGCCTGCGCGCGCTGGCCCCCGACCTCATCGTCGTCGTCGCTTTCGGTCAGATCCTGCAGGCCGACGTGCTCGAGGTCCCGCCACACGGCTGCCTGAACGTCCACGGTTCGCTGCTGCCCAGGTACCGGGGCGCTGCGCCGGTGGTGGCGGCCATCCTGGCCGGTGAGGCCGAGACCGGTGTCACGCTCATGCAGATGGACGAAGGCTTGGACACCGGCCCGGTCATCGTTCAGGCGGCCTGCCCCGTCGCGCCGGGCGACACCACGGCGACGCTGAGGGACAGGCTGTGTCGCCTGGGCGCCGACCTGCTGGTCGAAACGCTGCCCCGCTGGCTGGCGGGTGAGATCGTCCCGCAGTCACAGGACGGCTCCCAGGCCACCTATTGCCGCACCATCGCCAAAGCCGATGGGCAGCTAGACTGGCAATTGCCGGCCGAGGAGCTGGAGCGGCGGGTACGGGCTTACATCCCCTGGCCGACGGCGTTCACCACCTGGCAGGGGAGGCAACTCAAGGTGCTGCGCGCTACTCCGTTGTCGGACTGGCGCGGCGAGGGACAGCCCGGACAGGTGGTCGCCCTGGACGACGGTGTGGGCGTGATCGCGGGTGAGGGTATCTTGCAACTGCTGGAGGTGCAACGGGCGGGCAAGCGCGCCATGACGATCGAAGAGTTTCTACCGGGCCAGCGGGGGTTTGTGGGCTCGGTATTGGGCGGCTAGGTCGGATGTTTCTGTAGACCGATTTGCCAAATCGGTTTTACGGATGGAAGCCCTGCACACGGCCTTGCAGCGGGTCGGTCACGTAAAGGCGGCCAGCGGCATCCACGGCTATGGCCACCGGCTTGAGGAATTGGCCCGGCCCGGCCCCCTGTCCACCAAACTGGCCCAGGAAGCGCCCGGCCAGGTCATAAGCCAGCACGTGGCTCTCTTCGGGACTGGTGACGTACAGCACGTGGGCCGGTGAGACGACCAGGTGCGGGCTATCGTAGGTGTTGGCCGGCTGGATGAGCCACTCACCCAGGTAAGCGCCGTCGGCGTCCAACCACTGGACGCGCTGGTTAAAGGTATCGACCACGTAGACGTGGCCGTCCGGCCCCACGGCCACGTCGGTCGGCTGGTTGAACTGGCCCGGTCCCGCACCCGGCCCACCCCAGGAGGCCAGCGCTTCACCGGCTGTCGAGACCACTACCACGCGGCTGCCGCCCGTGTCGGCAATGTAGAGGCGATCGAAGCGGTCCAGACCGATGCCCCGGGGACGGAACAGCCGCAGGCTCTCACCAAAACGAGCCACAAACTGGCCGTTGGCCGTAAAGTGCACCACCGCATCGGACGGCGGGTCCAGCACGTACACGTCCCCCTGGCTGTTCACGACCAGGTCGCCCGGCTCTTGCAGGCCGGCGTCTCCCCCAAAGGTAAACAGCCACTCTCCCCCGGCGTCAAAGGCTTGTAGGCAGCGATGCACTGGATCGGCCACGTAGACCCAGCCGGTGAGGGGATTGACCCCCACGCCCCGTGGCTCCATTTCTGCCCCTTCATCTCCGTCTGTTTTATACGTCCAGGTTTGCCACGACTGATCGGCCAGCACGCCGGGCGAGGGCGCTTCGACCTGGAACGGCTCTGCCGGCTGCTGCCAGGCGGCAACCTCTCCTTCCCAGGGCAACAGGTTCGTGGGCGGAATCAATTCTTTCCTGCCGTCGGGCAGCGTCCACCACAGATCCAGGGCGCGGGATCCGCCATCCTGAAAGTAACGCAACTCTACGTCGTGATAGCCAACCGTCAGGTTGATGCTGCCTTCGACGTAACGCGCCCCGTGGGGGCCGCCGTTGTCCACCACCAACTGGCCGTCCACGTAGAGCAGCGATCCGTCGTCCGAGTTGGTGCCCAACTTGTACAACCCTGGCCGTTCGACCAGCAGCTTGCCCCGCCAGATGATGCTGTAGGGCGAGCGCAACACTTCGCCAGCGGTGAGAAAAATGTCGCGCTGCACCACCCTGGGCGATCCCTCCCAGCGGGGGTTGGGGTAATAGTAGCCGACGAGGCCAAACTCGGGCACCTCGAAGGAGTAGAACGACGAGGCCGGCACGATCTGCCGCCCGCCGACCGGCCCCTCCCACAGCAGGACCAGGTCGCCAGCGCTCGTTTCGGCCGCGTAACGCAGCTTGAAATCGTGAAAACCTCCAGCGAGAAGGCGGCTTTCTCCCCCGCTCGACAGCACCTCACCATCCAGAGTGAGCGTGACAGGGCCGCTGGCCTGGATCGTCAGGTCGTATTGGCCATATCGGGGTACGAGCAGCGCGCCGCGCCACTCGACGCTAAAGGGATAAGGCAGCGGCGGGTCATAGTGCCAGTCAAAGGCGATGGCCCTGTCGCGTTGAACCAGGGCCGCTGGGGAGCGCCACTCGGCATTGGGGTAGTAGCGAGCGTTCAACCCCATCGCCTCAACCTGTTGCGCTGGCGTCACTTGAAAAGTGTTGAACAGCAAACCGCCATAGGGATCCCGATGCTCCTGCCACACGCCTGTGGGGTAAAATTGGTGAAAAAGCGGTTCCAGACGGCGATCGGCCGGCTCCATGATATAGATCACATCGGTCTCTTGCGGCTCACGGACGGGCAGATGGCGAGACAGGTCCAGCAGGACATAGTCCGGGTCGTGGGCGATGAAAGTGATGGCCGAGTGCTTGTTGAAATTGGACGAGAGGTGGAGTAGAGCCGGACGCTCCAGGCAGGCCATGTAATGGCCGATGGCCGCTTCGTGAGGGCTAAAGGCTCGCCAGACTGAGGGATGCCCGGCCTGGACGGTAAAAAAGGTCAGCAGGTTGGAGACACCGACCGCCGCGGCCAACGCACCGAAACCAAAGGCCCACACGCGGCGACCTCGCCCACGCCAGGCGTGAAGGCTGGCGCTCCAGAGCGCGTCTACTACCATCACGGCCAGGAGATAGACGACCGGGACAAGGCCGATGACCCGCCGCGCCGAGGGCGCTTCGTGACCCACGGAGAGGAAACCCGCCGGCAACACACCCACCGTCCAGGCCAGGGGCAGGAACATCCTGGGCTGCCGCCAATGCCGGAGGGCGTAGGCCAGTCCCAGGATAAAGAGCGCGCCCACGACCAGGTCCAACATTGGCGCGTCGGGAAGATTGTTCAATGAGGCGCCGTCGCCCTGAACGTTGAACATCAGCAGGTACTTGCGGACGTTGCTCCAGAGCGGTTCCAGGCTGCCGGCGCGCTGGATGTCGCTAAAGACAGAGATGTGTTTCGTGCGAATGAGAACCACCTCGGGCCGTTGAATCGTATAGATAGCCAGAGGAATCAGACCCATGACACTGCTAAGAGCGAACAGGGCCAGCCCTCGCAAGTTAGCCCAGAATCGCCGCCGGCGACTGAGCAGCCAGTAGACGCTCAACAAGGCGATGCCCAAAGGGATGACACGAAAGGCAGTGTAGGTATTGAGCCCCATCGCCAGCGCGTAGCCGGCCAGGACGAAATCGCGACGGCGGCCATCGCGCAGCCCGCGATGCAGAAAGTAGAACAGCCAAACGGCGCAAAAGGGCACCAGGATCAGCTCATAGATGATGCGGCTAAAAGTGAGATGCCAACGAGAGGCAGCCAACAGGCCAGTGCCGACCAGAGCGGCGCGTGGGCCAAAAAACTCCCGAGCCAGGGCGTAAAAAGCGGCCACCGTCAGCGCGCCGGCCACGGCCGAGACCAAGCGCATAGAAGGGATGCTGACGCCGAACAGCTTTAAGCTGAGAGCAATGAGATAGGTGAACAGGGTAGCCTGGCCTTCGTTGGTCTCGGCGTAGGGGCTGTAGGGCGCGCCCGACAGCCACTTTAGCGCCTCCAGCCCGTTGTTCCCCTCGTCCGATTGCAATCCATTGGGAATCGCGTCCAGAGCCGAGGCGCGGACGAGAAAGGCAGCCAGAACGATAAA
>CAYVPU010000289.1:2614-4269 GCA_964453885.1 uncultured Anaerolineae bacterium | reverse complement strand
GAGGTCCAGCAATTCTCATTTTGGAATGAAAGATTCTCAGTCGCTTGACTAATAACGAAACCGCATAAAACCAGCCAGTATCACCACGAATCGTCACAGAAACTTTGACTTTTGTGACGATTCGTGATATAATACCTGGGATTTGACTGGACTGCCCCCTCGGGGGAGTGAGGCAGTATGATGAAAAAACGAGCCGCCGCTGCAACGCGCAAGATTGACGACATTGACCGCCAGATCATCGCGACCCTGAAAGAGGACGGGCGAATGCCCTTCGCCCAGATTGCCCGGCGCCTTGGCATCTCCCCTGGTATGGTGCGCCAGCGTTTCCACCGACTCGCTCAGGATGGCGTCCTTCAGGTCGTCCCCGTCACCAATCCCACCTTGATGGGCTACCACATGATGGCCCTCATCGGCGTCAGGGCTGACGGTAACCGCCTCCGTGAGATTGCCCGCCAACTCGCCTCCTTCGAGGAAATCATCTACCTGGTGATCTGCACCGGTACCTATGACATTCTGGCAGAGGTAATCTGCCGCGATAACGCTCACCTGCTCCAGTTCCTCACAGAACGCCTCCGAGCCGTCGAGGGTGTCCGCGACACAGAGACGTTCATCTACCTGGAGATTGTCAAGGAGGTATATCTTTAGCGTGGGAGCGCTGCCCTGAGACGATTCATCTCCAGAAAGCCGGTTCCGTTCTTTGAGGCAATTTCCCTGAGAAATTCGGGCAAAACGGGTTCAAAGAGACACGGAGGAAAATGACCAATGACCTCAAAGGGGATTCTCTACCTGACCGAGGACGAAATAAAGCAGTGCATCACCATGCCAGAGGCGGTAGCGCTGGCTGAGGAGGGCATCCAGGCTGACGCGGTTGGTCAGGTGGCCGGGGACAAGTTCTACATGCACGTCAGCGATGCCGGGTTCATAAAGCCCTTCTCCGGCTACCTGGAGGGCGAAAGTCTGGCTTATGTCAAGACTTTTAGCTTCTTTGAGGGGAACACGGCTAAAGGACTGCCCACCATATCTTCGATGGTCCTGCTGTTCGAGGCCACGACCGGGCTACCGGTCTGCCTCCTCGAAGGCGGCTGGATCACGGCGACCAAAACCGGTGCTTCCACAGCCGTGACAGCCAAGTACCTGGCCCGCGCCGACAGCAAAGTGGTCTGCATCTTTGGCGCTGGTCAGCAGGGCCGCACCCATTTGGCAGGGCTGACCCAGGTCTTTGACCTGGCAGAAGCTCGCATCGTGGACGCGATGCCGGAGGTAGCCGCCCGATACGCCGAGGAAATGAGTGCCAAGCTCAGTTTGCCCATCAGCGTACCAAAGACCCGCGAATCAGCCGTGCGCGGCGCCGACATTGTCGTCACCGTCACCACCGGCAACGAGCCGATGGTGCACACCGCCTGGGTCAAGCCGGGGACCTTTGTGGCCAAGATGGGTTCATACCAGGAAGTGGAATTTTCGCTGCTCACTGCCGCCGACAAGGTTATTGTGGACAACTGGCACTATGTACGGCCTCGCGTGCCAGAGTTGATCACCCTCTGCGAGCGAGGCGAGTTTTCCGAGAAGGACATCCACGCCGAATGGCCAGATATTGTCGGCGGGCGGGCGCCAGGCCGCGAGGCCGACGACGAGGTTATCCTCTACATTGCTCTGGG
>CAYVPU010000289.1:0-2514 GCA_964453885.1 uncultured Anaerolineae bacterium | reverse complement strand
TTGACCCAGGCAGTGATAGACGGCGAGCCAGAGGACGCCGCAGAACTGGCCAAACAGGCGCTGGATCAGGGCCTCGATCCGTTGACCTGCATCAACGAGGGCCTCACACCCGGCATCGATCGCGTCGGCGAGCTGTTTGCCGAGGGTGAGTACTTTTTGCCCGACCTGGTCATCGGCGGCGAAGCCATGAAGGAGGCTCTGTCTATCTTGGAGCCAGCCTTGTCCGGGGATGAGGAGCGGAAGGTGCTGGGCCGGGTGGTGCTTGGTACGGTGGAGGGCGACCTGCACGAGATTGGCAAGACGCTGGTGGGCACCATGCTCACGGCCAATGGTTTTCTGGTCAACGACATTGGCATAGACAGGCCATCGGCCGATTTCGTCACTGCAGTCAAAGAGACCAACGCAACACTGGTCGGCGCTTCGGCGCTGCTGACGACGACGATGCCAGCCCAGCAAAAGATCATCGACGCCCTGGCCGAGGCCGGCCTCCGCGATCGGGTGAAGGTGATGGTCGGTGGCGCGCCGATTACCCAGAGCTGGGCCGACAAGATCGGTGCCGACGGCTACGCCGAGGATGCCATCGGCGCGGTCGCCCTGGCCAAGAGGCTCGTCGGCGCATCGACATAGTGACAATGCGGTGAGGTGGCCGCATCTGATGGTCTGTAGTTGCAGGAAAGGAGGTGATTGATTGGACAATTTGTCGGTCTCAAAGCGAGTTTGCCACGACGACGCTTAGAGCGTCGTGACAGACTCATATGTAGCAAGGAGGGAAAAATGCTGCGCAACAAAAGTGTCAAGATTTTGATAGTAGTGACCGTTCTGGTCACCCTCATCTCGAACCTGGCGGGCTGCGCCAGGCCCACGCCTGAGGTCATTGAGAAAATCATCACCCAGGTTGTCAAAGAGACGGTTAAAGAAACCGTCATCGTCGAGGGCACACCCCAGGTGATCGAGAAGGAAGTGACCAAGATCGTGGAGAAAGAAGTGACCACGATAGTAGAAAAGGTGATCACAGCTACGCCGCTTCCGCCAACCCCGACGCCGGAGAAGAAAGAAACCAGCATCACTATTCTTATTTATGCGAATCCAGCTGAATTCCATGGGTTCAATATTGGCTCAGGCTTGGAAGAGACAATTGGTGAGATGGTTATGCTTTCATTAGCAGAAATTGATCCTGATGGAAACTACTACGCTGAATTGGCGACTGAGATTCCCACCATCGAAAACGGCGGTGTGGTCATGGATGAAGATACTTGGGTGACGACCGTTACCTGGCATCTTCGTGACGATGTCTACTGGGCAGATGGCGAGCAGGTTAACGTCGATGATGTCATCTTCACCTGGGAGGCAATGCAAGCTGACGAAGTGTGGACGGCATCAGCAGATTCAACTGAATCTATAGAAAAGGTAGATGATTTCACTATAGTTGTGACTTACGCGTGGCCAGAACCTGAATATGTAACTCACTTTGGCGGGGAAAATTTCTTCGTCTATGCTGAGCATTTCTGTGATATCGAACAAGGATACTATGCTTGGGATTGTAACAGTCAACCTTTGAGCGCTGGCCCCTATGTGCTTGAAGAGTGGGTCACAGATGACCACCTGACATTTGTCCGCAATGAGAATTACTACGAAGAGGGCAAACCGTACATCGACGAAGTAATTTTCAGGGTCGTTCCGGAAGAATCTGTTAAGAGAGCGATTATGGACGAAGGCGACGCGGATATGCACTACTGGCCTGCTGAGAACCACGCAATTTCTTACCAGGAAGTTGGCAATGGCACAAAATGGGCAGTATCGCCAACCGACCGCTGGGTAATGAAAATTTTCTTCAACACGAAGGCGTGGGGCGATGATGAGACGCCACATGCTTTCCTGGCGGATAAACGTGTTCGTCACGCTCTGCGTATGGCGGTTGACGTGGATACACTTATCAATGATATCTTCCTCGGATTCGGCAAACCTGTCTGGACTGATTTCTTCCGACCTCCTTTCAATAGCTGTGGAATCCCCAGGCCAGAGTTTGATATGGCAGGCGCGGCTGCGCTTTTGAAAGATGCCGGCTGGGAAGATACCGACGGCGATGGTGTCAATGAATGCCATGGCTGTTTGTATGCCGAAGAAGGCGACTTAATGACCGCGGAATTCGTTATCTGGTCTGGCTACGGCGAAACCCTGGAACTGGCACATCAATTTGTCGCCGAGGCCTGGGCCAGTATCGGTCTTCAGACAGAACTAAATATGCTTGAAGACGCTGTCCTATGGTCAAGTCCAGATGAAGGCGGAACTGAGTTGGCTGGCAAATTCGAAATAGATATGTGGGACAGTGGTTACGGAGGAGTTGATCCAACAGGTTGGCTTTGGGATTACTATTACTATGCCGAAGAGAGCGAATGGAACTTAGCCAATTGGACAGGCGAGAAAGCTGAAGAAGTTGGAGCATTGATAGATGAGCTCTATACGGTGGATGAAGAATATCGCATGGAAGTCTTTTGTGATATTGCCTTGATTCTC
>CAYVPU010000288.1:0-4289 GCA_964453885.1 uncultured Anaerolineae bacterium | reverse complement strand
TCGCCGCCTCTTTGCCCATCCGCTCCGCCGACATCGCCTCCAGGCGGTTGACGGTAGGATCCTCGCCGAATACATCGTCGCCCAGTTCGGCCCGGTACATCGCCTCACGCATGGCCGGGGTGGGCAGGGTTACAGTGTCGCTACGCAAGTCAATATCCCTCACGATCATCCTCCCATTAAAGTCACGTCGAAAGGGCGGGAGCTATATCCCGCCCTTCCCACTCTACCAATGCCAGGTCTAGAGTCCCAGCAACTCATCCAGCTTTTCTTTCGATTTCGCTTCCACCTCGGCGTGGATGCTGCTGCCGTGGCTGTCCATCGTCACCACGGCTGGAAAATTCTCGACGCGGATGACCCAAAAGGCCTCCGGCACGCCGAACTCGGTCTTTTCCACCGTCACGACCTCTTTGACCGAATCGGCGATGAGGCTGGCCGCGCCGCCGACGGCGTGCAGGTAGACAGCCCTGTAATCCCCGCATGCCTGCAGCGTCTTGGGCCCCATGCCGCCCTTGCCGATGACGCCTTTGAGGCCAAAGTGACCAATGACCTCAGCCTGGTAGGGCTCCTCACGGATGCTGGTCGTCGGCCCGGCGGCGACAAAGTGCCATTTGCCGTTCTCGTCCTGGCTCACCACGGGGCCACAGTGATAAATAAAGCTGCCTTTTAGCCAATTTTTCAGATCGGCGTGCAGTTCCCGCTCGCTTTCCGGGATCGGCCCGTCGCGCCGGATAAAGGTCTCGATCATGTACTTGTGCGCCGCGTCCCGCCCGGTGACCATCACGCCTGTGAGGCGCACCTGGTCGCCCACGCGCAGTTTTTCGATATCCTCGTCGGAAACCGGTATCGTCAGGTCATAAGTCGCCATTGTCTTACCCCCTATTCGTAAGTGACTTGTTCGCCGCGAACGACCATCGTCCGCCAGCGGTCAGCCCAGCACATGTAGCTGACGGTGACAAAGTAGCAGGCCGGCAGCCGGTGCAGCAAGCCGATCTTGACATCCAGCACCGTCGTCTTGCCGCCAAAGCCCATCGGCCCAATGCCCAGTTCGTTGGCTTCTTTTGTCAACCTGGCCTCCAGCTCTGCCAACTCTGGCACGGGGTTCTCGTCGTCCAGCGGGCGGAAGAACTGTTGTTTAGACTTGACGTAGGAACTGCCCCGGTCGCCGCCGATGGCCACGCCGAGGACAGCCGGCGCGCAGCCCTTGCCTTGAGCCTGGAAAACCGCGTCGAGCACAGCGTTCCGCACGCCATCCAGATCGCGACCGGCCCTCAACCGGGCGTCCGGCAGCTTGTTCTGCACGCCGACGTTCTCGCAGCCGCCGCCTTTGAGCATCAGGTCTACCTTGAGATAGCCCTCCTCCCATTCCTCAAAGTGGAGCGTCGGAAAGTCCTGGCCCAGGTTGTTCCCACTGTTTTTGCCGGTGAGCGAATTCACGGCGTTGGGCCGCAGGTAAGCCCGCTCGGTAGCCAGAGCCGCGGCGGCGTGAATCTGCTCCTTCAACGGCAGCGTAGACCAGCCGGTGGGATAGTAGATGTAAAAGATGGGTGTGCCCGTGTCCTGACAGATGGGCGTCGAGTTCTTGCGAGCCAGCGCCACGTTCTCCAGAATGGTGTCCAACGCGCCCTGGGCCGCCGAACCTTCCCCCTCCTGAGAACGCGCCGCCCGCAACGCCTGCTCGACATCCGGCCTCAAGTCTGTAGAAGTCCGCCGGATCAACTCGACAAAATGTTCAGTAAGGTCTTGCATTGTTCCCTCCTGATTATGTCAATGACCTGGACGCCGCTGTCCAGGTCGCCATTAACTGCTCAGCACTTGTCCAAAAACAACCCTGTACCCTGTACTGTCGTCCAGGACAGTGCTGACCGTTCAGGACAGTGCTTGGCATCTTTGCCACTGTTTCTGCGCCTAATCAGCGCCACAAAATGCAAAGTTATTAATGGACAAGTACTCAGTACTTTTTCACCACCGCCCGATACGTCGCCGGCTGGCGCCACTGGAAAAACTGGTATTCTTCGCGTGTCTTGCGCACCACGTCCAGGTCCATCCGCGCCACTACGTAACCGGTGACCGGCTCTTCCAGTGCAGCAAACACCTGCCCCCTCGGCCCCAGGATCATGCTATGGCCGACGAACTCGTAGCTGTACTCTTTGCCGATGCGGTTGGCCCCGGCAATAAAGACCGAGTTCTCGTAGGCTCGTGCTTTGAGATAGGTCTGCCACTCATCGGCACCGGGCTCTTCCCAATTGGCACCGACCAGGATCAACTCAGCGCCCTCCAATGCCAGGCTGCGCGCCACCTCCGGGAAGGCCAGATCCCAGCCCAGCATCATCCCCACCAGGCCAAATCCTGTCTCCCAGATGACGTACCTGAATCCAGGGCGGAAGGCCAGCCGCTCCTCCCCTCGTAGATGAACTTTGTTGTACTGCCCCAACATCTCCCCGTCCGGGCCCACCAGCACGGCGGCGTTGTACAGAATACTCTCCACTTTCTCTTTGGCTGCCAGCCCGGCAGCGATGTAAACGCCAAACTCTTCAGCCCACTGGGCCAACAGGTTCACCGCTGGGCCAGGCACCCGTTCGGCCAGTTCGGTGAAGCGAACGCCACACTCGTAGCCAGTGGTGGAAAGTTCAGGAAAGAGAATCAGGTCTACGTGCTGCTCGGTACAAATCTGGCGCACAAACTCCCCCATCTGCGCCAGATTGTCACTGACTCTGGCCAACTGGGGTGCCGTTTGAACGGTAGCTACCGTGACTTCTCGCATTCCGATCTTCTCCTTATGTCAACACGCGGGTATGTGTGCCCTCGCCAACCGGGACTAACCTCCGATAGTATACACGCAATTTGACCCATCGTCAAGAAAACCAGCTACCACAAGAAAAAAGCGGTGCATCTCACAACGCACCGCCTTGGTTTGGACCAACAGGGTTATCCGCTCACAACACCAGGGTCAAACCCTCACGCGCCAGTAGGCTGCTGGGGAACGCTTCTCTGGCGTTGGCTTCCATCTCGGCCAGCACCTCGTCGCCGTGGGTTGGATCGTGGTGAAAGAGAACCAATTGACCAACGCCCGCCATCTGAGCGATATTCGCTGCCATCTGTGGCGTAGAGTGCCCCCAGCCCTGCCTGGGCGTCCCGCCCTCCGTGTACTCTTTATGGGTGTATTGGGCGTCGTGAATCACCAGATCGGCTCCCTGGGCAAAGCGAATCAAGCGCGTGTCGCCGCCGACATAGCTCTCCGTATCGGTAGCATAGACCAGGCTCTTTCCTTGCCATTCGATTCTGTAAATGTGAACCCCTTCCTTGGGATGCGCAAAGCTGCGCAACACCGTGATCTTGACAGCGTCCTCCGGGGGGACAACCTGGTCTCGATAGAGATTACGCAGTCTCGGCTCGCGGTCTCTTGTCAGAATAATCGCTTCCGACTCTTCGACATTGCTGATGATCTTGAGGGATTTGAGCTCTTCCAACGCCACCGGAAAGGCCGGTTCCAGCATGGAGCGCCCCAGCGCTTCTCCGATATCCTCGTAAAACGTTCGGGGGCCAAACATGTAAAGGACACTCCGGCCCGAATAGGCGGGCTTGAAAAAGGGAAAGCCCTGCGTGTGATCGTGGTGCGTGTGGCTGAACAGAATCGTGGCCACCAGCAACTCGTCTCGGCCGGCGTACTCTTGCTCCAACGCCAGGCCCAAGTTGATGATACCGGTTCCCGCATCGAGGATGATCAGGTGTCCGCCCGCTCGAACCTCCACGCAAGAGGTATTGCCCCCAACATTGGCCGTCAGGTGGCCCGGTACTGGATAACTGCCTCTAACCCCCCAAAACCGCACCAAGAGCTCGTCAGACATGCTATTACTCTGCTTTCTGCCTTGTTAACGGGTACGCAAGCACGTGCATTGCACCACAAGGCTGTCGTAGTTACTGTTTGTAGAATAACATAATTTGACTGGCTGGCCATTAAGGAAAGATTGAGAAAGGGTAACAACTTTGTAAAGAGGTCCCTCTGACCATCACTTTGCCCCATCCGGCAATCGTGGTATAATCACATCTCGCCACATTGGGGCCAGACCCCATTGTACATCAGCAAGGGGGATTGGTCAAACCTGCGCGGTCGATCAAGCCAACGACTGGGTCTCATTTCAGCATTGTACCGTGTCCAATACGGTGCTCGGTGAATACAGATAGGCAAGATCCTGGACGTGCTGAGGCTGGGGATTGAGCACCAGTTGTACCGGCGACAGCAATTCCCGTTATGGGAAAACGCCAAGTTGTAGCCGCGATTTCGTAATCGC
>CAYVPU010000287.1:1859-4303 GCA_964453885.1 uncultured Anaerolineae bacterium | reverse complement strand
CCCATGTTGGCCTCGTTCCAGATGCCGGTTAGTGGCGAGCGCCCGCACCAGGAACTACGGCAGCCGGTGGGTGAAAAAGTGCCGGAGAACAGGCCGTTAAAGGCGTAGAGGGGGTTGTCAGGATCCAGTGGGGCGACGGAGGGATCTATCTCGTCGTAGTAAAGCTTGGCAGCCAGGCCGCTGCCCAGGAGATAGGTGCGGACGGTTTCGTCAGCAATCCCTTCCTCTCGCCAATGGCCGTCGGCCAGGTTAATGCGCAACAATTTGCCAGCGTAAACTAGATGCATGTTGACCTCCTGTGTCAACTCTTAATTCTCGATTCTCAGTGCTACACTTTGATCACGACGCGCATCTCGCGCCCGTTTCGTTCAAAGGTGAGACCCAACTGATCGCCGGGGTGGCGACGGGCCATGGCTGCGTGGACGTCGGCGGCGGTGCGGATAAGGTGACCGCCCAACTCGGTGATGACGTCGCCCTGGCGCAGGCCCGCCGTTTCTGCAGTGGAACCGGCTTTGACCCGCCCAATGTAGGCGCCGACGGTTGGGCCGCCGCTGCGCTTCTCGGAGATGCGCTCTGCATCGGCTATGCTGACGCCGAGGGCGGGCTTGCGGGTCTTGCTCTCGCCCAGCAACATAGCCAGACGGCGCTGGTCGTAGCCCACGACGACCTGATCATCAATGACCGTGACCGGCACGCCACGTTGCCCCGATGCCTGGATCATCTCCTGAGCGGCAACCTGGTCGGCGGCAACGTTCTTTTCGGTGAACTGGATACCCCGGCGCGAAAGAAACTCTTTCGTCTGATAACAATAGGGGCAGCTGGGGGTGGTGTAGACAGTGATGTTCATGGGAATTCTCAATGTTCAATTCACAATGTTGGTTCTTTACGTGACAGGCAGGGATGGTCTTGAAAGTAGAAGCGCCAGTGGGAGGTTCGGGCGCGTTGGTCGCCACGGACGCCGATTCGGGGACCGGCGGCAACCTGCTCATCGGCGACTGGTGCACCAGCTTCAATCCAGAGCCGAGTGTCGTGGCACAGGTCGGCGCTGTTGAAGGTCCGGTCAATCGCCAGGGCCTGGCAGAGCTTGCCGGGTCCGCTCGTCAGATTGCAATCAGAATGGCCGGGACGGTGACGACGCATGGCCTCCATGTCCTCCAGGGGCTCCAGCGCTCGGATGAGCACAGCGGCCGGGGAGCCCTCTGGTTCAGTGACAGCGTTGAGGCAGTAGTACATGCCGTAGATAAAGTAGACGTAAGCATGACCAGGCGGGCCGTACATGGGCGCGTTCCGGCGGGTGGGTCCGGGCCGGGCGTGGCTGGCCTGATCTGTCTCGTCGAGGTAGGCTTCGACTTCCACGATGCGGCCTGCCAGCCGTTGGCCATCCAGTACACGCACTACTCGTTGGCCCAGGAGTTCTTGTGCCACAGTCAGTGTTGGGCGGGCGTAGAATTCGCGTGGCAGTCGTGTCACCCATCAACCTCCCACGGCGGGTAGAAAGACGAACAACCTGTCGGCATCTTTCATCTCTGTTCGTGACCAGTCGTCCGGTTTTACCAGGCGGGTATTACAAAAGATGTGATAGTCTATCGTCAGTCGCTGGCCCTCGCCCCGGAAGGCAGGGCCAAAATTGGGATATTCTCGGTGAAGGCGATCCAGGGCTTCAGCTACCGTCACGGAGGGCACGTCCCACTCTAGCGTCAGGGAGCGGTTGCCAATAGTTCGCCACAAGGGCTCACCGATCTTGACAAAAATGCGCATCAGATCTTGTCCATTAACCGGGCCATCCGATCTGGTCGAGCGGCCAGATGATGAACCTGATTTGCCCGCTGATGTGAGTCACTGGCACGGGGCCAAAGAAGCGAGAATCTCGGGACACATGCCGGTTGTCACCCAAGACAAAGATGTGTCGCGGTGGTACAAGCGTCGGGGGATAGTCCATCCCGCCTTGGTGGGTGGCCCACAGTTCCTCGAGCGGTTGGCTGTTGATAAAGACTTGCCCGTCCTGCACTGATACCGTCTCCCCAGGCAGGGCCACCGTTCGCTTGACCAGCAACTCCTTTTCCCCTGGAATATCAATGGCCACCACATCCCCCCGGCGTGGGCTGTGGATGAACCGATAGGTGACCTTTTCCACTATCACCCGGTGGTCGAGGGACAGGTTAGGTTTCATGCTTGGTCCCTGCACCACCATCGCCTGGGCCACAAAGACGTTGATCAACAGGGCGACGAGGGCGGCTGGTGTGGCTGTCCTCACCACCTTTCTCAGAGCACGCAACAAGAAACACCTGGCCCTGGATGCCAGGCTGGACTTTGCCTTCGCTGGCTTCCAGCGTGCAGGATCAGCAAAGGGTTCCACCGTCTGGATATTTTTGCTCAAAACTCACCCCCATGAGAGAGCCAATCCAAGCCAAGTGGGTTGGATTATTTTTTTCGACCGGTCAACA
>CAYVPU010000287.1:0-1759 GCA_964453885.1 uncultured Anaerolineae bacterium | reverse complement strand
AAGATTATACACGATTTCACGGTTAAGGCCAAATGTGTTATACTTGGCGTGGGCAAAAGCGCCAGTTCTGTGCTTGCGCCGGTCTCGGAGGTCAAGATTGAAAAGGAGCGATGCAGCGACATGGATGAGTTAGTGCCAGGATTGATAGGCGAGTCTCAGACTGTGGTCACAGAGACCAACACGGCCAAGCATTTGGGCAGTGGCAACGTAAAAGTGTTTGCCACGCCAGAGATGGTGCGTCTCATGGAGAAAGCCGGCGTGGCGGCGGGGGATCACCTGTTGCCGGAGGGGCAATGCACTGTCGGCGTGGCCCTGGACGTGAAACACCTGGCGGCCACCCCCCTGAACATGACGGTGACAGCCCGCGCCGAGTTGGTGGTCGTGGAAGGCCGTCGCCTCACCTTCCGCGTGGAAGCTTTCGACGAGGTGGAAAAGGTAGGCGAGGGCACGCACCAACGCTACGTCATTGATGTGACGCGCTTTCAGCAGCGGGTGGAGAAAAAGTATGGATTAGCAAAAAAGCGCGGGTAGTGTTGCGTATTGCGTGTTCCGTTGAATCACGCAATACGTACCACCCTCCAGGGGGCGAAAGCACGCTTCGGACTCGGCCTCGTCACTGAACTGGATTGTGCTCAATCTATCTCCACCGTCTCCAACGGGGCCATACCGCGCACTGCCACGTCTACCCGAGCATCGGCCAGCAAGCGAGCCAGTTCCTGGGGCGTGCCGGGCATGCCGGTGATGGGCGGCAGAGAGGGCGAGCAGCCCCAGTGCGTACCGATGACGACTTGTGGTCGAAGTAACTTGAGTGCCTCCACAGCCTGGGGTGGGTCTATGTGCGCTGAAACTCCAAAGAAATGCAGCCCCCCGATGGGCAGCAGCACGACGTCCAGCTCGAATTGCTGACCGATGGCGGTGAACACCTCGCGGTCGAACGAGGTGTCGCCGGCAAAGTAGACGGTCTTTTCACCCTGGAGCACAAAGCCAACTTCTGTCCCCTGGTGTTTGGCCGGCACGGCGGTAATGGTCACCTCGCCCACCTGAGTCTTGCTCCAGGAATCGAGTTCTTGCACCTGGGTGTAGCCCCAGCGCCGCGCGTCGTCGGCGATGCGTTGGGGACGCACGATTAGCGGGATATCCTTCGGCAGGCGGCGCATTGTCCACCGATCCCAGTGATCCACGTGCCGGTGAGAGACGAGGATTAGATCGGGTTTGGGCAGTTGCTCGATGGTGTATTCACGAGGCGTGGCCGGGAGTCCAAGCAATCGAAAGACCGGGTCGGTGATGATCGTCAGGCCGTTCATCTCAATGATGGTCATGGACCAACGGATGTAGGTTGTTTTCATGATAATTCTCCGCGCTCAACGCTTGATGTGTCCCGTCGCTAAAGTCGTCCTCAAAGATCGGTGGCCCGCTGGGATGGGGTTCCGGCCGGCCTGGGCAAAGCGGGCGGAAATCCTTCGGTAGTTGCGAGACAAGCGCCGGTTGAGTAACTTTAGCGCCAGCAGAGAAGTGTATCGAAACTACTTTGCTTGTGGAGCACCAAAAACCCGGTTTCTGGTCTACCTGAATAGCCGTCTCAGATACGTGGCTCGCTCTGAAAGGCACGCCGGGGAAAGAACCCCAGTACTTACAGCGGCTCAAAGCGGGCAGTAAAGTGGCGCAGGTAGGGGGCTTCGTAGACGATGCGGTAGCCCTCGAGTTCGTCGCGGCGTTCCTTGAGAGCGACAACGGTTTCGATGACGTGATCCAGGTGACG
>CAYVPU010000286.1:0-4323 GCA_964453885.1 uncultured Anaerolineae bacterium | reverse complement strand
AACGCACGTTCCGCGAGAGATTTGTCTTCTTGACATGGCTATCTCCTTGAAAGTCGGTACACGGCAATCTGATGCTCAAGAGAAGGAATTGCCCCGGATGGTTGCTACTCCCACCTTACCCCCAGAAACAACCGAACTCGTCGTCGAGCACCTGCTGGATCCGGGCTTGGAGCGTATGTTTTGGGCCTGTTTCGGGAGACGGATAGGGCCACCAGGCATCGAACTTGCGCATCCAGTAGAGGTGCCACTGGTTGCTGGCCACGGTCAAGTGCAACTGGCAGATCTCAAAGAGATACTTCTCGCCGCTCCTGCGCTGCTGAATCTCGTGGACTCCAATGGCAATTCCCTCGTCGGTGAGGCGGTAGGGCGGCCGCCCTTGGAAGTGTTCATCCAGCATCGCGGCAATGGTCTCAATCGCCATGTGCGCCACGTCGGGTGGGATGATGTCGGGCGCGCGGAGCGCCTGCAGCCCTGCTTCGCCGCCCGCTTCGTAGGCGTTCAGGTAGTAGGCTACCTCATTCACGGTGAGGTTGTGCTCGGCGGCGTAGGTGTAGAAAGCCGCGTCGTCGTCGCCAAAGCTCATCGCATCAAGGGCAATGCAGCGCATGGTCTCGATGCTGCGCGAATCGGCTGTCTGTTGGTTCCATTCTTCCATGAGCAACCCTCCTGTGCCCTTAACTCCCTGCGTCTGCTGAGTCGTCTACCAGTATACATCGTCGTCGCCGACGGCGACGAGGAATTCCTCGCGCCCCTCCTTCAGCATCTCGATCACCTCGACGACGGTCTCGTCCGACACGTGGCCGGCCTGTCCCATCCACTTGAAGAACTTTTTGAAGGAAGCCAGATAGGACTTGACGCTGGTGACCGACGCCCACATCGCCTTACGCGGGAACCAGTCGGTCAGAAACGAGAAAACGTCGCCCTCGGTGGCCTGGTCGAGTCGTCGGAGTGGCTCGTAGTAGACCAGGTACTCGGTGAAGAAATCGATGTTTTCTACGTGGTTCTTGACCGTCTTCTTGCTCAGGCCAGATGCTTCGAGCCACGCCTGGAAAGCATCCAGAATCGGCTGATTGTAGGCCCGAATGACCTCTACCTCCTGATCATAGTCGCTCATAACACCTCCCGCAGATTCAATCCAAAAGACCCACTCGCGCCCGCGCTGCTCGCCTCGAATCCGATCGGTATGCACCAATTCCTGGGTGAGCAGGTAGACCTGTTGGTGGGATTTGACACCCATGCCACCTCGAATCTGGCTATTGGTTGCCACCTTGGGTGAGATAGACCAGAGGTAGTTCAGGATGCGTTCTTTTTGTCCTGCCCATGTCTTTGTGATTCATGTCTCCACAATTCCTATCGCCACAAAGTGAGAAATGCGCCGCGCATCCTTCCCCTGTAGATATTCAAAGATCACCTGGATGCAGGTCTCCGGCCGTTCCCAGGTATCCCATCGCCTCCTCGTAGCTGACCTATCCCAGTCACTGCAAGAAAGCCAGGGCAGTCTGACGCACTCGACGACTGGGGTCGTTCCGGCCCAGTTGCCAAAAGAGATCTAGTATCGTTCAAGTGTCTTGAGTCCCTTTCCCGGATTCCTGATGGATGGCTTTCCACCGCTCCACCAGGTCTTGCATCCGCGCCTGAAATGCCTCCGGCGATTGATCTTCGATGGGGTTGTCATAGGTGACAACAGCATCAATCATCAACTGACGGTCTTCTTTTAGCAGGTTCAGAACCTCGGCCGCATCCTCGGGCTTCATATAGCTGTGCTCTCCCATAAACTTGAAGAGCTTGTTGAACGAGGCCAGGTAGCTCTTGACCCGACGTGTTGAGGTCACCAAGCCCTTGCGCGGCAGCCAGTCGGTGATAAAGTCGTACACCTTCCAGCCAGTGATCTGATCGAGGGAGCGCAGTTCATCGGCGTCGGCGTAGTAATTCAGGTGGCCATTGGCAAAGTACTCGATGTTCATCACGTGTTGGTGCAGGGCGTCGTCCGAGATGCACCCCCGCCAGGTATGGACAAAGTGCCCTATGATGAGTTTGTTGCGCTCTTGAACCTGCTTCAGACGAATGTCGTAATCATCGTTCGTGAGTGTCATTTATGAACCTCGAATACCCTCACCGTGTTCCCCATGCCACCCTCGACGCGGATCTTTCTCTCGAAGGTAGCCACGCAGGATGTATTCCTTTGGACTTGATCAGAAGTCGCCGCGTTGGTAGAAGAAACGACACCTGCCGGCACGTCCCATGGCCTCGACGGTGCTGTCCATGACCCGTTCATCGGTGCCGGTCTCAAAGTTGAAAAAGATGTGCGCGCGACCGGTCGTCGCGTTGAACGCCAACCCACCGTTCTGTGGCGGGCCGGAGATGAACAAGCCGCCGCACTCGACGCGCGCGATGCGGTCCATCCACGGTGTCAGTTTGCGCCGGGCAGTGCTGGCATTGACCAGACCCGTGAATTCGACGATGTGCCAGCGGCGGCTCTGTCGGCGTTCAACCCCAGCTTCGATGGTGTACGTGCCGGGCGAGGGTTTCTGCAAGAGCAGCCCCCACATGCCATCGTCGTAGCCTTTGTGCTCGCGAAAGAACGCCAGTTGTCGTGGGTCCAGGCGCTGCAAGGCGCGGTATCCATTGGTCTTGTGCTCAAAGTGGTCGTTGACCAGTAAATGGTGGGGGGAGAGCGAGATAATACCTTCCGCACCATATCCTGGTGCCAGGAATGCGTACAGCAATCGTCTGCGATGCTCGGCAATCAGATTCCACCATTCGTCGAAGGTCAGGTAGCCGCCAAAGTAGTAAGGCGGTTCGTCGTCCTCCTCGACGAACAGGAAGCGGTGGATCGGTTGTGGGCTCAAGTCCGGTTCAGGCAGTGGCTCCCGCGAAAAAAGCGTCAAGTCCTGCACCTGACCGGCGGCGCAGACGGCCGGCAGCCCCTTCCAGAAGGCATGCCATGCAGTGGCCTTGTCGGGCGCTGTGTAGCGGTAGGTCGTCGTGCTGTGGTCCGGCGCGAAGCCGGTGTGAACGCTCAGGATACGCATTGAGCCTCCTCCTGGTAGTGTGGACATTCGGCATCACCGGCGAGTAAGCCTCCACGCTCGTGACGGGCCACACAGCGTGCGCCGCCACATTGCAGCGCTACCTCGCAGCCGTTGCAGCCCCCTTGCGGCCGGGCAGCGGAGTCCCGCAATGGGCTCCAGTTCTGCCCACGCTCCCACAGCTCGGCAAACGGCGTCTGGCGCACGTTCCCCGCGCTGAGGTCGGCCAGGAACGAGCAAGGTGTCACCCGCCCGTCGGGCCAGACGGTGCAGATGCGCCGCCCGGCTGCACAGCCATAGATCCCCCGCCAGCGCAGGTGTACCGGGTTCGCGTCGCCCATCAGGCCAACCAGTGCGCTGCCCACTTCCAGTTCCAGCGCCCCCTGCCAGGCATTCAGTATGGCGCGTAGATGAAGTAGCTCGGCACGTCGCAGCCGGTTGGCATCGTACCAGGCCAGGTCATCCCTGGTAGCGACGGCGGGCGGTTTGGGCCGCAATACCGTCACGCGCCGCACGCCCAGCGTCTGCAGGCGGGCCAGCACGTGGGACAGGCGGTGGAGCAGCGCCCGCGTAACCAGCAGGTTCACGCCCACGTGCAACGTCGAATCCAGCAGAAGCCGTAACGCCCGGGTGACAGCCTGGGCGCGTCCCTCGTGCTCGTCACCAGGCCCTTTCTTCGACAAGCTCGGGATGCTATGCCAACTGATGTTGACCCGGGCCACCCCGGCTCGCTCCAGACGTCGAATCACGTCGGGCTTGAGCAACGTCCCGTTGGTGGTCAGGTTGGGCACGATCCCCCGCTCCCGGGCGCAAGTCAGCACGTCGAACAGGCCCTCGTACAGCAGCGGCTCGCCGCCTCCTACGGCCAGTTGAAAAACCCGCATCCGCGCCCATTGGTCAATCAAGCCATACAGTTCGGTGACGGTCATTTCCGGCCCAGCAGCCGAGCGCGGGACGTAGCAGCCGCGGCAGGTCAAGTTGCAGCGAGCCGTGATGGCCAGGTGTACCGTCTCCGGTGCGGAGAGCGTGAAGCCGTCGTCCAACCAGGGACCATCTGGCGCTGATTGGGCCTGCCCCCGGCCAACCTGTGCCCGGCACAAGAAGCCCAGGCGCACCAGTTGCGCCACCAGGCGCGCGGCGGGGTGCTCGGCCGAAGGTAACGGACGCGGTGCAAGACAGGTGCACAAGAAGCGATACGCCTCCGCGTCCACCTCCAGTGTGACGCCGCGCTCGCGGTGAAAGGCCATCCCACCAAAGGCTTCGGGCCGCAGGTTCACTGCTTCTGCCAATTGCC
>CAYVPU010000285.1:0-4349 GCA_964453885.1 uncultured Anaerolineae bacterium | reverse complement strand
GACTTTGGCCTGCCCTACGGCTCTGTCTTTCTGACTCTCATGGCGCTGACCATCATGTACCTGGTGGTGCGCTTTATGCGCGTGGCCAGCGCCGAGTTCCTGGGCGACACCATCCCCGCGCTGCGGAACACCGCCGTAGGCACCATCGTTGCCCTGGCTCTCTCGGCCCTCCTCATCTGGACTGGCTTCTGGGCCTACATCTGGATCCTGTTCGGTGCGGCTAACCAGTTGATGGCCTCTCTGGCGCTGCTCCTCGTCTCTCTGTGGCTGATGTCCAAGGGCAAGAACTACCTGTGGACCTTCATCCCGTTCATCTTTATGTTCATCACCACCATCGTCGCCCTGATAGGCACCGCCTGGAAGGTTATCGAAGCCAACCTGGCTGGTGGTTTGCCGGTAGACAAGGTCATTGGCAACTGGATCGCCGCTGCCCTGGCCATCTTTTTGACCATCGCCGCGCTCCTTTTGGCCTGGGATGCCATCCAGGCCATCCAGCGCCACCTGGCCGAGGCCCCCGCGCCGGCCAAAGGCTAGTAACCTGCCTCCTTGCCTTTTAGTAATGGGAGAGCCTCGCTGGGAGGCTCTCCCACCCAGGTATGGCGCGTGTTGGAGTGGGTCACAGAGTTCTCGTAACGATACGCCCAGGACATGAGGAAAACCGGGGAGCTCACCATGCCACGATGGTCTGAATGGAGGAAGCGGCTGGGCAGGTTTTCCCACGCCGTGGGCGAGATCATCTATGGCATGACCGTCTACGAAATGGTGCGCGATCTCAAAAAGGAGCGCGCCCACCTGGAGCACCTGTTCATCCTCATCACCATGGGCGACCTGCTCGGCGTGCCCATCCTGCCCCCCTACTATGCCCTGCGACTGCTGCCCTATGCCGTGCCCGAAATCGAGACCTGGCGCCGCCGTATGTTGCGCGAGCGCGACTTGACCGAACTGGCAGATTTTGATACGTGAAACGTGATGCGTAAGACGTAAAGAGTGGTAGTCACGTTTTACGTTTTACGTTTCATTACTCGATATTCTCCAGAAAGAGAGGTAAGAATACGTGACAGAAGAAGAGAAAAGATCCAAGCTCCGTGACTTGCTAGATGCGGCCAAAGCGACGCTGTACGGCATGGCCGGGCACGACATGACGCGCTACGCCCTCAAGACGCGGGGCAGCATGGAGCACCTGTTCATTCTCATTACCATGGGCGACCTGCTGGGCGTTCCCATCCTGCCGCCCTACTACTCACTTCGCCTGCTGCCCTACGTAGTGCCGCAAATCTCTACCTGGAAGCGCCGCATGTTGCGCGAGCGCGACCTGACCGACGCACTGGCATAAGGAGGCAACATTGTCACTGACAAAGATCTTTGATGAACACCCCGAGCGGCGATACATCATGTTCGGGGGCAAGGGAGGGCTGGGCAAGACCACGTTCTCGGCTGCCACGGCCTACTGGTTGGCCAAACAGGGATACAAAGTGCTGGTCTTTTCCGTAGACCCCCAGGCCTCTCTGAGCGACATTTTTGAGCAAGACATTTTTGGCAAGGGTGCTGTCGAGATCATGCCCAACCTCTTTGCCCAGGAAATCGACGCCGACCGGCGGATCAAGGAATATCAGGACGAGATCCGCCAGAAAATCCTGGACATGTATGGTTTTGATCAAGTGCCGCAAGAGATTGACGACTATATCCAGGCCGCAGCCGCCGAGCCAGCCATGGAAGAGAGCGCCATCTTTGACCGGGTGGTGGACATTGTCGTCGGCGGCGAGTACGATTATTACATCTACGATCTGGTGCCGCTGGGCCACGCCCTCTACTACTTGAGCATGGCCAGCGTCTACGACGAGTGGATTGACAAAATCACCGGTCTGCGCGAAGAGATGGAAGAATACGCCCAGGTCGCAGCGGTGATGAAACGGGATGAGGAAACCGAAGAGGATAAGATTCTCCGCGAACTCCAGAACATCAAGTACCGTATCAACACATCTTCCGGCATCCTCACCGACAAGGTGAAAACGGCCTTCTTTTTCGTCATCATCCCGGAAGAAATGGCCATTCTTGATACCCAAAAAGCCGCCGGGCTCTTTGCCAAATTCCAGGTACCTCTCTCTGGTTACGTCGTCAACCGGGTCATCCCGCCAGAACTGGCCGACCAGAACATCCCCGATTATCTGCGACACCGGCTAGAGATGCAAAAGGGACACATGGATCGCCTGGATCAGTTATTCGGCGACGAAGTGCTGGGCCGCATTCCCGAGTTCGAGCGAGACATCACCGGCCTGCCAATGATCGAAAAGATGGCCGAGGCCATGTTTGGAGGTGCGGCATGATTGAGAAGAATATGACCCAGTTCCTCACCGAGCACCCGAGTCTCAAGTATTCCTTCTTTGGCGGCAAAGGGGGCGTGGGCAAGACGGTATTGGCCGGCGCGGCGGCGCTCTGGCTGGCCGGGCAAGGCAAACGCACCCTGCTGGCCTCCACCAACCCGGTGCACAGCCTGACCTCCATGCTGGATCAGGATGTCTTTGGCAAGCCCACGGCAGTGAACGGCGTGCCCGACCTCTGGGCTCACGAGATTGACACGCGGGACTCTATCGAGAAATCGAAAAAAGAGATCCGCGAAAAGATCGAGTGGTTCCTCAAGTTCGCCGACATCAAGACCAAAGCCGACGAGTTTGTCGAGTCGGCCACCATGAACCCGGCCTTTGAGGAATCGGCCATGTTCGAGAACATGATAGACATCATGTTCGAGGACAGGTACGAGGCCTACGTCTTTGACACAGCCCCCACGGCCAATGCCCGCCGGTTGCTGGGCATGTCGTCGGTCTATGGCATGTGGGTTAACAAAATGATGCAGAGCCGCGAGGAGGCCCAAAGCCTGCGGGAGTTGCTCTCCTTCAGCAAAAAGAAAAAGCAAAAAGATCCGCTAAAAGAGTACCTGGTCAACTTTCAGAAGCGGATGGAGCACGCCAAAGACCTGCTCACCGACGATGCCAAGACCGCCTTCTTTTTCATCACCCTGCCGGAGGCGCTGCCTATCGCCGTCATCAAGCGCTTTATCGCCTGGTTTCACGATTTTGGCATCCCCGTGGGCGGCGTGGTGGTCAACATGCTCATTGACAAGGCAACCATCAGCGACGACGCGCCAGATTTTGTCCTCAACCGTATAGCTATGCAGGATGAGTACATGGCAGAGATCTGGCGCAGCTTTCCCGACGCGCGGGCGATTGTCCCTCTCTTTGAGACCGAAGTGCGCGGCGTGGAGATGCTGCAACGCACGGCGGAGCACATGTTCGCCTGAGCACACGCCTTAGAAACCATCAGGCCCCTGTCGTCTCGAAAGACGGCAGGGGCCGTCAACTGTAATCGTATTGCGTATTGCGTATTACGTGACGCAATACGCAGTACTACGCAACACGTCATGGGAGGACCTGCGTGAACCCTCATTTGCTTCTGAGCCTGATAGCTCTGCTTTATATCCTCGTCGTTGGCGGCCTCTCGGCGTTGCGCCGGGAAGGGTTTTCTCTCCAGTTCGCCGTCGAGGTCATCGTCGTCGCTGGCCTACTGGTGGTCTTTTCCCTGGTCACAGGAGGGATCATTCACCCAATCATCTTCCTCATAATCGTCTATTTGGTGACGATGCGCGCCCGCCTGCTGGTAGACCTGGGCAACCTGCTGGCCCGAAGGGGGTATCACTCCCCCGCGTCGAACCTGTACAGCCTGGCCCTCAAGTTAAGGCCAGATGGCACCAGTCGCCAGATCGTAATACTCAATCAGGCGGTGCAGCACCTCAAACAAAGTCAACTGACTCAGGCCATCGCCATGCTGGAGCACCTGCTGACGGGTTCTCAGCATCACCTCGGCCCTAAATACAAATCCGCCGCGCGCTATAACCTGGCCGTGGGCTATCGCCGCCAGGGAAACGAAGCAAAGGCCGTCGTCGAGTTCAACAAAGTCATAGACACGATGCCCGGTTCACTCTATGCTTCCAGCGCTCAAATAGCCCTGGAGAAAGGCAAACGACAGAAAGAGACATTCGACAGTCCAAGAGAAGATTCCAAAGACATCTCAGGAGATTAGACCTTCCCGCCATCATCATGCGGGCCAGCCATGGCCTGGCGCAGGGACAGGCCGATGACTTTACCGTGCAAGACCAGACGCAGATCGTGGAGACGATGCAGGACATAATGAGTACCTTCACCGTGCTCCTGGGCAGCATCGCTGCCATTTCTCTCCTGGTGGGGGGCATCGGCGTCATGAACATCATGCTGGTCTCGGTGACAGAACGGACGCGCGAGATCGGCATCCGCAAGGCGGTGGGGGCCAAACGGCGGGACATCATGGCCCAGTTCCTG
>CAYVPU010000284.1:1969-4403 GCA_964453885.1 uncultured Anaerolineae bacterium | reverse complement strand
GGAACGAGATTCTTCGTCGCTCCGCTCCTCAGAATGACAGTCTGACGCGAGGTGAGTATAGATGCGATTGCCCTGTTGCTGATGGGCGAGTGGCTTTTGACGACTATGGCAGGCCAGGCGCGGTTGTGGGAGAAACGTACCATTGACGTGCAACCTTTTTGCCGGTATGATGGAGATGTCTTGTGGGCCAATCTGCTGGCGTCGCCCTCAAGTCGCAGAACGCCGACGGTGCCTGGTCGAGTCTGTCTAACAATGCCTTTTGGCCGCATCGGGACGTTTACTTGCCCCTGGTGCTGAAGGAGAACACGCCATGAGAACGAGAGCCAAACCACGCTTCTTATTTGTCGTCCTGGCCATCCCGCTTCTGGCCCTGAGCGGCATCAACCCGCAGACTGCCACTCGTGCTGCCTCCCTCCAGGCCGTCCAGGCCCCGGAACCCAAGTGGCAGAACGGCGGCTGCTACTACTCCTGGTGCGAGACCGGCTGGTATTCCTCTCCCGCCGTGGCCGACCTGGACAACGACGGGACGATGGAGGTCATTGGGGCCGCCTATACGCTTTTTGTCCTCAACGGCGAGGATGGCTCGGTGCAGTGGAGTGTGGATCCACCTGTGTCCAACGCTCGCACGTGGCCCGGGGTTGTCGTTGCCGATATAGACGGAGACGGTGATCTAGAGATCGTCACTGCGCACGGTTATGGTTACCTTCGGGTGCTCGATCACGCCGGCAACATTGTCTGGTCGCAGCGTCCCGCCGGCAATGAACTGCGCGGGCTGTCGGCCTACGACCTGGACGGCGACGGCACACTGGAAATCATCGTGACCGGCGCTGTCTATGGCAAGGTCAACACCTGGGTCTACGAACACGACGGGGCGCTCCGTGCTGGTTGGCCCCAGTTGGACGATGACAGCGGCTATGCCTATGGCATCTTTAACGACAACGCCGCCGTCAGCGACTTGGACGGCGACGGCGTGGGCGAGATCGTCGTGCCCTCGGACGTGCATTACATTTGCGCCTACGAGTCAAACGGCGATCAGATCCCGGCCCACTCGATGTACGAGGGCAAAGGCTGGGGGAGGGTAGGCGTGTGGGAAAGCCTGGACACCGAACTGCGAGGCTGGGGATACTGCGACGGTGTGCGCGAGGAGAGCTACCGCACCAACTTTGCCCACGGCCCGGCCGTCATTGCCGACGTGAACGGCGATGGCGTCGTCGAAGTCGTGGCAACCGGCAACGTGTATGACTGCGCCGTCGGCCACCCACCCGGCAAGTACAACGGTGTGTATATTTTTAACGCCGACCGCAGCCGCTTCAACGCCGGCGGCTACGATTGGCAGAGCCCACCCGAGGACACCGGCGCTCCTCTGAGCGAAGACTATGGCGAGATCGAGAGCAACCAGCCCAATCCCGTGGTCGCCGACCTGGACGGCGATGGCAACCTGGAGATCATCTACTCGTCCTACGATGGTCGCGTTCACGCCTTCTGGCTGGACGAAACCGAGCACGGCAACTGGCCCTACTCGGTCTACAGCGCCGGCGAGGGCTTTTATCGCTTTGCCTCCGAGCCGGTCGTGGCCGACCTGGACGACGACGGCCACGCCGAGGTCATCTTTGCCTCGTGGGTGGAAAAGGATACCTACCAAACCGGCAAACTGCACATCCTCGACTACCAGGGCAACCCCTTGCACGAAATAGACCTGCCTTCCGCCTATGGTAGCCCAAGCTGGAACGGCGCGCTGGCGGCGCCCACCCTGGCCAACATTGACGACGACGCCGACCTGGAAGTGGTACTGAACACGGCCCACTCTGGCTTTGTGGCTTACGACCTGCCCGGTACGGCGGACGCGCGAATTCTGTGGGGCACCGGCCGGGGGAGCTATTTGCGCACCGGCTCGGTCGTGCCAGGCCCATTGCAGCCCTGGCGCGCGAGCGTGCGGCCCATCTTGCCTGGCCCCGGCGACACGCTCAGCTACACCATCCGGCTCGAAAACCCTGGCCCGGCCTTGCCCAACGTCCGCCTGACCGATACCTTGCCCTCCGAAACCCATTACCTGGGCAACCTGTGGGCCTCCGCTGGCAGCTATGGCGAGGCGGGCGGAATCATCACCTGGACGGGGACCCTACCCGCCATTAGACCGATCACCATCACCTTTGGTCTCACCGTCAGCGAACAACTCACCATGCCCCAGGCCCTCGTCAACACCACGCAGTGGAATGATGGCCTGGGCAACGTGTGGCAACAACAGATGGTGGTCATCGCCAACGGCCACCCGGTTTACCTGCCGCTCGTTTGTAGGCACTGATGTAGGCACTGAAGCGAAGGAGACAGATCGACTATGTTACCCTTACCGTCACCGACACTCACACTGGCTCGACACTCCTGCCCGGCCTGTGGTACAATATCCCCATCACCGGCACCGGAGGCGGCGTCACGC
>CAYVPU010000284.1:0-1869 GCA_964453885.1 uncultured Anaerolineae bacterium | reverse complement strand
CCAGTTGCACCGGCAGCTTGAAGCGGCGACCCTCGAGCTGGCCCTCGTGCAGGACGCGCAGGCCGGGCAGGGTCAGCGCCAGCGTGGCCACAGCCCGGCTGCGCTGCGGGCCAAAGGCAGCCAGGGCCCGCTCTTCGTCGTGGTTCTCGATGAAGCGAGCCAGGTGGCGCTGGTATTCCAGGCTGGCCTGCAGGTGCAGCCGCACCGAGCTCGCGTCGCCGCCCAACAGCCGGTCGTAGAGCCGCTTGTCGTAGGTATAGTCAAAGCCCTGTTGCTGTAGCTCCCATTCCAGGTCCCAGTAAGCCTCGGCCAGCGTCAAAAAGTCGGGATGGGCGGCCTTGACGTCGGTGATGGCAGCCGGCCAGAACTCGGCCCGGGGTGGGTCAAACTTGCCGCCCCAGGTGCGAAGAAAGACGTCCTGGTTCACCAGCATGGCCATGTCGCAGCGCACGCCGTCACAGTGCCCGGCCACTGCCAGCAAGGTGTCCGACATGGCCCGCCGCGTGTCGGGCCGGCGGTAGTCCAACTGCACTGTGTCGGTCCAGCCGCCAAAGTTGGGGTCCCGGCCGTGGGTGAAAACCCGCCGTTGGCCGCCAGCGTCGCGGCCAAAGTAGTTGCCCGGCTGCCGGGCCAGCCTGGCCGCGCTGCCCTGCACCAGGCGTTCGGGGTGCTCCGCCAGCCAGGCGTGGTCTACGGCCAGGTGATTGGGCACAAAATCGAGGACGAGGCGCAGGCCAAGCAGCCGCAGCCGCTGGCGCAGAGCGGCCAATTCTTCGTCGCCGCCCAGTGTCGGGTCCACCCGGTAACGATAGATGGCGTAAGGCGAACCGACCACGTCCTTTGGGGTGTAATCTGGCAGCGCCCTGCGGTATTCGGCCTGCAGGCCAGGGTGCTCCTGGGCGATCTTGCGGCCGCCAGGGCTGCGCTGCCACACTCCCATGAGCCACAGGGCGTCAAAACCATAGCCCGCCAGCCGCTCCAGCTCGGCCTGGGGCACGTTACCCAGGGTCACCGGCCGCCCGGCTTCCCGGCTCAGGTCGTTCAGCCAGACCCAGGTATTGATCTCGTAGACAATGGGATAGGTTGGCCAGTTGCTCATTCGATCCCCCTTGTACTGTGGATGCTCAGCGGGTATGACAATCCCCGCTCGGATGGTAGAGTGTCCTCTGTCTCCTTCTCTCAAAAGCCCCCGACGAGTAAGCGTATGCCGCTATGATAATACCACAGATCGAGGTGAAATACAATGGGTGTGCTTCAAGTGAGTTGGGGATACTCTTACAATCTCCGAGATGAGCGCGCGGGCGTCCAGGTAGCCGCGTTTTACATAACGCGCAGGTTCCTCGCGATATAGAAATCGCGGCTACGATACTCTCTCATAAGACCCGTGTTTGGAAGTGTGGGCTTATGGGTGTATAATCTTACTGGCCTTCCAACTGGCCAACATCGAGAGGAGAAGATTTAACATGGACGAACTTGCTATCACCGCTAAAGAATTCCGCGACGTTACCGCCGCCATCGAGGGGCAGGTGGGCCGGGTCATCGTCGGCCAGAAAGAGTTGGTGCGACACACTCTCATTACCCTGTTGGCCGGGGGCAACGCGCTACTGGAGGGCGTGCCCGGCCTGGGCAAGACGATGCTCGTCCGCACGCTGGCCGACGCCGTGGACTGTGCCTTCTCCCGCATCCAGTTCACCCCCGACCTGATGCCGTCTGACATTGTCGGCACCAACCTGATCGTCGAAGACGACTCCGGCCGGCGGCAGTTTCAGTTCGAGGCGGGGCCGATCTTTGCCAATCTGGTGCTGGCCGACGAGATCAACCGCGCCACGCCCAAGACGCAGTCGGCCATGCTGGAGGCCATGCAGGAGC
>CAYVPU010000283.1:0-4409 GCA_964453885.1 uncultured Anaerolineae bacterium | reverse complement strand
TTTCTCAATTGACATCTTGCGCAAGGGCGGGTACAATGAAGGCCGACAGGAGGCAAACCCTTATGAGGGCTATAACCCTTGACGACATCCAGAGCGCCCGCGAGCGGACTTTCCCCTACGCGGTGCCAACGCCCACGACCCGCGACGAGGCACTGGGGCAGCAGCTAGGGGCCGAGATCTGGTTCAAATGGGAGAACCGCCAGACGACCGGCTCTTTCAAGCTGCGCGGTGCGTTGAACAAGCTTCTTTCCCTGTCGCCGGAACGCGCCACCGATGGCGCCTGCCCTGGGCCCTTTGCCCTTCGTCCTTGGGCCGAAGGACCAAGGGTCCCTGGGCCAAAGCCCTGGGTCCTTGAGCCCCAGGATCAAGGAGACCAGGGGCAAAGTCGAAGAGTGATCGCCGCCTCGTCGGGAAACCACGGCCTGGGTGTGGCCTACGCAGCCCGAATGTGCGGCGTGAGAGCAGTGGTTTACGTGCCAGACGACGCGTCGCGCAAAAAGCTGCAAGGCATGGCCCAACTTGGCGCGGAAGTGGTGACCGTGCCCGGCGGCTATGGCGCGGCCGAGGACGCAGCCCTGGTCGCTGTGCGGGACTCTGAGGCCGTCTGGGTTTCGGCCTACAACGATGCCGAGATTGTCGCCGGGCAGGGCACGCTGGCCCTCGAATGGCTGGAGCAGGTCCCGGCGCTGGATTTGCTGCTGGTACCGGTGGGCGGCGGGGGGCTCATTTCCGGCGTGGGGCTGGCCGCCAAAGCGTTAAAATCAGACCTGCGCATCGTCGGCGTGCAGGCAGCAGCCTCGGCAGCCCTTTACGCTGACTTTTACGGCCGCGATATGGACGCCGTGAGACACCGCCCCACCTTGGCCCACGGCCTGGCGGGGCCGGTGGAGGCCGGCTCCATCACGGTACCTCTGGTGAAACAGGTTGTGGATGAGATGTTGCTGGTCAGCGAGGCCGAGATCGGGCGGGCCGTGGCCTACGTCTATCGCGTTCACGGAGAGGTGATTGAGGGGGCGGGTGCTGTGGGGTTGGCGGTACTGTTGGCCGGCAAGGTCGCCTACCCAGGGCGGGTCGTCGGCGTGCTGGTCAGCGGGGGCAACGTAGACCCCGATCGGCACGCCGCAATCCTGGCAAGGCAGGCTACAGGAAAGTGAAACGTATTGCGTGATGCGTGTTACGTCTCCTCACGCACCACGGATCGCCGTTGGAACAGATTTGATTATGGTGAATGGTACTGGCAACGTATTGCTCGGTCAAAAGACGTTCCTTGAAGGCCCAGCCGGCACTGGCAAGACAACGCTGGCTGTGGAGCGGTTGTTGGACCTGCTGGCTGACGGTGTTCTTGGCGGAAGCATCCTGGTACTGACGCCGCAGCGCACGCTGGCTGCCCCCTACCTGGAGGCGCTCGGCTCACTGGAAGCGCCGCCCGGCGAGACGGTGACGGTGCTCACTGTCGGCGGCCTGGCGCGCCGCAGCCTCGACCTCTTTTGGCCGCTGGTCGCTGCCGACGCTGGGTTCGCGCAGCCGGACGCAACCCCCATCTTTCTCACGCTGGAAACGGCACAGTACTATATGGATCGTGTTATAGAGCCGCTTCTAACCGAGGGTTACTTTGACGGCGTGACGATTCGGCGCAACCGGCTGGTGAGCCAGGTGTTGGACAATCTCAACAAAGCGGCGGTGGTCGGTTTCTCCCACAAAGAGGTTGCGGTGCGGCTCAAGCGGGCCTGGGGTGGCGAGAGCAGCCGCAAGCGGATTTACGACGAGGCCCAGGCGGTGGCCGTCCGCTTCCGCGAGTACTGCCTGGCGCACAATTTGTTGGATTTTTCCCTCCAGATTGAGATTTTCTTCCGTGACCTGCTACCGCTGCCGGTCTTTCAAGATTACCTGTTCGGGCGGTATCGGCATCTTGTTGTAGACAACGTCGAAGAAGACACGCCAGCGGCCCACGACCTGCTACGCACCTGGATCGCCTGCCCGGAACTGGAGAGCGCGTTGCTGGTCTACGACCAGGACGGCGGCTACCGCGTTTTTCTGGGCGCCGACCCCGAGGGTGGCTATGCGCTGCGTGACTTGTGTACCGAGCACGTCCGCCTGGACCAGTCCCACGTTACCCTACCGGACATGGAAGCTCTGAGCTACGAAATAGGCTGCGCCCTGAATCGCCCTGTCGAGGTGCGCCGGGGCGACGTTCGCCAGGTTCTGGCCTTTGACCGGCAACGCTTCCATCCGCAGATGCTCGACTGGGTCGCCGACGAAATCGCCCGCCTGGTGCATGAGGATGGCGTCTCGCCAGGAGAAATCGTCGTCCTGGCTCCCTTTCTCTCCGACGCTCTGCGCTTCTCCGTGACCGATAAGCTGACCCAACGGGGCATCCAGACCTGGTCGCACCGGCCATCGCGGGCGCTGCGCGAAGAGCCCGCCGCCCGCTGCCTGCTGACCCTGGCCGCGCTGGCGCACCCACAATGGGAGCGCACGCCGCACAAACAGGACGTGGCCCAGGCGCTGATGCGGGCGGTCGCCGGCCTCGACCTGGTCCGCGCTCGCCTGCTGGCCGAGATCACCTACCGCCTGCGCGAAGGCTGTCCCGAGTTGACCAGCTTTGACGACATCCGCTCCGAGGTGCAGGCGCGCATCGGCTACCGCCTGGGCGAGTGGTTCGAGGGCCTGCGCGCCTGGCTGGCCGACTACCCTTCGACCTTGCTCAGGGCAAGCGCCGCCGATGAAGATACCGCGTTGGATCATTTTTGGAGCCGTCTCTTTAGCGAGTTGCTCTCCCAGCCGGGCTATCGCTTCCACGGCGATCACGACGCTGCCCAGGTGATTGCCAACCTGGTCGAGTCGGCGGCCAAGTTTCGCCGTGCGCTCGGCGGCGTTACGTTCGAGGGCGAATCGCCGGGCAAAGCCTACGTCGAGATGGTGGATCGGGGCGTGCTGGCGGCGCAATACGTCGCCCCCTGGCGGGCTCAGCCGGAGGACGCCGTGCTATCGGCCCCGGCCTACACCTTTCTCATGAGCAACCGGCCGGTGGACTATCAGTTCTGGCTCAAGGCCGGCAGCAGCGCCTGGTGGGAGCGGATCTACCAGCCCCTCACCCATCCCTACGTGTTGACCCGTCACTGGGCCAGGGAAAAGGCCGGCGAGGTCTGGTCTGATACCGACGAGTATGAGGCGCGGCAAGCAGCTCTACATCGCCTGACGCTGGGACTGCTGCGCCGCTGCCGCAAAAAAATCTTTCTGGGCATCAGCGATCTGGGCGAGCAGGGCTATGAGGAAAAGGGGCCGTTGTTGAGGGTGATCCAGCAGGTGCTGAGAACGATCCAAACATCTACATCGCTGTCGGAGGGCCAGTAGTCCCTAACATCGGCACCCACTTGCCGCCGGTTGGCTTTTGGAGTACAATACAGAGGCTGAAGGCAAAGCCGTTTTGACAGGAGATTCTACTGATACTGGCAGGATTGAGTAGAGTGGCCTAGATCATCTACAGGTGAAGGATATGACCGTCGCTGTATCTCTACCCGAACTGAGACAATTGGAACAACTGTATAGCGCGGGCTTTCAGGATGCCTTTCTCGACAGTGCCTTGCGCAAGATCCTCAACCGGCAGACCGTCCGCGACGAGGCAGATTTGAGCCGCGTCAACGCCATGCTTGCCGAATTTGAGCAGAAATACGGCATGGGCTCGGATCAGTTCTGGCAGCAGTATCAGGCCGGAGAGATGGCCGACACGGCAGACTTTGTGGAATGGAATGTGTTCTGCAAGATGAAGGAACGTCTCCTGAATCGTCTGCACATTCTCAAGGGCAAGACAATAAAAGAAACCAATGAGTGAGCTTGCCACCCACCTGATCGAGATCGAGTTGGCGCTCGTCAGTAGTCCAATAGTGGTCGAGTATCAAATCGTCCGATCCTGGGTCAACGCTGACGACGGTTACATACGGGTACGGGCGGTGCTTTACAACGGGGATTTTTTGGAGGCTGCCGAGTACTTTGTGGTCGAACGAGACAAAATTAGGCTCGTTGACTATCGTCACCAGTGGATGGACGGCGAGAGAAAGCAGTTGCGGCGCCGTTGGGATAACACGCCCCATCACCCTCAGTTGGACAGCGCACCATACCATTGTCACGTGGGTGGCGAGGTGCCTGTCGAGCCGAGTCGCCCGGTGGGCATCGTTGAGGTTTTGACACTTATCGAGGCAGAACTCGGCATAGCCGTGTCTGTTCATGACAATGATTAGCATTGCCTTCTCATGAACGCTGAGGTCTCAAAGTTGCTTGGTAACCTCAGCGTTTTGTGTTTGCACCCGGTATTTTAGGCCAGTTGTATGCTCCCAAAAGGTCAATCCGGAGCGATCATGTTCCAACCCCGACCCAGCCAAAAAGAGATCATGGAATACCACGGCGGCAAG
>CAYVPU010000282.1:0-4439 GCA_964453885.1 uncultured Anaerolineae bacterium | reverse complement strand
CCCTGTACTGACCGCCCTGTACTGACCGTCCAGGACAGTGTCCAGGACAGTGTCCTGGACAGGGCATTGTGCTACGTAAAGCATCCTGCGCGATTACGAAATCGCGGCTACAACTTCAATTTCCCATAACGGGAATTGCTGTTTATGGTCTCACGTCGAGCGTGAGGAGCGGGATGGCTGCATCAGCCTGTGGTACGCTGGCCGCATCCCGCACCGGCAGGCGCGAGCCGTCGGCCAGGCGGTAGAGACCGGCCGCCAGACGATAGCGCCCCGGCGGCGCGTCGGCGTAGACAGTCACAGCGCGTTCGTCGGCAATGATCTCGCCCGGCTCCCACAGGGAGGTGGGATAGTCGCCGTTCATCGGAGGGCCGTCCCCCTGGCCGCGTAGCGTACCCGATTCGTCCAGAAGGTGCACAAAGACAGTATAGTCCTCCGGCGGCACGGCCGTCGCCTCCCAGTAGAGTGTCACCCACAGCACAGCGCCCGGCGTGACGACTGTCGGCTCGACGGCGTAGCCGACCAGTATGGTGGCGTCACCCACGAGGTAGCGCACTGGGTGGGGCACCTCGACCACCTGGTCCTCCATCGCGGCGATCTTGACCTGGCCAGCAAAGATCAGCCCCAACGGCTGGCCCTGCGGGTTGGTGGGCGACAGGTGCTCGTCCGTGTCTGGATTATAGATGCCCACGAGCAGGCGGCCCATCACTGGCGCGGGAGTGTTCTCGCCCACGCGCACCCACTCCGTAGCGGCCACAACCTGGCCGGCGGGCCAAAGGCTGGTGGGGAAGCTGCCGGAGCCGGGGTAACCGTGCTCTTTGCCCACCGGCTCGCCCTCCCGGCCCAGCAGGTGATGATAGATAAAGTAGTCCTCTGCCATCGGCTCCAGCGCCTGCCAGTAGCAGGTGACGGCCAGAGTCTCGCCGGGCAACAGGTGGCGGCGGGCGATCTGGCAGCCATGCAGCCGGATCTCCTGGCCAAAAGTTACCTCCAGGCGGGGCAGGTCGGGAGGCAGCGCATCGGGGGACAGCAGCGGCGGGCGGGCGTAGGCCGGGGCAATCACCCACCACGGCGCCGCTGCCGACAGTGCCAGTAGGCCCACGGCCACGGACAGCGGCGCCACGTCGCCCCACCGCCGAGGCAGCCACGCGCTCCACCCCACGACCAACGCCAGGACAATAGATGGCAGCGCAGGGAAAAGCAGCCGCCCCTGCGACCCCGGCGTCATTGAGGTCCAACGCACCAGCAAAAGGACCACCGTCGCCGTCCAAAGCAGCAACAGACTCAGGCTCAACACGGCCCTGCGGCCCTCTCGCCCTCCGGCTTTGCGTTGCTCGACAAGCCACATCACCAGTCCGACTGCTCCCAACACCGACAGACCATCCAGCACACGATACACCAGCTCCGGCAGAGGCAGACTGAACCAGCCGAACAGCCCCCAGAACGAGGCCCGTACCCCGGCGAGCTCTCCCCACAGCGATCCCACACTGGTTGCAAAGTCATCCCGATGGCCCACGACCTGGAACATGGCATTGAGCCCGGTGATGTCACCATAGAGTTGAATATTGCGAACGTACCACCACCCGGCAATGGCGGCCGCCAGCCCGCCCACGACGAGACCGCTGGTCAGCAGATACCGCCACGACCGCCGCCGCCAGGCGATCCAGGCCAGTACCAGCCCGCTCAAGCCCAGCAGCGCCAACCCGCTCAACTTGGTCAGTGCCGCCAACCCCAGAACAGAGCCTAATGATAAATGATCAAATGATAAATGGCTAAACCGTTTCTCCCTTCGACAGGGTTCAGGACAGGCCCTTTTTTCGTTTTTCATTTGTTCATTTATCATTTTAATCAGTTGGAGCAGTGTCAGGGCGGACAGGAAGGCGATCAGACTATCATTGCTGGCGGAACTACTGATAAAAAGAAACTGGGGGATGAAAGCGTTGACCGCTGCCGCGCCGAGGGCCAGGATCGGGCGGGCGGGAAAGACCTGCCGAGCGATAAAGTACGTGCTCACCACCGTACCTGCCCCAAAGAGCAGCGAGAGCCAACGCATGATGTGCACGGCCAGGGTCGTGCCCCGATACGGCCATCGTTCCCGGTCGGTGTGTACGACCAGGTTCTTGTTGCCGGGATCACCCGGATCGCCCAGGTTGCGCTGCGGGTTCAGCCACAGCAACTCGCGGGCGTCGGAAGTATCCACCCAGGAGGCAGCCATCGCGGCCAGGACGTAATGGAGCGGTGGCTGGCTGACCTCCTGTGCCCACAGGGTGTTGCCAGAGCCATCTTGCACCGGTAGCGACCGTTCCTCCAACAGGTATTGGGTGAAAAAGTAATGGTTATGCTCGTCTGGCTTCTCAAAAGCTGGCGCGACGACGGAATAGACGACACCCAGCGACAGAAACGCTACCAATACAAGGCCGAGCCCGGCTGCTCTCCAATTGAGAATTGAGAAATGAGAAATGAGAATTTTCATGGCGCTATTTGCACAGTGCTCAACAATACCCGGTCATCCGGCTGGCGCTCACCCTCCACAAAGATTGGCAGCCGCTGATTGGTCGCCGGGTCGTAAAAGCCCACCCATAGCCGGTATGCTCCCGGCGAGGCGTCAGGCCGGATGGGGATGATATGTGTGTCGGCGATGACTTCCCCCTCGCGCCAACTGGTGGTCAGACGAAACCCCCGGTCGGGCACGCCGTCGCCCTGGCCGGCCATCTGCTCGCCGGCGTCGGCCAGGTGGACAAAGACGGTATAGTTGGTTTCCATGCGTGCCCGCGTCTGCCAAAAGAGGGTCAGCGTCAGAGACTTGCCCGAGGGGTCGTGGGTCGCTGCCAGGTCGTAGCCATGCAGTTCTATGAGAACGGGCTGGCCAAAGTCGGCCCGCAATGGCGTCTCCATTGGTGGTATCTCGGTGGTCATTGGCCATTCGACGACTCGTACTTTTTCTAACGTCAGCGCCTCCCGGCCAAAGGGCCACCAGCCGGTGCGCACCGGAAGCGGCTCACCGGTTTCCGGGTGAATCAGTGAGAGCCAAAGTTGGTGAAAACCAGCTTTGGCCGGAGGCGGAACGAAAAGTTCTGCTTTGCCGTGTAGCACATCCCCCGGCTGCCAGAGGCTGGGCGGGTACCCGGCCCGCGTCGGCGTCGTGACTGTCTCGCCGATGGCCTGACCCGCCTCGTCAACCAATTGCAGGCGGAGGCGATAATCGGCGAGAGGGGTCTTTTTCACACGCCAGTAGAGGTCAAGGTAGAGCAAATGGCCGGGCCGGTGATGTCCTTCGCGGAGATGGTAGCCCAGCAACTCGATCTCGCGCCCCAGGCGGGCACGAGACACGGTGTGTGGCGGCAAGGCATCCTCGTCTGTGCCCTCGGTAGCGGGCTCGACCACCAGATTCGGCGTCAGCAGAACGTCCACGCCACCGCTGGAAGCAGGCAGAGGCTGGTCGTCCTTTGCGCCCACGATCCGCAGCCAGACCTGATACTCTCCCGGCGGCAAGCCAGCAGGTAACTCTACTTCGTGCTCGTGCCGGATAGTGGTCTCCATCGGCCAGACGTTGGGAGGAAAGAGTCTCCACAGAGCCTCGTCGGATTGGGCCCACGCCTTCCCCTGGTCGTCGGCCCTTTGTCCTTGGGCCAAAGCCCTGGGTCCTTGCGCCCCAGGATCAAGGAGACCAAGGGTCAGGCGCAGAGAGAGAATGTACTTGCCCGCTTCAGGGCGCAGTTTCGACCAGTAGAAGACGAGCCGCCACAATCCACCCGACACCGCCTCTCCAGGCGCTTCGTAGCCCTGCAATAGCAGGTCGTTGCCCCACGTCGCGTCCAGCCGCGTTGCCAGAGCAGGCAGGGTTCTGACCTCCGGCGGGGAGGTTGTGTAGCAGCGCACGGTCACGACGGTGTCCAGCCCGTGGAAAGACGCATCGTCTACTGGCGTCAGGTGAGTTTCCAGCCAGCGAGCCACCAGGCGCTTCTTATCCCGGCCGTCGGCAGGACGTTGCGGCATGAACCAGATGCGTCGGTACTGCCTGGCCATCTTTTCCAGGTCAGCCACGGTGCTTTCGCCAGCCAGATGGCCATAGGGCGGCAGAGCGGTGAGGGGGAGATCGTCCGGCAGGTAGTAATCAAACACGTTGAGCATCACGGCATCGTTGAGGAGCATCGCGTCGCCAGGCTGAGCATGGCGTTCGACGTAGGCTGCCAGGCCGCGCCAGTCGTCTTTGAGAAAGGCCTCGCTCTGGTAGAAAGGCCACCAGGATGGGAGGATCGCTCCCATGATACCAATGAGTGCCAAGACACCAACCAACTTGTACCGCCGCCAGAAGGCCAAGACGCCGCTGGCCAGGGCCAGGTAAAATGCTGGGCTGACGATGATCAGGTGGCGCGGTCCCTGGAAGATCGGTTTGAAGACAGAGATAGCAAAGAGAGCCAGGGTGGGCAGTGCCAGCCAGC
>CAYVPU010000281.1:0-4450 GCA_964453885.1 uncultured Anaerolineae bacterium | reverse complement strand
CACAAATTGCTTGAGTATTGCGCGAAATGTAGAACCACAGCGTCGTGCCCACCACTTGTGCAAGTAAGTATTGGGACGAAAGAGGTGTTTATTGAACACTTCACGCCGGGAAAGTTCATCAACAAACTTTTCAGGAAAGGCATCATCAATCGCGAGGCTATGCTCTGCTTGAGGAAAACGATATAGCCCATCGAAGGCTAATTGTCGAGCCTCTCGAATAATATGATTTGCCGAGGGTTCAATGCCTTCAGCCGGTGGGTGGTCAGCCATTTCAGCCATTACTGATTTTCTTTCAGAGAGTAAGCTTCTGCCGCGTCTTTGCCGATCAGACACAGGTTTTTGGTGGCTGTATGATACACCATCTTTCATAAAAGTGCCAGTGGGCTTTTCCCACTTCAATGCATCTCAATGCCTTTGAATCCAGCCTGCCGCTGTCTGTCTCAGGGCAGGGGAATCGTCAGCGGCAGGTGTCCCTGGGGCACAGCCTGGCCGGTGATGACCTTCACCACGGCCCTCACCTGCGCCGCCGTAGTGCCGTAGGCGATGATAAAAGTTGGCATCTGGGGAATCCGGGTGATAGCGCCGGGGTCACGCCAGGCGATGGTGATTACCGGTTTCCCGCTCTGCTGAAGGGCCGCGATGAGTCTCTCTTGCCATTGATCCGACCAATTGACGTACCGTTTGACCAGCTCCCACTCGCCAAAGATGATCACGTCGTTCGCCGGCGCGGCTCTCAGCGCCTGGGCGTAGGTTGTGTCTCGGCTGTTGCTCTGGTCCAGGTCAAAGACCAACTCTGTGACCTCAAAGCCTCGCTGGCGCAACGCCTGGGCCAGCAGTGTGCCGTCGCCGGCAGTGGCCGGGGGAAGCTCGTCGGGGCCCAGGAGCAGCAGCCGCTGGGCGTCTTGGGGCAGGGGCACCAGGTCTGCATCGTCCCTGAACAATGTGATGGCCGCCAGCGCCATCTCGTCGGCCGCTGCCTGGTGCGCCTCCGAACCGACCAGGCTCAGATCGGCGTCTGGTTTTTCCTCGAACAGTCCGTATTTGACCTTGACGCGCAGGATGCGAAGGACAGATTCGTCAATCCGCGCCAGAGGGATGTCGCCCCTTTGCACCGCCGCGATCAGCGCTTGAAGGATGGCTGCCTGCGCTTCCAATGGGCCGGTGGAGAGCACCACGTCGGCCCCGGCCTTTACCGCTTCGACGGCCGCCTGGGCCTGTCCCCATCCGCCAGCAATGGCCCCCATCCCCAGCGAGTCGGTCACAATGATACCCTCAAAGCCCATACGACCTCGCAGTATCCCGGTCAGGATGGCGGTCGAAAGACTGGCCGGCAGGCCGGACGTGGGTTCCCAGGCCGGCACCACGATGTGCGCTGTCATGATGGCCTCGATCCCTTCGTCAACGGCCATCTGAAAAGGAGGGAGTTCGACCTGCTCCAGTTGCGGGGCAGGTTTATTTATCACCGGCAGCCCGACGTGGGAGTCTGTGGCTGCGCTGCCGTGCCCTGGAAAGTGCTTGGCCACAGCGATAATGCCGTTCTGCTGGAACCCCCTGATTGTCTCCCTTCCCAGGCTAACCACCAGATCCGGGGACTGGCCAAACGATCGCACGCCTATGATCGGGTTGAGCGGGTTATCGTTGACGTCCAGCACCGGTGCCAGGTTCATGTTGATGCCCATAGCCCGCAACTCCTGGGCGGCCAGGGCGGCGGCGGTGTAGGCATAGTCGGGCCGCCCGGTGGCGGCGATGGCCATGTTGCCCGGGAAACCGGTCACGCCCTCGGTGATGCGGACGACGATGCCTCCCTCGTGATTGATGGCCACGAACAGGGGAAAGCGCGAGCCCGTCTGGGTGGCGAGGTTTTGCGCTTCGGCTATCAGTTGGGCCACCTGTTGAGGGTCGTGCGCGTTAGATTCCAGAAGGACCAGCCCGCCGACGTGGTGTCTCGAGATCAACGTCGAGAGTTCCGGTGAGCTGGCCAGGCTCTGGCCGTGAAATCCGGCCATCATCATCTGTCCGGCCTTGTCGGCCAGCGACATCTGGCTGATGAGCGCCTGTAGCGTCTCGTCACTGGGAACGGTGGGTGTAGCCTCTGCGGTGGGGCGAACATCCACTGGTGGAGGAGAGGCCGGGTGGCTCACGGATGGCAGAGAGGTCGCCGGAGGATCTGTCTGCTGAGCAGAGGTGACCGGTGTGGGATCAGGGGAGGCCATCTCCTGCTGGCCCAACCACCAGGTGAAAACCCCCCCACTGAGTAACAGGATGCCTCCACATACAATGAGCAGCACACATCCCTGGAACCCCAGCCGTAGCTTGGGGTTCCACATCCAACTGACCTTGTTCTCGTCCGCCAGGACGCGCCTGCTCCTGCGCTTGCGCACTATTTCCACCTTGGTTCCGTTGGCCGTAGTAGTCGCGCTTTCCATAGCGCGCCGGAGCCACGAGGTATGGAAACCTCGGCTACCTTGTCTGTTTCCACCTTGGTTCTATCGGGCACAGCGAAAGCCGATGTCGAAAAACTGCTCGTCGGGTGGCGCTCCTGCACGGCTGGCGGCCCGGACGCTGGCGATGTTGCTGTTCCACGAGCCTCCCCGGATCACCTTCTTTTCGCCCGAGGGAGGGCCCTTGGGATTCTGGTTCGCGGACTTCTCGTCGTATGACGGGGCATACCAGTCAGCGACCCATTCCCACACGTTGCCCACCATGTCCACGGTCCCATAGGGACTGGCCCCTCCTGGATAGCTCCCCACTGGAGCTGTGTCGGAGGTGTCTGGGTCTATACCTCCGGGCCGAAAGTTGATCCTCTCCGGGGAAAAGGTATTTCCCCACGGCCACAGCAGGCCGTTCGTGCCTCGCGCCGCCTTTTCCCATTCGGCCTCCGTCGGCAGCCGCTTGCCTGCCCAGTGGCAATAGGTATCGGCATCGTGCCAGGTGACATAGATGACCGGATAGTCGGCGTATTCGGGATGGTCAAAGTAGGCATGATGGGTGTTGGACGACGTGGGCGAAGCAAGTTGGCAGACGCCTGCCCTGACACACTCTCCATATTGAGCGTTGGTGACCTCGTGTTGGTCAATGAAAAATTCATCCAGGTGTACGCTGCGCTGGGTCAGCTCGTCTTCCAGGCTCTTTTGGGAGCACAGATCGTCAATCGCTTTGCAGGACTCGTAGGCTTCTTCTATCTGGACCGTCGTCGAACCCTGGAAAAAAGTGCCCGCCGGGATGTGAACCATCTCCGAGGGTGGGGGTGTGGGCGTGAGTGTGGGTACGAGTGTGGGTGTTTCTGTGGATGCTTTTGTAGATGTTCCTGCGGGCATCGGTGTGATCGTCGCTGTAGGTGTGACCGCAGCGAGGATTGTGGGCGACGTGGGTGTGACAGTGGGCGTTGGCTTGGGTTTTATCGCGAGCGCCGCAGCCCCGGCCAAAAGCAGACATAGAAACAGGACAATGGGCGGCACCCAGAGGGGGATCAGGCCGCTGCTGACCACCTCGCCGCCCAGGGTCTGAACCTCCCCCTCCGGTGAGCGGACTTTTGTCGAGAATGGGTGCGCCTTTGTGCCCCCAATCCAGCGGCTTTGGCGCGGGGCAGCGCGGAATTCGGCGGCGGCGACCTGCCCCTCGGCTACCGTCAACCGCGTCTGGGCAGGCTCAAAGGCCAGTTCGTCCGCCTGATCCTGCCATTCCAGGGTGAAGGCCTGGCGCGTGTTTCCCTGGTTCTCTATCGTGACCTGTGCGGTCTTGCCGGCGCCAATCCTTTGTGGCCTCAGGTCGCTGCGGAATTGGGAGTAGGCGGCCATGGTTAGAGTCGCTTTCGCTTCGGCAGCCCGAGCCGGGGCATCCTGACTGGCAACCCGAATCGTCAGAGGGTAGCGCCCTGCCCGGCTCTGAGGCGACCGGGGCGGCTGGATGGCCAGCCTAACCTCCTGGTGCATGCCTGGCAACAGCCGGATGACCGGTGGTGGGGCCGGTAACCAGTCAGCCGGTATCCCCTCCACCGACAACCAAAAGTGGTCAATCATTGACCCCTGGTTAAAGACGGTGACCGACACCGTGGCACGGCTACCTGGGGCGACCGAGAGTTCAGTCGTCTCTATAAAGACACCGACTTGGCCTGCGCCTGGCGCAGTGGATTCAACCCTTGTCCTGCCGGGAGTGAGCGGGCCAATACCTTCTTCCTCCAGGTGGGTCATCAGGCTGACGTAGGGCCTGGGGCCCTCCACCGTCGTCGGTGCGACGGTCAAGCCAGTAGGGATGCGGGGAATGGCGGCTTTGAGAGCGTCGGCCATCTTGCGGGCAGAGGCGAAGCGGTCTTCTGGCCGCTTGGCCAGGGTGCGCAGGGTGACGTTTTCCACCTCGATGGGCAGGGTAGGGTTGATAGAGCGTGGCGGCGGTGGTGGCTCCTGCGTGTGGCGGCGGATGGCCTCGGTGAGCGATTTGACCTGGAAGGGCA
>CAYVPU010000280.1:0-4486 GCA_964453885.1 uncultured Anaerolineae bacterium | reverse complement strand
AACCTCGGAGGTCTTGTTCTACTCTCTCACGGTCAACCCTTCAATGAGCAGCTTGTCGTCCACGAGGCGACCGTCGGCATTGAGCACCGGCAAGCGGCCCATCGTGCGCAGCAGGTACGCGCCCACTTCGATGCGGTATGCCCCTGGCGGCGCGTCGGCGTCCAGCGGTACCCAATAGGTGTCGGCGATCACCTCGCCAACGGGCCAGGTGCTGGTGGGGTAGGTACCGTCGTGGGGCCACACGTCCACCTGGCCGCGAGGTAGGCCGTCTGGCCCCAACAAGTGGACAAAGACCGTGTAATCCTCATCCATGTCGGCCAGGCCCTGCCAGTCGATCTTTATCTCAAAGAGATCGCCGGGGTAGAGTTCTGGCTGGCGAATGTCATAGTCCAGGAGCAGCATCTGGTCTCCAAAGTTGACGCTGGCTTCTTGCCCTGTGACGGGTACACCTTTGACGCGGAATGAGGTTACCGTACTGGAATCCCATAACTCGCTCGCTTTGGTCAAATCTAGCCTGACGATACCTTCATATCCGCTGAAACCTGCTGGCAAAGGGATGATGTACTGTGTTATCACGACGTCGCCGACGGGCCAAACAGAAGTGGCGTATTCCCTGGACCAGGATGTCTTGGACAAGGGAAATGGGATGGATTGATCCTGGTCGTTGCTCCACAGAGTGAGTAAAGTCTCGTAATCGGGCAGCGGCCCTAATACCCGCCAGTAGAGCCGCAGTCTGACCCGGTCGCCTGGCCGGACCTGTTCTGGTGCATCCACGCCGATCAGCAAAAGATTGGGGGCAATACAATCTCGTCGGGCGACGGTCGGCTGCGGTGGCTTGCCTTCCCACCCCGGCGTCACCGTGGCTGTGCCCAGCACAGCGCGGTCGGTCTCTCTGCCGTTCACCGGCAGGCCGGTCTCCGCAAAGGGTGGGAACAACCCCACCTCCAGGCGATAATCGCCAGGTTGCAATGTTGTCTCGATGGGGATCTCGTGATAATCCGGGATCACCTCGCCGGAGCGCCAGGCGTTGGTGGGGTAGTGGTCGTTCACCGGCAGGCGACCCTTTTCCTTCCACCAGACGTGGCCGCTGGGGCCGACCAGCCGCAGCCGGACGTGATAACTCTCCGTGACCGGCGCCGTGGGTTGCCAGTAAAGCGTGACGTGCAGCGTGCCCTGGCGCGGAGCGCTTAGTGTCCGAGTATCGTAGCCCAGCAGGCGGATGCCGTCGCCAAAGGTGGCGTCAAGCGGGTGAGCCAGGGGCGGGGGCCCGGTTAGCGGGTTCAGGCTCACCTCCACCAGCGGGCCCAGTGAACGCAGGTGGTATGCGCCGCCCAGGTTGGGCAGGTAGCGAGCCAGGTAGATCGGCAGCCCTTGCACCAGGTGCGCCTCCAGCGCCTTGACATAAGCTGCTTCATCGGGCAAGACGACGACTGTTACGTCGGGGCGCACTTTTTCGACGGTCGTCAGGTAGTGCAGGGGGGCTACCTTGACACTGTCGGCCAGGATCGTGGCGTTGCGGGGGAGATCCAGGCTCAACACGTACTCGCTCCACGGAAGGTCGTTCTGCGCCTGGCTCATGTCCACCTCTGGCAGGTGGGTCCAGATGAGGCTCAGGGGCAGCAGGGTGACCAGCATCCAGTAGGCAACAGTTCCCACGTGTGAGAGAGAGCGGTTGTGCTTGAGCCTTTGGAACATCACGGCAGCACCCCCCGCCAGCGCGTGGAGCCCAGTGCCAATCCAGAGGGCAAAGATCAGATGCGAGGGCAGGAAATAGTTCACATCGTTGTAATAGGCGTGATAACCGATGCTAAAGATGACGTAAACGGCCCACGTGACGAAGGAGAACAGGGCAAAGCGCCGGTGCCGCCACAGTAGCGAGAGCCAGCCCGCCCCCCCCAGGCCGATGCCCAGGAGCCCGAACTGGTTCCGCAAGAAGCGCAGATAAGTGGCGCGCCGCTCCGGGCTGGTGAGCCATTCGTCGAAGCGAAGCGCGGGAGCATACTCGCTGCCAGAGATCTGGGCCAGGAACTCGGCCCAGGTCATCTGCCAGCCCTGGGCGTAGGCGCGCCAGGGGATGTAGAGGTAGAGCAGCAGCGGCGCGGCGAACAGTCCCAACGCGACCAGCAGCCGTTTCGGCTGGCGCAGCAGCCCCGGCTCCGTGAGCAGCACCCAGAGCGCTAACGCCGGAGCCAACAGCAGCATCGTGCGGTGGTGTGTCAGGCTCAGTCCATAGACAAAGGCCAGCCAGTAGAACAGTCGGGCTTTTCGTTCACCTTTTTCTTCCGCCCAGCGGATGGCCAGGTAGATTACCAGCGCCACGAAGCAGGTGTTCAGCGTGTATTTTTCCGGGATGCTGGCCTGGGTCCAAAAGGTTGGTGTGAAGGCGAAGGTGAGCGCGGCCATCGCCGCCGGTGCGCGACTCTTTAGTACCCGAAGGCCGACGGCGTAAATGGGCGGCACGCTGAGGGCGGCAAAGAGCGCGCACATCAGGTTGATGCGGTACGCCGGGCTGCCGACGGGTACCAGAGCGATGAACAGCCGGCCCAGCAGCGTAAAGAGGGGATACCCGGTGGGGTGGGCGATGCCCAGCGTAGCCGAGACGACCTGTAATTCAAAGCCGTCTTTGGTGCCCACGCCCGGAGCCAGCGTGCAAAGGTAGAGCACAAGAGGAATGGCAAACAGGGAAAAGTACAGCGCCCGGTCGGCCCAGGCGCGGGGGAGGATGCCCAACCCGGCGGCCTGGTGGGCACGAAGGGCCATAAACAGCGCCAGCGCACCGCCGACCAGCGTCCAACCGCGCGCCAGGTCTACGCCGGGGTAAAAGACGTAGAGCAGCGACAGCAGCAGGGGCAGGTGGGCCAGGGCGTCCTGAAGCAGGATGTTGGCGGGTGGCTTTCCCGCCCGGCGGGCAAAGAGATGGCCCAATTGCCGCCAGCTTGGCAGCGTGAGCGCCGTCACAACGACGGCCAAGACGACGGTCGGCGGCCAGTCGAACAGGAAATAAAGCTGAACGGGAAAACTCTCTGCCAGCAGGCGAGCCAGGGCCGCGCCCAATGAAAGGCCACCCAGGGCGACCAGAACAGCAGGTTGGAACAAGTGCAACTCCTATTATATCATGCTTGAAGAAGGCGATCAAGCAAGCACAAAGCAAAAAGTTGCCTCATCCAAACCTGGTCGCAATCGCGGGCGGCACTCGTCCTTTGATGTGTGTGCCTTCGGTGACGTGCTCTTTGTGCTCGACGATGCCCTTCTCGTGCACCAGCGCTACCAGGTCACCCCGGTTGTAGGGAATAACGACATCTATGGCGATCATGCCGGCGAGGAAAACTTGTTCCACGCAGGCCAGCAGGCCATCCAGTCCCTGGCCGGTGAGGGCCGAGATGGCGACGCTGTTGGGGAACTCTTGGAGTTGGCTCTGGATTGCCTCCGGATGCGCCAGCCGGTCAATCTTGTTCAGGGCAGTGACAACGGGCCTGCCGGTGGCGTCCAGTTCGGCCAGCGTCTCCTCCACGGCGCGCACCTGGTTCATCACGTGGGGATGGGTGATGTCTACCACGTGGAGGATGAGGTCGGCTTCGGTGATCTCTTCTAGCGTGGCACGGAAGGCGGCTACAAGGGTCGTGGGCAACTTTTGGATAAAGCCGACGGTGTCGGTAAGGAGCACGGTCGTGCCACCAGGCAATTCTACGCGGCGGGTGGTGGGGTCGAGGGTGGCAAAGAGCCTGTCGGCTACCAGCACATTCGCCTCGGAGAGGGTGTTGAGCAAGGTAGACTTGCCGGCATTGGTGTAGCCCACCAGCGCTGCCACCGGCACGCCAGTCTTGCGGCGTTGCTGGCGGTGCAGGGCGCGGTGGGTGCGCACGTTCTCCAGTTCACCTTTCAGGTGGTCAATGCGCCGGTTGATCTCGCGGCGATCCACCTCCAACTGCGTCTCGCCGGGACCGCGCAGACCAACGCCGCCGGTACCGCCGCGCCCGGCCGCGCCGCCGGCCTGGCGGGCCAGGTGCATCCAGGCACGGGTCAGGCGGGGCAGCCGGTACTGGTACTGGGCCAGTTCCACTTGCAGCGCGCCCTCACGGGTGTGGGCGTGCCGGGCAAAGATGTCCAGGATGAGGCTGGTACGATCCAGCACTTTGATCGGCTGCTCTGACCATTGTTCTTCGAAACGTTCTTCCAGTTGTTCCTCGATCTCTCGCTGCTGCCGGGGGGAGAGTTCGTCGTCAAAGATGATGGCATCGGCCTCTCGCTCACTCACCAGTTCCAGCAACTCTTCGATCTTGCCTTTGCCCAGCAGCGTGGCCGGGTTGATACGATCGACCTTTTGGTAGAGTTGGCTGGCCACGTCTACTTGTGCGGTGCGGGCCAGTTGGGCCAATTCAGCCAGCGATTCTTCCACAGGCCAGGGGTTTCGTTCTCTTTTGATTTCTACACCCACCAGAACCGCCCGCTCGCGGGGGGCTTTGGTGTGCAGGGTGGTTTCTGTGCT
>CAYVPU010000279.1:0-4497 GCA_964453885.1 uncultured Anaerolineae bacterium | reverse complement strand
CCCCATTCGCGGCCAGGCAATGGGCAATGGCAGCCTCGACCTCCTGCCCCTGTCCTGTGTCCGTTGTCAGGTGGGCCAGGAATTCAATGTTGCCGGCCGGGCCGGTGATGGGCGAGTGGATGAGCCCTCGCAGGTACAGACCGTGGTCGGTGGCCCACCTCAGCACGCCGCGCAGTGCCTGTCGGTGTACGGCCTTGTCCCGGACGACGCCGCCTTTGCCGACCTGCTGGCGTCCTGCCTCAAACTGTGGTTTGATCAGCGGGATGATGTGTCCCCCAGGTTTGAGCCAGCCTATCACCGCCGGTAGTACCAGCCGTAGCGAAATGAAGGAGACGTCTATTGTTGCCAGGTCTATCGGTTCTGGCAGCGCCGTCAGGTAACGGGCGTTGGTGCGCTCCATGACAGCCACGCGGGGGTCGGTGCGGAGTTTCCAGGCCAGTTGGCCGTGGCCTACGTCAATGGCGTAGACCCTGGCGGCACCGTGTTGGAGCAGGCAGTCGGTGAAACCGCCGGTGGAGGCGCCCACGTCGGCAACAATGGTGTCTGCCACGGCTACGTCAAAGGCGGCCAGGGCGGCCTGCAGTTTTATTCCGCCCCGGCTGACAAAGGGCGGCTTCTCTTGGATGGTGACCTCGGCCGTGACAGGAATTTTCATGCCCGGCTTGTCGAGCACCCTGTCGCCCGTTCGGACTTTTCCGGCCATGATCAGCCGTTGGGCCTGGTTACGGCTCTCGGCCAATCCCTGTTCTACCAGCAACACGTCCAGTCGCTTCTTTATAGCTTCGCTCCAGCTCCCGTCCGAGGGGACGCGGTCATGTTCATTTTCAGTAAGCGTTCAGTGGGTACGTCGAACCGAAGGATTCTTTGCCGGGATGAGGGGATTGGGAGATTTTTTCGTTTGTTTGCATCCCCTAATCTCCCAATCCCGGCCTAATTCTCAGGTTTTTTGAACACTCCCTGAACGGTTACCATTTTCATTCTAACCACAGCCTTCCCTCTCCGGGAAGCGAGGCAGCACCGTGACCCACACCGGCAAGACGACGGCGTCGCCAGCGGCCAGGTCGGCGGGTGGCTTGACAGTTGGGCCTTTGCCGCTGGCCGAGGGGTAGACAGCCAGTTGCGTGTCCGGCTCGGCGTAGCGCCGATCAACCAGCGCCAGCCCCACCTGGACACCCTCCACCAGTGTGCAACTGGTCACCCGGCCCACGTACTTGCCTCGCTTGTTGACCACCGTCTCGCCATGATCCCCGCCGCGCAGCGCCTTGACGCCCGTCTGGTTCACCTGGAAGCGCACCAGTTCCCGCTTGCTGCGCGCCGCCCGCGCCATCACTGCCTTGCGCCCGACAAAGAACGGCTTGTGGAACTTGACGTAGGCCGGGAAGCCGGCCTCATGGGGGATGATTTCCAGGGGGCCGGCCAACTCGTGGCCGTAGAGCGGCAGTCCGGCCTCGATGCGCGTGCTATCGCGGGCGGCCAGGCCGCAGGGTTTGACGCCGTACTCTGCGCCTTTGTTCAGCAGCAGCTCCCACAACTCGACGGCCTGATCGGGGTGGACAAAGATCTCGTAACCGATCTCCTCGCCAGTGTAGCCGGTGCGAGAAATGACCAGCGGGATGCCCGAAAGCGTCACCTCGATCAGATCCGTGCGGCGGACTCGGGCCAGTGCGTCTTTGACCTGTGGGTCGCCGGTCAACGCCTGCAATGTGGGCAACGACGCCGGGCCTTGCAGGGCCAGGTCCACCCGCTGGTCGAGGCCGCAGGCCAGATCTTGAAGGTCGCGCAAGATCGCCTTGCCCTCCACTGCCCTGGCCGGGTTATCGCGGTCAATGATGGCCAGCCCCTCGTTGACGGCGGTGAGCCAGGCCCAGTCCTTTTCGGCGTTGGCCGCGTTAACGACGACCAGGAAGCGGTCGCGGTCACGGCAGTAGACCATAATGTCGTCAATGACGTTCCCGTCGGGGTCAAGCAGGTAGGCGTATTGCGACTGGCCGGGGTCGAGCCACCGGGCATAGTTGGTCGTCACTGCATCCAAAAAGCTCGCTGCGTGGGGGCCGGCGACTTCTAGCACCCCCATGTGAGCCACGTCAAAGAGCCCGGCCGCCTGGCGCACGGCACTGTGCTCCTGGCCGACACTCGTATACCAGACCGGCATCTCCCACCCGGCGAAGGGGATGATCTTGCGAGTGAGCTTTTGGTGCGTTTCGTAGATCGGCGTCCGCCGGAGTGGTGCGTCTGCCGGCTCGCGCCACACAAAGTCTTTTTTATCCGACCTATAGTACGCCGGCGCCAGCGCCGCCTGGCCGACAAAGTAGGGCTTGGTCAGGCAGAAAAGGTCGTTGTGACCGCCCTGGTAGAGCGACAGAGCCTCGGCGCCGGCAGGCAGTCCGTTGGACGTTTCGGGTATCCCCCGGCGGAAGGCCCGTGCTGCCTCCAGGGTGGCAGTGTCGTCGCGGCAGTCGAGGCCAACATCCTCTACCACGACCGGTCCTTGCACCTTGCGCTGTATGTCGTCGCTGTCAAAAAGCACATAGCCATCGGACAGGCCTCGGAACCAGGCCTTGACCCGCTCGTGTGTCGCGCCGTGGGTGAGAACAAAATATCGGTCACGGCCCCGGTCATCGGGCTCGAGGCGCAGCAGTTGAACATCGTCCATCAATTCTCCGTCTTTACTCAACAAGAGCGTGCGTGCCTGCTCGCCCGGTTCCAGCGAAGCGATGTCGGCGCTGCCTACCTCTTGCAGGAAGGGCTTTGCCCGCCAGCCGCTCACCAGCAGCATACCACGGCCCTCTGGCGCGGGGGCTTCGCCGGCGAAAAAGTAGTGCGGATAGCGGCTGCCCCGCGATTCGGTCTCGGCGATGGTGCGGGCGGTCAGGTCGGCCACGTCCTTCTTGACCGCCTCCAGCACGTCCAGGTTTATCTTGCCGCGCGGCATTTCGCCCAGCAGCCCCTGGTAGTGGAAGGGATGGATGGCCGTCAACAGCCGGGCGATGGCCTCGGCGATGGTCTCCATCTCGGCCGGCCCCATGCCGCGCTGGGTGACCCAGGGCGTACCCAGGCGGACGCCGCTGCCCAGGGCGGTGAGCTCGTCGCCGGGGATGGTGTTCTTGTTGGCTACCAGCCCGGCTAACTCCATGATCCGCACTGCCATCTCACCCCGCAGTGGCTCGCCGGTGGGGGTCTTGATCGAGCGCAGGTCAATCATCAGCAAGTGGGTGTCGGTGCCGCCGTAGGCCAGTTTCAGACCCCGCTCTTGCAACGATGTCTCCAGCGCCTGGGCGTTCTCGATGATGCGGAACATCATTCGCTTGAAAGTTTCGGTCTGCGCGATCTGAAAGGCAACGGCCATGGCGGCGAACTTGTTGGTGTGCGGGCCGCCCTGCGCGCCCGGAAAGACCGCCATGTCGATCTTTTGTGCGATCTCTTTTTCGGTGGTCATAATGACCGCGCCACGCGGGCCGCACATCGTCTTGTGAGTGGTAAAGCTGATGACGTCGACCAGACCCACCGGGCTGGAATAGGCCCCGGCGACGACCAACCCCGCCGGGTGGGCGATGTCGGCCATGAGGGATGCGCCGCAGGCGTCGGCGATCTGGCGGAATTTATCCCAATCGGGCGCCCAGGGGTAGGAGGTGTATCCGGCGACGATGATCCTGGGCCGCTCGGCCAACGCCTGCTCCATGATGCGGTCGTAATCCAGCCGCCCCGTTCGGCGATCCACGCCGTAGGAAGCCACCTGGTAGCGCCGGCCAGAGATGTTGAACTCGCTGCCGTGGGTCAGGTGACCGCCCTGAAAGAGATCCATGCCCATGAGGGTGTCACCTGGCTCCATGAGGGCATCGTAGACGGCCAGGTTGGCTGCCGCACCGGACAGGGGTTGCACGTTGATATAAATGTTCTCGGCGGCGACTCGTTCGTTGGCAAAGCAAGCGGCACACCGTCGCTGGGCCAGCGTCTCCACAAAGTGGACATAGTCGGCCCCCTTGTAAAAGCGGCGGTCGGCGTAACGGCGGTAGTAGGCCAGTTGGTGGCCCAGGTCGAGGAGCAGTGCCTCGTCGTCACGGGTCATGCGCAGCGGGGGGTAGCCCTCGGCATAGATGTTGTTAAAGACGCTGCCCAGGGCCTCTCTTACCGGCGCCGGGGCGATGCTCTCCGAAGGAATGAGGATGATGCGCCGCGCCTGGCGCTCTTCTTCCAGGTCAATGAAACGAGCGATAGCCGGGTCAACATCGGCCAGGCTCGCACCCAGGTAGGTGTCCCAATATTCAGCCACTACAAGCTCCTTTCGTATCTTCTCAAAAAGTTGGGGTAAAGACCCTTAGGGTTTCGGAAACCCCAAGGGTCTGACCTCGTATTCCCCAAAATATTGATCGGCCCCGCCGACGACTATGTGGAGTAGCATCCGCACCATATCATATCTCGATTGATTTGTCAAATCAAAGTTTTTTTGCCTGCCCTGGGCTTGACAAAAATCAAGAGATACTGTATGGTTGTATCATC
>CAYVPU010000278.1:0-4498 GCA_964453885.1 uncultured Anaerolineae bacterium | reverse complement strand
CGAGACCGGCGCATCCGCTGCACGTGCGCTGGGGGGACGTGATTCTGCTGCGGGGATATGAGCTGCAAGGCTCGGCCGAGTCGTTGGAACTGACCCTCTACTGGCAGGCGAAGCAGAGGATGGACGTTTCGTACAAGGTCTTTGTGCACCTCATTGAGGCGACTACAGGAACTATCGTCATCCAGGATGATGCGGTGCCCCGCCGGTGGACGTATCCTACCAGTTGGTGGGAGCGGGGTGAGATGGTAGAGGATACCATCTCTCTGTCACTGGATGGGGTGTCCTCCGGCCGGTATCGCCTGGTAGTTGGCCTCTACAATCCGGAGACGGGAGAGCGGTTGCCGGTCTACTCGGCCGACGGCGAACGGTATCCTGACGACGCTGTTCCTCTGACCACGGTGCAGCGTTGAAAGAGACGGGTCGGGAGCGTAGACGGAAACGAGATTAAACGGAACGGGATTGAGGCGCCAGGCAGAAGCCAGATCGCAACGGGGAGATTCTCAGGAAGAGATCTCCCCGTCTGATTTATCCTGGGTCAGGCTGGATGGCAGGTCAAGGTCCCAGGTCCCACACGTACAGGTTATCAAACCAGGCTTCCGCACCTTGTTCATAGGTGAAAATCCTGAATCCGACTCTGCCACCGTCGAGCTTTCCATCGTAGACTTTATTGATGCGAACCCAACCCCCATCCTTGTAGACCTCAAAGCTGATGCCATCTCCCTGGCGGACGACCCTCGCCGTTTTCCACTGATCGTTGTTCCTGAGAAGTTTCTTGGCGTCTCCACTGGCCAGAGTCGTTTCTTTCCCCTTGGACGAGCGATAGCGAATTTTGTACATTACACTGCCAGACGCATTCATGGACGTAAGCATGTAACAGGCACCCGGCTCGCCGGTGGCGTTCACAATCACCCCCCAGTCAGCGTTCCAATCCCAAAAGTCGTACCGCATGGCAAACTGAACTATATAGTTTTTAGGGAGTTCAACGTTCGGCGCCATGGCGTAGACGGCGGTGAACCATTCATGTTCGATCTCCATATTGTAGGTGCCGTCTTGATAGTCACGGTGGATTTCAACCTTGCCATAGTGAGAGTGTTCTCTTGGCCAGCCGCTGAGGGGATCGCTAAAGTCATCCTGGTAAATCAAGCAGGGATATGGGCAGCTCGAATAATTCTGGACTATCAACGGCAGGTGAATCCGATATGGCTCTTGTATGCGGAGAGTAACGTCGTCCAGATAGATGTTCTGACTACTGCCACTTCCATCGCCAGAGATGGTAAAGGCGATCCAGACCGAGTCGTCACCGATCAGTTGCTTCAAATCCAGTGAACCAAGGAGCCAGCTTTGCACTCGCCCGGAGGTGCGCGCCCCGTAAAAACTCGCGCCGTCGGCTGAAGCTGCCCAGCCAAAGTAGGTGTCCTCGTCAGTGTCCAGCCAGTAAGCAAAGTTCAACCTGGCGTCAATCAGGTCGTCAAGCGAAAAGCCATTCGCTCCTCCGTACACCAACCAGGTGGTCGGAGCGCCGCTAAAATCCTCCACCGCTGCGCTGTAGGTGCCACTGTAAGCAAGGGTGCTTGTAATCCAGATGTCCTCACCCCGTACTTCCCACAACTCGTTAGGTGGAACGCCTTCTTCAAAGCTGGTGTTCATCAAGTCGGACCAATCCCCACCAGCGGTGGGACGTACCGAAGTAGCGGCAACAGTTGCTGTAACCCCACCAGGCGGTTCTTTCAACTGGAAGGAGAACGGCTCAATGAGTGGAGTCTGAGGTGTCGGCGTGTCGTCCGGCGGGTTGGCCCACGTCGGTGAGTTGGCTGTGCCAGAGGCCACCATCGCTACCAGTAGCAACGCTAACACGCCTGTCCAAAGTCGTGGGGAGTGCTTTGACGATGTGGAAATCATGTAGAAACCTCGCTTCGTTCAGTTTTAGCCCAGATACCCCAATCCCCGCAGCCGGTCTTCCAATTCTTGACTCTCTTCCGGGCTGAGTGCATATACGTTTTCGACTGGTGTAAACTCGGTGGTTTCAAACTGCACCGGCAGGGTGGCGAGATGATCGTCGGCGTATATTTCGACCAGGACGCGACCATCCATGTCGCGGGGCACCGGCAGTCTAAAAGTGTGCAGAATCGTTGGGGCCAGGTCTACGATGTTTGCGCCCTCTATCTGCTGACCCGCACGGATGTGAGGCCCGTGCACCACAAAGATGCCATTAGCGCGATGACAGCCCGAATCGCCGCGGATCTGCTCAGTCACGATTCTGGTATTGGTCGCAAAGAGGGGAAAAGCAATGACCCGGTAGCCATCCATGACGAGGTGGAGATCTGGCCCCTCGTCGCAGTGAGGACCGTGGCAAGCCTCCTCGCGGAAAATCACGCGATCTACCAGCTTGCGACCGGTGTCGGGATCAACGAGTCTCTTCAGTGTCTCCACGATGTGCTGGCGCACCCGCTCATACTCCTCCGGCGGCACGATGCCCTGGGGTTGGCGTCCCTTTACGTTCAGATAGACCTGACCTACATGTCCCAGCGAAAAAGCCACCGTGCGAGACCAGTCTACGTCGTCGAAAGAGAGAAACTTGCCTACCATGCGGTTGCGGAATCGTTTGGACACCTTGAACGTGATGCTCTGCAATCCCAGATGGGCCAGCCACTCATAGGCGCTCGCTGGGGTGACACCCAGACGCGCCAGGGTGAACTTGAGTCGTGTCAGTGGATGACGTTTCAGCCGGAGCAGGCCGGTTTCCAGAAAAAGGTTGTTGAGGTTTACCACGCGATGCAATGGGCCAAAGCCGTGATCGGACATGAGGAAAAGAGTTGTGTCGTCGTCCAGGTGCGCCGTGATCTCGGCCAGGGCTGCATCTATCCGCTGGTAGAGCCGTAGAATGGCGTCGCCGTAACGGCTGGCGCGGGCAGGATCGTGTCGCGGATGCGTGGGGTCCATGAAATGCCACAGTGCGTGCTGGGCCACGTCCAGGGTAAGGAAATGGACCATCAAAAAATCCCATGGTTCGTTTTGCATCAGAGCCAGCGCGTAACGTTCACGTTGCTCAACGTGATCCTGCAAATCGGCAATAAACTCATCCTCGATGCCGTCTTTGTACTGCACCTTGGGCATCACCCGGTAGGACCCTAGTTCTGCCTCGTAACGGTCCAAAAAGTTGGATGGGTAGGTAAAGATGGCTCTCGACGGCGAAAGCAAGCCCGCGATGAGAAAGCCATTGACCGGGCGGGGTGGGTAAGTGACTGGGACATTCATCACGCCCACCCGCTTGCCCTTGCCAGACAAAACCTCCCACAGCATAGGGCTGTCAATGGCCGAGGCGTTGACCAGATCGAACTGCCCCTGACGAGGATGAATGTAATCAAAGACACCATGTTTGCCCGGGTTCTTCCCGGTGCTAAAGGTCGGCCAGGCCGGAGAAGTGACCGGAGGCACAGTAGAAGCCAGGTCTCCCCACGTGCCTTTGTCCATGAGACGCGCAAAAGTGGGCAGCTTGCCTTCGGCTGCCCAGGGACGGATGAGGTCGAATGTGGCCCCGTCGAGGCCGATAACCAACACTTTTGGTTCGTCCATAGCGTTACTCGATGATCTCTCGGATCACATAGATGGATTTGCCCTGCGTCTCGTGGTAGGTTCGCACGACGAGTTCACCCAGCAAGCCCATGCTCACCATCTGCACGCCAACGAGGACCAGGAGAATACTCAACAGAAGCAGTGGGCGATCAATGCTGTAACTATAGCCATGTATCAACTTTTGAGCAGAGAGGTAAAGCCCGCTGAGCACTCCCATCGCAAAGGACAAAAGTCCGATGCCGCCAAAAAGCTGCATTGGCCGCGCCGAGTAACTGAGCATAAACCGCACCGTGAGCAGATCTAACAGCACCCGCAGTGTGCGCGACAGGCCGTACTTGGACTTGCCAAAGCGTCGAAAGTTGTGCGACACCGGCAACTCGGCCACCGAGACGCCCATCCAACTGGCCAAGGCGGGGATAAAGCGGTGCAACTCACCGTAAAGGTGCACGTTCTTGACTACATCGCGGTGATAAGCCTTCAGCGAACAACCATAGTCGTGCAGGTGGACGCCCGTCGTGACCGAGATGAGCCAGTTGGCGATCATTGAGGGCAGCTTGCGATCCAGGAAGCGATCCTGTCGGTCTTTGCGCCACCCGCTGACCACGTCATAGCCCTCGGCCATCTTGTCCAACAAGCGAGGAATATCGGCCGGGTCGTTTTGCTGGTCGGCATCTATGGTGATGACGACCTCACCCCGCGCGCGGTCAAATCCGGCGGCAAAGGCTGCCGTCTGGCCAAAGTTGCGCCGAAAGTGCACCACTTTGATGCGCGGATTCTCCTCGTGCAGCCGCTGGAGGACAGCAAAACTGCCATCCGTACTCCCGTCGTCCACGGCAATGATCTCATAGCAAAGGCCGAGGCCCTCCAGTACCCTGAGCAACTGAACGAACAAAGGCTCCAGGTTCTCCTCTTCGTTAAAGACGGG
>CAYVPU010000277.1:0-4502 GCA_964453885.1 uncultured Anaerolineae bacterium | reverse complement strand
TTCTGCATCATCCTGGCGGGCGGAAAAGGCACCCGCATGTGCTCCGCCGACCGCCACAAAGTCTGTTTTCCCATTGACGGGCGACCGGCCATCGTCCGCGCCATAGACATCTACCGGGAGTGCGGGGTTGTCCAGCCGGTGGTGGTGGTGGGCGCGATGGCCGGGCAGGTCACCGAGACGGTAGGCCGCGCCTACAAAGGCGTCATCTTTGCCTACCAGGCCGAGCAATTGGGCACCGGCCACGCGGCCCGGCAGGGCGCGCGGGTGCTGGAATCGCTGGGTGGTGACGAAGAGGTGCTCGTCGTTGCTGGCGACCGGGTGGTGGAACAGTTGGTCCTCGAACACCTCTTTAACGTTTTCTACAGCCAGCGCTGCGACATGGCCTTTCTGGTTGGCCCCAAACGCCGCCGTTCCGACCCGGGCCGGGTGCTGCTCTACCCCGATGGCTCTGTGTTGGGCAACGTCGAAGTGCGCGACGTATGGCAACGGCAGGCCCTGGCCCGCCTGCGGAAACTGGCCGCCTCTGGCGACGCCCTCTCTCGCCAGCAAGTGCTGGACATCCTGCGGGCCGATTTCCCTGACGAGCACAGGGCGGTTCTGGCTTTTGGCAGCGCTGGCGCGCTGTGGCAAACAGTAGCCATTGAGGGACGTGCGCCCATCCCGGCTGAGCTTTTGGCCTGGATTCCACCCGGGCTGACCCGCTTCGATTTTGTGGACATTGCCGGCCAGCCCCTCTCCCTCACGCCGGCCCAGGTAGACGATGCTCCCCTGGCCAACTTTTCGGTCTACTTGATCAAAATCTCGGCACTGCGCTACGCCCTGGCCCAGCTGACGACGGCCAATGCCCAGGGTGAGGAATACCTCTCCGACATCATCACGCTCTTGGCCCAAGCGCGCGCAGACGGGAGCTGCCACTTCCGCGTGCAGGCCGTGCGCGTGGATAACCCTAACTACGTGATGGCCTTCAACGATCCAGCCGAACTGCTAGAGGTCGAAGCCTACGTCCAATCAAAAAAGCGTCCTCGCCACGTGCAGGCACCTGCGCCAGGGCCGGCGTTCCGTCCCATTGCCGACTGGTTGACCTCCTTTCGGCGTTTGCAGAACGGCGGGCGAGCGCCGGATGACGCTTTGTGGGCCGAACTGCTGACCCTCTATGGAAAAGCAGAATCCCTATTGGCAGAACGGATACGGGCTTACCTGGACACCCTGACCCGCGCTGCCCGGGAACTGGGTGCCGACACGCCTGTACTGCTGGTGCGCGCGCCGGGCCGGATCAACCTGATGGGCCGCCACGTAGACCACCAGGGGGGACACTGCAACCTGATGACCATTGACCGTGAGGTGCTGATGGTCATCCATCCCCGTCCGGACGACCGGGTGCGGCTCTACAATCTGGATGCCGAAACTTTTCCGCCACGCGAGTTTGCCATCGGCGAGTTGCTGGCCGATCTGCCGTGGGACAACTGGCTATCGCTGGTGGACAGCGAGCGGGTGCATCAGATGGTGCTGACCACCGGTGGCGACTGGTCACAATACGTCAAAGCCGCCATCCTGCGATTGCAGAAGAAATTCCCCACGCTCAAGTTGCGCGGGCTAGACATGATCGTCCACGGTAACATCCCCATCGCCGCCGGGCTTGGTTCGTCGTCGGCCTTGGTGGTAGCCACAGCCGAAGCGACGGTATTCGCCAACCAACTCGACGTTTATCCATCTCAGTTTGTGGATATGTGCGGCGAAGGAGAGTGGTTTGTGGGCACGCGGGGCGGTAGCGCCGATCACGCGGCGATCAAGTTTGGCCAGAAGGGACAGGTCGTCAGGGTCGCCTTTTTCGTTTTTGCCATTGAGAGACAGATTCCCTTTCCTGATGGCTACCGGCTGATCGTCTGCGACTCGCAGATCAAAGCGCCCAAGTCGGCGGCGGCGCGTGATACCTTTAACCACCGCGTGGCCTGCTACCGCATTGCTCTGGCGCTCATCAAGGCACGCTACCCCCAGTACGCGCCGCTTATGTACCACCTGCGCGACGTGAACACCCACACGTTGGGTATCCCGCTGGCCTGGATCTACAAACTCTTGCTTCGCCTGCCGGAGCAGGCCACGCGCGCTGAAGTGGAGGCATCACTGCCGCCGGAGCAACTGTCGCTGCTCTCAGCCATCCATGCCCTGCCTGACGATTGCCTGTACCCTATCCGAGGCGTCGCCTTGTACGGGCTGGCCGAATGTGAACGCAGCCGCATCACCACCGATCTGCTAACCAGGGGGCGCATTGCCGAACTGGGACAATTGATGACGATTTCACACGATGGCGACCGGGTGTGCACCCACGACGAAGCGTGGCAGCCCCGGCCTCACCCGGCCAGGGTTTCCAATGATTACTTGCTGAATTTGATAGACGACCTGGAGAGTGGCAACCCGGAGCGCGTGCTGCGGGCGCAAATCGAACGCCAGCCGGGCAGCTATCGCTGCAGCACTCCAGAGATTGACCTGATGGTGGACATTGCCCTGCCTACCAAAGGGGTGGCGGGCGCACAATTAGCCGGGGCTGGACTGGGTGGCTGCATGATGGTGTTGGCTCGACAGGAGGAAGTGGATGAATTGATGGCTCGCATGACAGAGCTGTACTACTGCCCCCGTGGCCTGAGGCCAACTATGTCGATCTCTCTCCCCATCGCGGGTAGTAGTGTGTTGCTCAAAGGCAACGGATAAGCGCTCTTACATCAGACCAGAGGAGTGCGTGTAGGGTTGCCAGGAGACTAGACTTTATGACTGTTCCTTTACCCATCACCAAAGCTCAGACCCGCCTACACCGCCCAGGTGGCTCCTTCGCTGATACGATCACCCTGCACTTCCGGGCTGCTGCACTCCACTTCCGCGATATAGACCAGAGCGACCCACAAATCAAGCTCAAAGACATTGCCCACCTGCGCTATTACGAGGCCTGCGAGCGCGGCGAAAGTGAACCTATCATTATTTCCTTCCTGCAACTGGAGCAGGACCGTCCGGTGGGGCGAGTCTTTCCTGGAATCTCGGCCGTCACCCCAGGCGGCGAGATGCTCCTTAGCGCCAATTCCTTCATCACCCACACCCTGCGAACGCTTTTGAGTCAGGGCGGACTGCACTACCACGACGAGAGCTGGCAGGTCACTACGCCGGAATCGGAAGCCGCCTGGCGCGAGCGCGGACTGGCCGTCATCCATCTGCTCACCTCCCAAAACCGCCTGCATCTGGATTTAGGCCCTGGTTGCCGTCCTGCAGCACGCCTGGATTTCGCCGGTTTTCCCGTCTACAAGAACCTGATTCCCATCGGCCGCTGTGGCTTTCTGAGCGACCTGGTCTGGCGGGAACGTCCCCGCCTGGTCTTTGATACCGCCTTCTTTTTATTGGAACACGATGACTTTTTCAGCCATCATTCGGCGTTGGGCGAGCCGTACAATCTCTGGGTGGCCGATGGCGTCATCCACCGCCCGTCCCTCTACCGTCGAGGAACGGTCTTTTTCGACGGTCGCTGGCAGGTTGGCTTCTTTGGGCTAAACGACCTGGAAATCACCCTGCCCAACGGCCTCCGCCTGTGCCCCCGTGACGTTCCGCTCCCGGCCAGGGCTATTCCCTTTTCCCTCAACGACGAGGGGCCATCCAATCTGACCCTTTACACCCGCTATTACGGCGTTGCGGGCCAGGGACGGGTGCTGGGTTACACCCCAGCCGCCCCTGGTCACTTTGAGCTGACTGTCATAGACCGGCGGGTAGTGAGCTGGCAAATGGGCGGAACCCTGGCGCTACCGCAAAACGGATTCGTCATCTCCTTTGCGCCCGGCATCCTCTCCACCGCTGAACGACGCGAGCTACAAAACACGCTGCGTTCCCAACTTGTGCTCGACTATCACTTTGCACGTCCCCAGCATCAGGCCACCAATCAGGCGCTCCAGGTTGGCCCTATCCTGCTCCAGGGCGGCCGCTCTCCGCTGACGGACACTTATCTGGAAGAGCAAGAGCAATTCTGGCCCAGCCGGTCGCTGGAGGATGGAACCTGGCAAGTCGGCGTAGTATCCACCGACTACAAGACGGACATAAACCGGAGCCGTCACGGTCGTGCGGGGCTGGGAATAGATCAGGAGGGCAATATGGTTCTTGCGATGGTTGCCTGCGTCAAACCGGCTTTGAGGGTTCCCGGCGTGGAAAGCGCCGGCGCGACGCTGACCGAGCTGACCGACCTCCTGGCAGAAGCGGGTGCGGTGGACGCGGTGAACCTGGACGGCGGTGGCTCGGCTCAGGCGTACTATATGGGCGGCCGGGCCATCGTCCCCGGCGACCGTCGTGGCCTGCCTCTAGTCCATTACGAGCGTATGGTACCTTCGGTCGGCATTGTGCCCTGAACCGGGTCTGTCTGACCACAATCTGTGGGGAGAATATCGGGCGATGGGCTGGACGGTGGCTGAATCACCTACAGAAGTATCTCCACCTTTGGAGGGTCTGCTCGTCTGCTCATTGACACTCCCCTACCA
>CAYVPU010000276.1:0-4513 GCA_964453885.1 uncultured Anaerolineae bacterium | reverse complement strand
CCGTCGTGCTGGGCGACCAGCATCCCATCGGCCGAGACCAGGTGCACGAACACCTTTTCGTCGGCCGTGATCTGGCCGTGGATCCGCCACGTCAACTCTACCGCTACACCACCGCCGGGCTGCGCATGGTCGGTGAAACGCGCCACGGCCAGTTCGATCGGCTGATCGGCGAACGTCTCCCTGGCCGGCGAATCCACCAACGGCCCGGGAGGCACGACGTAGCCGAGAAAGAGCGTGTCACTCGTCCAGCCTTCCCACGTGGGATACAGGCGGTCGTTGGATCCAAGCCAGGCGCGGAGGGCATCGTTGGGGCCGGTAGCGCCCTTGTAGAGCACGAACCAGAGCCGGGTGTGCTGTTGCATCGCCCTTTCGATGCGCGGCGCAATGACGGCGTCTATCGGCTCGATGATAGGATCCCAGCGCAGGGCATACGACCACGGTGCGCCCTGACCAGCGCGGGCGTGTTCGTACCAGCCGGCCTTGGCCAGGTTGTTGAAAAGGACCACATCGCCCGGCAAGACCTTTGACGAAAGGTAGTGCCAGTCTGACGCCGGGTCGAACGGGTCAACGACTTCCAGTGTCTTGGCATAGACAAAGGCCGAACTGGTGGGCCAGAAAGCCACGACCAGCGCGACCACGGCGGCCGGCAGCAGCGGTCTCCAGCGCGTGAACAGCCGATCCATCGCCCACGCCAGTGCCAGCCCCAGAAAGGGCGCCGCCGGGACAAGGTGCCGCACGGCGAAAAAATGCACGGCTTGAGCGCCGTAGGAGACGCCGGCGATGGTAAAACCAATCGCCAGGGCCGGCAGGAGTACCGGCGTCCACCGGCGCGGCGGAGTGAGCAACATTCCCACCAGCAGAACGGCCCCGGTGATCCACACGGCCGGCCGGCCGCGCCCAAAGGCAAAGACCAGGCCGTAGACAGACGGGCCGACGAATTCCCACGTCTGGCGCAATGATTGGGCCAGCGTTTCCGACGGGTAGATGCGACTCTGGAACGTGCTGACAGCGTAGGCGATCCACGGAACGTAAACGATCAGCGCGACGAGTCCAGAGACGACCGCTGCCCGCCAGTGGTCACGCCGGACGAGCAGGACAAAAACGTACAGGGCGACCAGGGGCCAAATCGTGTAATAGAGCAGGTAAAGAGCCAACGCCGTCCCCAGGCCAGAGGCGATGGCCCATCGGATCTGCAGCCGTGGGGTCGCCGTGGCTCGCAGGAGCGCCCAGGTTGCCAGCAACGTGCCCACCGGCGTCCAGGCGTACATACGATTCACCTGGCCATAATAGACCAGCAGCGGTGCAGTCGCCGCGTAAAAGGCGGCCAGCCATGCCAGGCGACGGTTTTGCACCCAGGCTTGCGCGGCGACGTAGGCCAGGGGGACGGTCAATACACCGGCCAGGACGGCCAGAAATCGAACCGTGTAGCTGAGCTGCCCGGCAAGGGACAGCCATGTTTTGAACAGGACGTAAAATAGGGGAGGATGCCATTCCAGTGCCGCGATGCGAACCAACTCGCGCCAGGGCAGGTGGCCGTGGGCAATGGTCCACCCTTCGTCCCAACGCAGCGCCGGTCCGTGCAGGTGATACAGCCGGAGCGCAAAGGCCAGCACGCACGCGGCGATCACCGGGACGGACGAGTGCCAGAAAGTTTGGTAGCGCTTTGTTGCGCGGTGCGTCTCCATCGAGATCCCTCTGTCCCCCCAGGATAATTATAGCGCAAGCGTGCCTTTTTGTCTACTGGGCGCGGGGATTAACAACGAATCAAGAGGATGAAACGAACTCTATTCGATAAATCCTCGAATTCGCTGTCACAGGCGGAACGGCGGCTATTCTTTTACCAGCCCCTCAAGCACCCCCCACCGCTCCCACTCCCGGGCCAGTTGCTTGCTGCGTCCTTCCATCGCCTCTGCGAGGCCGATGCGCACGGCAGAGAGAGGAAAGCCCGGCGTGATAGGACGAATGGGACGGGTGGCGATGCGAAAGTGGCTCACGATGCGGTGAACGTGTTCATTCCCGGCGGCGTCAATGAGCGCCCAGGCGGCCACAAAGCGCGCCGTGCGCTTTTCCGGCGGCACGCCCTCCAGCCGGCCCAGCAGGTAACACAGCCAGGTTTGATCGTCCACGTCATCGGCAAAGAGACCGCCCCAGCGCCGGGTCTGGAGGCCGGGTTCGCCGTTCAGGGCGTCAATCTCCAGGCCGGCGTCATCGCCAAAGACGAGCGGCCATTGGGGTGAGTGGAAGGCACGGGCTTTGAGCAGTGCGTTCTCCTCCGGAGTGTGGCCCGTCTCAGGTGGACGCCGTCCATTCAGTCCTGCTTCGATGAGGGTGACGCAGCGCAGCCCGTAACAGGCAAGGATGGGGGCAAAGAGTTGTTTTTTGCCGGGGTTGGCCGTGGCAAAAAGGATGGTGTGTCTCATGGTGAGTCTTTGAGGATCAGGAGCGCGGGATCAAAACGTGCCGGCGGGACGTTCAGTCTGATGTGGGCGTCAGTCGAAGGCGATTGCCGCCAAAAGATTTCACCCACTTTCCCCGTCCGCAAGTCCATCAACTTCCCCATCCCATCTCGGGCGCCGGATTCAGGAAGCCACGAGAGGTCTAGCTCCACGTGATTTGTTTTCTCATCGGCCAGCAAGAGAACACAGCGGTATGGCCGGGTTTCCAGGGCGAAAGCACGGATACCGGCCGAGGCATTTATGGGTGTCATCTTGATTTCGTGCTGACTGCTGCCCAGTGCACGCTGCAGATGATAAAGGACGTAGTAGCTAGACCGTGGGTTGTACCGTCTATCCAGGAGGCCATTTCTCGGATAGTAGCCCCGGTCGTGGTCGACAAATGTATCCACAAACACTGCCACGTCTTTGGCTGCGAGGGCAGTGGCCAGTGTCTCGGCCACCCGGTTTGAGATTTCGCGGTCCTTCACGTAGGCGACCCCTTCGTCCTCTCGTGGCAGTTGCACGTGCACCACAGCGGCTATGTTCAGACCGGCTACCAGCTGCCTCGCCGACTGGATGCCCTGCCAGGGGGGCGTGTCGGGAGTCAGGCGGAACACAAAACCGTCTATCGTTTCGGCTGCGCCATACCTGGTCAGGCACGTGTTGAGCAAATCCCGTTCCTCCAGCCTGAATCCGTGGCTGGCAAAATGTGAAAAACGAGATCTCGGGCCATGTCGCTGGTCTGCCAGAGTATCTATTTTGGAGAGATACGTCCGCACAGCAGCCTTGTGCTTGACCTCCCGTATGTCGCGAATGGCTTCTGGCATCTGATCCCAGGGCACTGTCACCTCCCAGGCAGCAATGAGGTCGTGGTGACGAGCGATCGTTTCCCTGGTATGGCGGTTCGGCGCTCCGGCACTAAAGACGGTGAATTCGTGCCCCCTGGTTCTCAGCAGGCGCATCCGCTGCCGCGAGTCCTCGTTCGCCAGGTCGCCGAGGGGTACGCGCAGCTTTCGAATGTCTAGCTCCCACAGTGCTTGTAGCAGATAATCATTCCGCACGGGCTTGCGTGTGAATTCATCCAGATTACCGTATGGCATCTCGATGGACTGGGCCCAGGCGTGGCGAAGAAAGATTCCTACAGGCATCGCCCTCCTCTCCGCCAGGTCGCCGGACAGAGAGAGCGGACAGGTCACGGTGGTTTCTTCCTGCTCATCGCTCAGGCCGTGAGTCCGAATAGGTTCGATGTGGTGCCCCTCCCGGTTCACTCTGACGAAAAAGAAGCCCAGCTTATCGGCGTCGTAACGACCGTATTCTGAGGACGGATGGATGTGAAACAGTTCGCTGAACTCTGGCCGGACAAAAGTCACGGAGGGCAGCACATACAGATCGGTGTGCAGGTAACGATTGTAAAAGAAATTGTGGGCATGTCCGGCAAAGACAGCTTCTACGCCATGCTTTTCCAGCAAGGAGAGCACCCATGATCGCGCCGGCTCGGCGATGTTGTCATAGTGTTCTTCTTCCTGGGGATGGTTCAGGTAGATGGGATAATGCGTGAACAGGAAAATACGCTTCCCGGCCTCTTGGCTGGCGGCCAGGTCTTGTTCCAGCCACCCCTGCTGGTCTTTTTCCCGCTCAAGGCCGGAATTCAACAGCGGGGAATTGATGAGGACAAAATGGCAATCCTGGCAATCAAACGACGAATAGCTTTGGCCCCAATATTTCTCAAATACCTCGTGGCTCTGCTCGTTGACGCCGGGCGCCGGCACCCAGGCGTTCGGCTTGTCACCGACGTCGTGGTTCCCCGGTGTTACGTATAGCCTGCTCTCCAGGCGTTGGTACAAATCGTGAGCCATCTGCACGGCGGTCTCGTGAGTGGGCAGCGCCGGGATAGGGTGTATCACGTCCCCAAGGTGAACGACCAGGTCTGGGGCGAGTTGGTTGATTTTCTGAACCACGTATCGGTTGCGGGCGTTGGCAAGCTGATCCGATGGGTAAAAAGCGTGGCGGTCGCCCTCCTCCAATCTGATATGAGAGTCTGCCAACACAACAAAGTTAAAAGTTTTCATCGGCCTCGA
>CAYVPU010000275.1:0-4534 GCA_964453885.1 uncultured Anaerolineae bacterium | reverse complement strand
CGCGCCGCTGACCAGGATGTTGCCCTGAGCGGCATAATGCGTCCCGATGAGGCCACCGGCCCAGGCGTGGCACTCTTCGCCGGTGAAGGTCGCTGCCCCGCCCTGCGCATCAACCAGGCCCACCTGCCGGCGAGCGCGCCCCTCGTCGCTGGCGACGAGTTGGTAGAGGGCCTCTTGTGCGTTCAGACCTTGGGCCATCAGCGCCAGGCCGCCCGGTCCAAAGGACGTGTTGGCGTAGGATTGGGTCGCCACTGCCCCAACGCCGGCCTGCGCCCAGGGCACCACCGCCCCGACGGCCAGGAATTTCGATTGTACGGCGATGCCCCATTCCTGAGCCTTGGGATCATAGCCGACGATGGAGAAAGTCGAGGCATGAGGTTGGTGAATCATGGTTCAAACTCCTTCGCAGATTACAAATCATAAATCACGAGTCACAAGTCTCAATTCGCGGCCGTCGACAAAAGGGACGAGTTGGTGGGCGCGCAAGATGCGGATGAGGCCCCCCTCCTGTCCACCAGGCCCAGGCGGCGCAAGAGGTAGGCCCCGGCATCAAAGTCTCCTTCCAGCATTTGGGCCAGAAGGCGACGTTGCCGGTCGGAGTCCAGACCGAGAAAGAGAAGGCTATTGCTCAATACTTGGGGGACAAGTCTGGCATAAGTCAAGCCTTGCGAAACCGAATGTGCGGCAGCACCGGCACGATCTGCTTTTTGCGGGAGATGACGCCGGGCAAAACGAACGAATGGGGCGAAGCCAACTCTTGCTCAAAGGCTTCGGCCACTGCTCCTTCCTGTCCAGCGATAAAGATTTCCGATTCGTCGCGCCGGATGTCTACGACGATAAAGATCATCACAGCGTAGCCTCGATCGGCGCGCAGACGCTGCATCTCGGCCACCAACTCGTTCTGTACGGCATCTACCTGGCTCCGGCCAGTCGTCTCCATGTAGCCGATGCCAAAGCGCGCGTTATTCACAGTGAACTCTTTGAAATCGGTGGTCAGCACTTCGCGGAGACTGCGCCCGGTCAGGTCTGAGGCCACAGCAAAGATCTCTTCGGCGTACTCGTCCAGGTCCACGCCGGCTAGTTCGGCCAAGTGATGACCCACCTCCCGGTCGCGCGGTGCGCAGGTGGGCGAGCGGAAGGCTACCGTGTCGGTGAGAATGCCGCCCAACAGGATGCCCGCCATCGGCGGTGGAATAGGGATGCCCGATTCCCAGTATAGGCTGGCGATGATGGTGGACGTGGCACCGATGACCTCGTTGCGGAAAAAGATGGGCGAGGGGGTGTGCACATCGGCGATGCGATGGTGGTCTATGATGCCCAGGATCTCGGCTTCCTCCAACCCGTCTACCGCCTGGGCACGTTCGTTGTGGTCTACCAGAATAACGCCGTGGCGCGTCGGATGCAGCAGATCACTCTGTGAGACGATGCCGACCAGTCGTCCATCGTCGCCGAGCACAGGCACGGTGCGCTGCCGGGCCAGCTTGGGCCGCACTTCGTCCAGCAGGTCATCGGGATGCGCCGTCAGCACATCGGTTTGCATCACCGAGGAGATGGGTATGCTCACGTTGAGCAGACGCGCCGTCGTAAATGTGTGGTGTGGCGACGAGATGATGGTCACGCCTTTCTCCCGGGCCAGGGCTACGATCTCGTCGTCCACCGGTAGGCCACCGGTGACCACCAGCACGGCCACGCCCTTTTCTATGGCCACACGCTGGGCGTCGGGCCGATCACCCACGACCAGCAGGATGTCCGGCTCCAGGCGCTCTCGCATGGTCTCTACCGACATGGCGCCGACCATCACCTTGTCTCGCAGGCGATCGGCCGGCGCGCGCACTATGAGCCTGGCTCCCAGCGTTGCCAGCAGGTTATCCAGACCAAGGGGGACTCTATCCAGGACGGCAGGATCCATCTCTTCAAACAAAAGCCGGGAAAAGTCCTCGACGGTGATCAAGCCCTGGAGATAACCGCCGCCATCCACCAGGGGGATGGCGCGGATGCGCCGTTCGCGCATGCGGCGGCCTATCTGATGCACGGACTCGTTAGGATCAGCAGTGACCACTTTGGACGTCATCACGTCACTCACACAGGGGCGCACGTCTTCGACCAGCACCGGCAGAGGTACGTCAAAGCGGTCTAGAATGTACTGCGTCTCTGGCCAGGGGTCGCCCTGGCGGGCGGCGACGACGTTATCCTGTCCCTGGCGGCGCAGCAACTCGGCATAGGCCACCGCCGAGACGATCGAGTCAGTATCGGGTTTTTTGTGTCCGATGACATAGATGCGTCTTCTGCCCATGCTTATCTCTTGTGGTCAGATAGCCAAGTGGGTAGCCGCGATTTCCATATCGCGCAGGGCAATTTTCGGAGTAGCTGTCACGACCGGTGGGCCACCGCCAGCCATAGAGGAGCAATTGCTCCTGTCGTACAAGATCACCAATTGCCCATTCGCGGCCTCGTTGTGGCTGTCAAAGAAATCACGCCGGCTGGATTCAAACCTCAAGATCCAGATAGAGGCGCATGGCTACTTGAATGGTCTTACGCAAAGCCGGATCTGCAAGATGTCCGTACACAGCCTGCAACCGGCGCTTGGAGATAGTTCGGATTTGGTGGGCCATGACGATTGAATCTGCCGGTTGTCCTGCTACTCCGGCTGGCAAGAGGACCTCAGTCGAATAGATGCGGCGTCCTGGTTTGCGGGACGTGAGCGGTAGCACCGTGACGATGGGTAGTACCTCGTTCATAATCTCGTTGGACACCACAAGCACTGGCCTCTGCCCTGCTTGTTCCGAGCCGGCGGCCGGATCCAGATTGGCCCGGAAGACCCGCCACTGAAACGGCCCATCAATCATGGGATCATCCTCGCCGTTTCACTGTCGGCGGCAGCAAAATCGCGCATCGTTTCCTCGACGTCCCTCAAAAAGTCGGGATCGGCCGCTGCCTGGCGAAATTCCTCTCTCAACCGGGCCACACGCCGCTCACGGATTTCTTTCTGCAAGGCCTGGACAACAAGTGCGCTCTGAGAAGGTACCAGGCCATCCTTGACCATCTGGCGTACCTCTTCTATGAGCGAAACTGGCAGTGAGAAAGTCGCTTTTCTGTTTTTCCGGGCGTATGTTTCGATGGGCATAACATCCCCCTTTCTGGTTGATATTGTATCACAAGGTTCCCCAATATGCAATCCAGAGGGTACGGAAACTTTGGCTTCCCACAATGAGGTCAGTGGTTCACGTCGCCCTTTTGCCGCCGGCCAGCCAACGGCTGGGCGACCAGCAAAAGCAAGGGCAAGCTGACCAGCACCAGCAGCAACCAGGGCATAGCTCGTCTGAGAAAGGCCGCACTCTGGGAGTGTGTACCCAGCGATTTGCGCCACTGCGATTCCAGGCTTCCCAGGCTGATGCCGATGGCCCGGCGCACCCCGCCCCGGCAGGAGAGGCCATCGCCATAAGCCGCCACCAGCCTCGTGATAGCCGACCGGCCATAGTTCTCTTGAATGAACCTCACGACGCTGGCGCTCTGGGCGTAGGCCAGGCTTGCCTGGTCATCCTGATAGGGGAAGCTGGAGCACAGTACATCCAGCGAGAGCAGTTGACCGCTCTCAAGTGCCCGGTCGAGCACCAGTTCCGCGTCAGGATCGGGCACTTGCTCGCTGACGACGGCCAGGCCCTCGTTGAGCCAGGGGGGCAGACGCCTGTACCTGCTACCCATCGCCTCGTAGAGCAGCAGGTGCGTCAGCTCGTGGGGAATGAGCCAACGCATGGTGGAAACGCTCTCTGCGCCCGGCGGGACAGCCACCAGGGCGATCCGCAATTCAGGATAGGCCTGGCCCACCACCCATTCCCGGCCCATTGCCGGCAGGGCGGGTAAGAGGTCCGTTTCGCTGGCGTAGAGATACACGTGGAATAGTTCAGGCAAGGCCAGCGACGGGTCAATCTGCTCTCGTATACGGTCCACTGCCTGGTCAGCCACGTCCAACGCCAGGCCGCCAAAAACGGCGTCGCCGTCGTACCAGTGCACTACCACGTACTGCCCACTCAAAGATTGCCCCTTATCAAAATCAAAGCGAGGGTCCTTGTAGGAAAACCACCGGTGTTTTGTAACGAGTTGCTGTCCACCAGCGTCGCTGACCGTCCACCAATATTCGACATCGACAAATGGCTTGAGAGGCTGGCGGGCCAGATCGATCTCGTGGGTCAGTTCGACGGGGGAGGCAGGCAAAAAGCCGAGCCGCTCGACCATCATACCTTGATTGTCAGAAGTGCGATAGGTGAGCACGGCTGAGGCAATGTGCGTCGAACTGGAGGCGGTCAGCGAGAACTGGAGTGACTCGCCGAACCGCACCTGAGGCTCACCCACCTCGACGATCAGCGATCCTTCCGTTTGCGCCAAAACGACCGTCGTCAACAGAAGCGACAGACAGGTTAGGGAGAGACCTAACCAGGTTATCAGCCGGCTTCGCATGGCGTTGATACTCCCATGGTAACTACCTTGACAATGTCACATTTGGTTCGTAGCACTGTCCTGGACGACAGTACAGGGT
>CAYVPU010000274.1:0-4561 GCA_964453885.1 uncultured Anaerolineae bacterium | reverse complement strand
CGTTGTAGACGTAGACGTGGCGCATTGAGCCGGTGACGCAATGATGCGTCTCCAGTGACTTGAAGCCAGTCAATGATCTGAGTGTCATAGACATCTCGCTCACTCCTTTCATATCGCTCAGAATGTAAATTGACGGGAATTGAGAACAGGAGTATAATTCCCATTATCACCATAATAGGCAACAGAGGTGGAAGATATGGACACAATAGGTATCGCCGAGATCAAACGCAGTATCTCAACCATTGTCAACCGTGTGGCCTTTGGTCGAGAACGGATCATCCTGACGTCGAGAGGCAGACCCAAGGCAGCCCTGGTAAGCATCGAAGACCTGCAAAAGCTGGAAACACTAGACACGACAACCCCTCTCCCCTCCCGCGCCCACCGAAAAGCGGCCCTGGCCATGGCTCAAGCTGTGCGGCAAATCACCCTCGCTCGTCGTGGCGGGGTGCCCTTTTCCGACGTGGCCAAAGATTTGTACAGGTTGAGAGAGGAGCGAGACGTTGAACTCACGGGTTTGCGTTGATTCCAGTCTGGCACTCAAATTGGTGCTCGTCGAGGAAGACAGTCCCAAGGTTCAACGTCTGTGGGACACATGGGTAGATGCGGACGTAAAAATCGTTGCCCCATTTCTCCTCGCCTTCGAGGGGACGTCTGTGATCCGCAACAAAATGTACCGTGGACTGGTGCCGCCCGAGGAGGGCGAATTGATGTTCAAAGCCTTTCACTTCCTTGGCGTGAGATTGCTTCATCCTGATGGTTTGCACCAGAGAGCCTGGGAACTGACAAAACAGTTCAACCGTCCACAGGCCTACGATAGCCACTACCTGGCCCTGGCAGAAATCCTCGACCTCGAACTCTGGACGGGCGACGAGCGTCTGTACAATGCAGTCCAGGATAAACTATCCTGGGTAAGGTGGCTGGGCAACTATCAACTTGGCTGAGTCTCCTTTAGCTTCTTTATGAACTCTGTAATCCAATCCAACTCGGCCCGCCGATGAACCAGTGCGTGCTCGAAAAGACCGTCCACAAAGAGCGGCAAGGTGCCCTTGCCCTGGGATTCCCACTTGGCCTCCATCTGGATAATATGTGCCTCCAAGGCAACGCGATACGTCTCCATGCTCGTTATGGCCTCCCCCCGAGATAGTAGCGTCAGGTTGGCAATGCCCAGGTCCATGTCGTAGGCGGGACGTTGGAGATGGGAAAGCAACTCCTTTACCCTCTTGCGCATTACAGCCTGGCCTTCGTTCGTCAGGCTATAGACGCGGCGGGGGGGTGTGTTGCCCTTCTGAACTTTCACGCTCTCGACCAAGCCCCGCTTTTCCAATCGGTTTAGCACATAGTAGATGGACGAAAAGGCCACGTCTGTCCATTCGCGCATACCGCGCTCCTCAATCACCTGGTCTAGTTCGTAGGCGTGGCACGGCTGCTCAGCTATCAACCCCAGGATGGCGACTTCTGTGTTGGTCAAGGAATGGGACACGAGCTGTCTCCTATTATGGCGCTGTGATATTCTGGTACTATCATATTATATACCAAAAAGACAGGCTTGTCAAAGCCCCAAAGAAACCCTTGACAAAACCAGCGTTTAGTGGTATAATGTATCTAGGTACAAGATGTATATAGATACAGAAGTAAAGTATTAAGGAGAGCCCGATGCACCGAGGGAGACGCCGGCGAGGTAGACGTGGAAGAGGACAGTTTGCCGGGGGAGCGATCCGCCGTTTCTTGGAACCAGTCCTGCTCCTGCTTTTGCACAAGGGTGCAAGCCACGGATATGATCTGGTCGGCGCGCTGAATCCCTTTGGCCTGGGCGACATGGCCCCTGGCCCAGTCTATCGCACGCTACGCGAACTGGAAGCGGCCGATCTGGTTCAGTCGGAGTGGGACACCGAGTCTTCGGGTGGCCCAGCGCGACGGGTGTACCGGTTGACAAAAGCCGGACACCGCCACTTGACCGAGTGGGTGGAAGATCTGCAGGAGACGGACAACGTACTCCACCACTTTCTGGCCGCCTACGATCGACACATGAGGGAAGGCGCGGGTGATTATCACGAGTAATAAGAACGATCGAGAGGAGGTGAGCAAAATGCCAGTTTTTGATGGCACTGGTCCCCGAGGCCAGGGCCCGATGACCGGGCGCGGCGAAGGCTACTGCGCCATAAGGTTGCCGGATCCAGCTTCAAGGCAGGTTTCCTACGGCTACGCTGGGCGCGCTGGTGTGCCGGTGCGCCTGGGTCTGAGAGCACGGCTAGGCCTGGGCGCGTCACGGAGGCGGGGGGGACGACGCGGAGGACGGGGTCGCCGTTTCTTTAGACGACGACGGTAAGATTTTTTGAGCATCATCCAGCAAAGGAAAGGAAGGAGGTGAACACAATGCCAGGAGGAGATCGCACAGGACCGGGAGGTATGGGTCCGATGACGGGGCGTGGCATGGGCTACTGCGCCGGTGCCGGAACGCCCGGCTATGTGAATCCAGCACCAGGTTACGGTCGGGGTTTTGGCCGGGGCCGGGGTTGGGGTGGTGGTGGTCGTGGCTGGCGCAACCGGTACTACGCTACCGGCCTGCCCGGTTGGGCACGCTATGACTATCCACCCGCCGGGGCTTACGCCCCCTATTGGCAGCCGCTGCCTGAAGAGCAGGAGACCGAAATGCTCAGGAACCAGGCCGAAGCGCTGAAGCGTGAACTGGACGCCATCGCCCAACGCCTCGGAGAACTCGAAAAACGGGAGTAATTACTCCATCGGGGCGGGTGAAAGCGGTGATCAAACTCGCCACCCGCCCCGAGCCCCCAACCTGTCTGGCCGCTTTCAGCAGCCAGCGGGTCAGGGAATCATATTATATCGCTAATCAGGAGGATTTGCAAACATGAAAATCGTAGTCTCAGCCAATGGCCCTGATCTGGATGCGCCGGCCAGCTCTGTCTTTGGGCGTTGCCCGACGTTCCTCTTTGTGGATACGGAAACGATGGCCTTTGAAGCCGTCGAGAACCCGGCCATGTCTGCTCCGGGCGGGGCCGGCATCCAGGCGGCCCAGTTCGTCGTCGAACGCGGCGCCCAGGCCGTGCTCACGGGCAACGTTGGACCGAATGCAGTGGGTGTCTTTCAAGCGGCCAACGTGCCATTCTATCAGACTTTAGAGGGGACGGTGCGGCAGGCCGTGGAGACGTTCCGGCAAGGCCAGCTCACTCCTAGCAGCGGGGCCAACGTTCCTTCCCATGCCGGGATGGGCGGTGGCCGCGGCATGGGGATGGGCCGTGGAATGGGTCGGGGCATGGGACGAGGTATGGGTCGAGGCATGGGGCAGAGCGGCTACAGCCAAGTTGCACCACCACCACCACCACCACCACCATCGCCGGCACCTGCGCCGACAACCTCTCGCCAGGAAGAAACCGCTGCCTTGAGCCGGATGGCCGCCGACCTGCGCCGCCAGTTGGGTGAAGTCATGGAGCGCATCGACAAGTTGGAGAAGGATTGAGCGGCTTGTCAGCCTGGCGAAGGTTCGTGGTGCTGTTGCGACCGAGCAGAGCAGACCTTTGCCAGGCTTTCAGGGCGGAGGGGAGGTGAACGATTTGCTATACATAGATCGCACCAAATGCAGCGGTTGTGCGGCGTGCGTGGACGCCTGTCCCAGTGGCGCTATCATCCTGGAGGGGATCGATGGTGTTGTGACAATCAGCCCAGCACTGTGCAACGAATGTCTGGTTTGCCTGGACGTGTGCCCTACTGGGGCTATCCGGCGAGCCAAATCGTCTGAACTTGTGCCAGCCGGAGATAACGAAATCATAGAGGGACAGGTTATTGAGGATAAAGTGATTCCGGCCTCAGTATCCGGGCCTCTGGTAGCGCCCCGCGCACCCGGCCGGCTGGCGACTCTGGCTGGCACGGCACTGGCCTTTGTGGGACACTGGCTGTTGCCACGCGCGGCCGATGCGTTGGTTGGATCCGTAGAACGTCGGCTGACGCGCGGGACGGGCCCGGTCTCATCGTCCACTCCTCTTCGTTCTGGAAACAAATCCCTGACGAGACAGACGGGAAACGGCAGGAGGGGACGTGGTCGCCAGAACCGACGGCGGTACCGGGGCGGTTGAGTCTTTATCCAGATTGACACCATCGTGCCATAGCGCGGCTTCAGCCGTAACCAACGTAAAACGAGATGGCATCTCGTCCTGCAAGATTCTCGCGAACAGCGCAAATATTGCAGCGTGATTCTAGAGGTATAGGAGGTGATAAGAAATGGGTCGAGGTTCTGGACGAGGTAGAGGCCGCGGGGGCGGCCAAGGCGGCGGGCGTGGCCCCGGTCTCGGGGGTGGCCCCAAAGCGGCCGGCCCAGGTGGCTACTGTGTCTGCCCCAACTGCGGGCACAAAGTGGCCCATCAAGTAGGGCAGTCTTGCTATCAATTCAAGTGCCCCAAGTGCGGCACGAACATGACGCGCGAGTGAAATGAAGAGCGAAAAATGAAGAACGAGCCCATCTCTTTCGTTAGGGAAGAGGTGGGCTTGTTTGGTCTAACCAAAGAAACAGCAATTCCCGTTATGGGGAAAAATCAAGACTTCGGAAGTC
>CAYVPU010000273.1:0-4597 GCA_964453885.1 uncultured Anaerolineae bacterium | reverse complement strand
GTCAGGAAAGTATTGGGATCAGCGGTGTCAACGCATGGCGAGCCAAAAGAGAGGTAAAGGTCTCCAGCGGCAGCGTCCACGAAGAGAGGGTCAGCCGAGATGCTATGGACGCCGATAGATACGTTGCTGTCGGGGAATGAGGCAGCGGTGTTGTTCCAGACGTCGTTATAGTCAGTCGTCAGGCCGCCTCCGCTACTACGATAGATGCCGCCGCCGGTAGCGGCCGCGTTAGACACAACGACAGTGTTGGAAATGATCAATGAACTGCTGCTACCGTCAAAAATGCCCCCGCCAGAGGCGCTGGCCTGGTTGCCGTACAATGTGTTGTTGACCAACTCTAGCGTGCCACTGCCTTTGTAGACTCCGCCCCCACTGCCGGTCGAGGCCGTGTTGCTGTAAATAAAGTTGTTCCACAGGGTCGAGTTGCCGCTGGCATCGTAAAGGCCCCCGCCGGCACCGGCGGTATTGCTGCTGACGCGCGTCTGCGAAATCGTCAACGTCCCGCCGGCGTGATAAACACCACCCCCCTGGGCACTGGCCGTGTTGCGCGTAATCCACAGCTCTTGGATGGTAAGGTTGCCGCTTTGGTTGTAAATGCCGCCGCCGGTGGTCGCGGTGGCGCTGCAAACGCGGCCGCTCTCGAGCGTTAGGCTGCCGTTTTCCAGGTAAATCGCCCCACCGCTGGCCGCCGTGGTGTGAGAGATATCAAAGTCTTGAACAAGAGCGTTGCCGCTGTTGATAAAGACACCCCCACCCACATCGCTGGCTACAGTGCCGGAAATCATAATATCCTGCAGAACCGCGTCGCCAGCATCAATATAGATTCCCCCTCCTCGAGTGGCTGTGCTATCCAGAATGATGAGACTGGTCAAGGTCGGGGCCGAGCTGCCCTGTACGTAAACAGCGCCTCCAAGGCCGCTGGAAGCCGCGCTCTTGATAGTAAACCCTTCAATCAGGGGTTGGTATCCAGGAGACACCTGGATGCGGAGACATCGATCGCTGTTCTGTGCGTCAATGACGGTAGTAGTGGGATCAAGCCCGCCTCCCGGCAGGCTAAAGTTGCCACCAGCATACTCGTACCCGCCTCGCAGGGTCATATCCTGTTTGATAAAAATACCCGAGTCGTAATAGATTCCCTGGGCGACCAGGACGGCATCGCCCCAGGCGGACTGGTTGACAGCATAGCTGATGCCGTTGCAGGGAGACGACGGCTGTGTACAGTTATTTTGCGTGTCGTCGCCATCGGGAGCGGGCGCAACATAACGGTCGCCCGTGGTAGGATTGGCGACCGTCGTGTCGGTGACGACGGCAAAGACATCGCTGGAGAAACCGGACGTGGCTTTCACCGTCAGCACATCGGCCAGGTTCGCCGCGGCAGTATCAGTCACCCGGACCCGGGCCACGACCAACGTTATTTCGCCGTGCTCCAGCGAGACAAGGCCAGTGGGCGTGATCAGTTGCCCCCACCCCAGCGGCGAGGAGAGGTCAATCGTAAACGTATCAACCGGGCCGGTGTTGGTCAAAGTATGGGTATAGGTCACTATTTCGCCGGGGTCGGCGTTCTCGGCGTAGCTGGGGGCCAGTTCCACACCGGGACTGACAATAACATCCAGGACCGTATCACGGGCCGCCACGTTGGCCTCCGAGGTGGCTGTGATCGCGGTCCGGTTGTAGACGGGGAGGGTAATCATCGAAGGCACCGTTACTACCACGTCGAAGGTCAGGCTGGTGCCAGTGGCCAAGACCACTGGCGAGACAATGCCGACCAGGGTGACATTCCAGCCATCGCTGTTCGCCACGGTGATGACAATAGAATCAGTGGTGCCACCAGTGTTGCCGAGATTAGTAATGGTGTGGGTAAATGTGATAGCCTGGCCCTCAATCTGAGCGGGTTCACTGACGATCACGGGGCTGTTGTCAGCATCGCTCAGGGCTACCTCGGCATACAACAGGCTTTCGTCGGCGCCAATGTCGGAGCGCGTCCCCTGGGGACGGCTGTCGTCCTCAAAGTCGGCGGCCAGGGTGGACGCCGGGTCAGCCATGTTGATGACTTGCGAAGCAAGAGTCAGGTGAAAGTCACCGCCGTCGGGATCTAGAAGGCCAAGCGGCACCGAAATGTCAGTTGCACCGGGGGTGACGGTGCCGCCATAATCGCTGGGGATGTTGCCATAGAAGTCGTTGTAGCTTAGGACAAAACTTCCGCCAGGGCCATCAACGACACCATTCCCCTGATTACTGACGACGATAGTATTGCTCAGGGTGACCACTCCCAAGGCGTAGACACCCCCTCCCAAAGAAGCCGTATTGCTATAGATGGTATTGTGTTGCAACAGAGCGCTGCCGCCATGTTTGTACACGCCGCCGCCGTCTTGAGTCGCCTCGTTGCGGTAGATGGCGTTGTTTTGTAGCGTGGCGGTGACATTGTCCCCCAGGTAGATGCCGGCTCCATAGTCGCCACGCCCATTGGTGACGTGCAGGTTCTCCAGGGTAATTGTGGTAGTACCGGTGATATAGATCACCCGTCCCTGTTCCTGCGCATCCAGGATGGTCGGACCATAGCGGGGGGTTGTCCAGTTGGTGACCGTGTAGCCGCCCCCTACTGTCAGGTTCTTGCTGATGTAGACGGTCTGGGTCACGCCCTCGGGCGCCAAGTGGACACCTGAGCAATGTCCGGCCACCTGAACCAGGCTCCCGTCACTCCCGGCATCCACCGCCACCTGGACGTCCGTGTACACCCAGCTGTTGTCCAGGCGAGCATAACAACTGCTGGGGACCGTGTATTCATCGGCCCCCCGGTCAATCCCCTCGCCAAAGGGCCGGCCATTGCCTTCGTAATCCACGGTGGCATTGGGACTTTCGGTGCCAGTGTCTATGGCCGGTGAACCGGAAGACAGGTGCAGGTCATAATTCGGCGCATCGGCAAACTCGGGATCTTGGCTGGTGTTTCCATTGCTGCCTGTGGGATCGGACATCCCGCCGGCAACGTCGTTCGGCGAATTCCCAAACAAGTCGCCATAGACAATTGACGAGAGGCCAGGGCTGTGAATCCCTCCCCCACTGTCCGCTACATTGCTGATTATCAGGGTATTGGTGATAGAAACAGTGCCGCCAGGGGCATAGATGCCACCGCCATTACCATTTGCCAGGTTGTCATAGATGGTGTCATTCTCCAACTTGACCATTCCCGCATGGATGTAAACCCCACCCCCATCGGCATCGCTGGCAGTATTGTCATAAATGAGGTTGTTTGCCAGGGTGACATTGCCGTCAAAAACAACAACGCCTCCCCCATAAGATGTCACATTGCCGAAAACGACGTTGCGTTGGATCACAGCGGAAACACTGGCATCGCCGGAGATTTGGATACCACCTCCGGTGCTGAGGCCGGCTTCGGCATTGCCGAAAATCGTATTGTCCTCAATCAACGCCGTTCCTGCAAGGACACTAACCCCACCACCACCATGACCGCCTGTTGTATTCGAGTAGACGCGGCTACCTCTGAGGACCAGTGTGCCATAGCTGGCTACACCGCCGCCGCCATTGGTAGCCTCGTTCTCGTATACCTGACAGTCCTCTACAACCAGTGCACCCGCTTCATTTTCATTGCAAACGCCAGCGCCAAAATCTGCACTGCCGTTGGTCATGTGCAAGCCCACGACCGTGGCTGTGACAGCGTTGGGCACGTAAATCACCCGCCCCGCGCCCTGGGCGTCAATGACAGTGGGGTTCTGGTCCGGGTCGGGCGTGACCCAGTTGGTGGTGGTAAAGCCACCCCGCAGGGTCAGGCTTTTGTTCAGGTAGACACCCTGCGACGTGCCTCCCAGGGTGTTTATGGTCGTGTAGCGACCAGCAGCAACCCGGATTTCGTCTCCGGACACGGCATTGGTGATGGCCTGCTGGATCGTCAGACAAGGATTGCTGAGCGTACAATCAAGGCTGTCCACTCCATTGGGAGCGACGTAATGGGGACCGGCCGCGCGCAGTGCCAAGGGATCTCCCAGGAGCCAGAAGAAAGTGACCAGGAGCGCCCCCAATGATAAAAGAAAAATCGGCACCAGACGTCCTGGATGAAAAACAGGCGACCTGGGCCGATTGCACGGAACACTACCAGAATCAGACTGGCTTGAATCACAGCCAACGTTTGCGACAGGACTCTGCTTCATGGATCTCCCCCCTGGTGATTGAGCCCTCGAAAAAAAGTAATACTCCTCAAAAAAGCCTTCGTCTCCCGCGCTCCCGGCGGGTCAGTGACCGCCGGAGCTCTTATTTGACAAGCATTGTGCCTAAAAAGCACAACAGCCGATAAACTGACACTCCAAACACTCAGGGAGCACAGCGTATCGGCTGCCATAAGAACAAACAACCATCAAATTCGGACGCAGATGCGGGGACAGATTTGAAATCATAGTGGCACACCCTGCCACGGTTACTCGCCTACCACTCCCACCCTGTTGACTCACCCCGGCGCTGCGTGCAACTGCTTACTGCTAGATATACATATTATAGCATCAAATACCGTTCTTGCAAAATCACAATTGCGCGGGGTGTTTCACTCTTGGGGTAGCAGTCATTGCAGGAGGCCGCACCGCCGTGGATC
>CAYVPU010000272.1:0-4628 GCA_964453885.1 uncultured Anaerolineae bacterium | reverse complement strand
AACTCGATCGGGCAGCCCTTCTCCGCTCGCTGCCGCATTGAGCGATGCAGCCAGATATGTCATGCGCAGGCTTTCCGTTTCGTCGAAATGCCCGGCCCGATGCGGACTCATTACCACGTTGTCCAGTTCATGAAAGGGATAGGCAGAGGGTGGTGTGCGAGATCGAGCGGCCTCGTCGGCTGGATAGTTGTACCACACGTCCAATCCGGCGGCGTGCAGGGTTCCATCGCGCAAGGCGTGATACAGGGCGGTCTCGTCCACGATCGGCCCGCGCCCTATATTAACCAGCACGGCGCCGGAGGGCAGCAAGGCCAGCTCGCGCTCTCCGACGAGGCCCGTCGTTTCGGGGGTGTGCGGCAGGCAGATGAGGAGCGCATCGGCCCGAGGCAGCAGGCTGTGCAGGGCATCGGGTGGGTAGATTTCACCGGGTGCATCGGGCGGCGGCGCGACAACCTGGCGTCGGATGGTCAACACTTTCATGCCCAGTGCGCGGCACAGATGGGCCACCCGCCGGCCGATCGCGCCATAGCCCAAAATCATGGCGGTTTTGCCTCCCAGGAGGATGGATGGGTTGGGCCGCCGGTAACGGAGCGTCCAGTCGTGGTTGCGCAGCGTCCGGTCCATGGGGATGATAAACTTGGCGGCGGCCAACATCAGAGTGATGACCATTTCGGCAACGGGCACGGCGTTGTAGTGCAGGTTGTGGACGGCGATGTGAGGAAAGTGGCGCATCAGTTCGCGCGTCACATCGGGCAGGCCGGCAAAGGGAATGACGAGCGCGCGCAGGTTAGGGCTGGCCGTCAGGTGCTCGCATTGAGGGCGGCCAGCGACCAGGATTTCATAACCCGCAGGCACAGGCAGAGCAGGGCCAAGGGTCAGGTGAATCTCCGCATCCAGCTCGGCACGCAGATGGGCCAGCGTGTCGGGCGTGGGCCGGCGTAACAAATGGATGGATAGTTTCATGGATGGTTCACGACTTTTTACGGTCGGCGGCAGCGATGCGCGCCCAGGCCACTCCAACCAGAGCCACCAGCCCGATCGCCGTGGAGCCCGGACAAAGCCCTTTGCGACCGCTTTCCTTCTCCGGCTCTTGGGTCGGCTGGCTGGCGCTGGGTTCATCTGTCGCTGTGGCGGTTGGTTGAGGCCGGATGGCCGTCTCGGTGGGCGAGGTGGGTGGAGGGATGGTAGGAGATGGGGGAATGGCGGTAGTGGGGAGCGGGGTAGCGGTGGGAGATGGAGGGGCGCTGGATAAAAAGCTCAAGTCGTCGGCCCAGAGTTGTCCGCTGTTGCGCTCGCCTTCGGGCGCGCTGAACAAGAAAGCGAGGCCCATGACCCGGCTGGGATCGAGGCGAGCCGTGCCATCCCCTTCCCACGGTGGCTGAACGAGTTGATCCCAGGTGATATCCACCCGCTGCCAACCATCTACCGCCTGTTGATTGGTCTGCACGTGGATCTCAAAGTGCGATAGGCTGTCGGTCGAATCCCCCTGGTAAACGACGATGATCACTTGCTGCCCTGCTCGTTCGGCGCGCAGGTAAACGGCTAGCCCCTGTTCATTTCGCCAGTCCAAGGGGGAGGGATAAACCAGGCTGCAACTGGCCCAACTGTCAGGCGCCACATCGTACTTGATGCGCAGCCCGGCCGTGCCGCTGTAGGAATCGGCTTCATCCTGGCCGCAGGTGAGTTGGGTGTCTTTTCCTGTGTCTATAAAGGCGACCCACTCGTTGGCCCCGCTCTCAAAATCGTCAATCACCCCGACGATCTCTGGTGGGAGAGGCGTGGGCTCCACCGTTGGTGTCTCTTCTCCAACGGGTGTTGGGGATGCAACAGTTGGTTGAGGCGTGTCCGTCGGGGGCGCAGGCGTCGGTTGAGATGTGGGCGGCGGGACAACCGGCGCTCCGCTCTGCCAGCGATGGTAATATACGTTGAGCAACGGGACAAACTCTTCGGTTGACTTTTGGTTGCCCATCGGGGAGGGGTGGTCGTCGCCGTCGGTGGGGTAATACAGCGTGTCTCTCCCTTGATCGGTGATGTATTCGGTCTCGCCGTTGCGGAAGCGGTGATGGTTATCTGGATCGGTCAGCACGTTGTAAAAGTCAAAGACGGTGACGTTGGTTCCTTCATACCCTTTCAGCCACTCGGTGACCAGCCAGGTGTTGAAGGCGCGGGCGTTGGCGGCGAAGGTTGGGTCCTGAACCGGCGGGGCGGTAATGACGACAAAGAGCTTGTCTGGGCGGGTGGCAAAATAGGTCAGCAACTCGTCATAGATCGCTTTAGCGTTGCCCACCGTGAGCCACTCGCCTCGCGCTGGCGGATCGTTGGGGCTTCCCTCCAGGTTCGAGTTGGGGAAGCAAGATTTGAACATGATGACCTGGTTTTCTCCACCGGGGTCGGACAGGTTTCGCGTGTACCAGGAGTTTTGCCCGCTTTCTGTGTAAAGGGCAGATAGGTAGCGGGCGCTGTCCGGGCCGGTGAACCATTCGGGCCAGTCGGTGATGTCTGTCCGGTCACCGATGCTATCTGGTCCCCAGCCATAGTTGGTGTCGCTGACGAAATAGTTGTTCTCGCCCAGCGCTCGCCCCAGGTTTCCGTGACCATCGGTCAGCCAGTTTTCTCCACAGGAATGGTGGATAAAGATCAGCTTGACCGTCTCGGCTGGGGGAGCGGGATCATCAGCTTGTGCCCAGACCGGTTGGGCAACGGTGAATATTACTCCGAGCGCCAGAAGGAGCGTCATTGCACCGTATTGGACACGGTACAATGTCACACGTATCGGTTGAGTGCGGTTGTGAGAACAGAACTTGATCATGATTTCCTTCCTTCGTAACTACTTTGACAACGTTACATTCGGTTCGTAGTCACGCACGAAGCGTAGCGGAGTGCGGTTTTTCTCGTTTGCTCGCGGGGATCGCAAGATCCCGGTTCTGCACGGCAAGATCGTCGTCCGAAACGGGGATCTGGCGATCCCCTTTGAGCAAGAATAGACGGCCTGCATGAAATATGACATTGTCAAACTGCTCAGGCTACCCCGGTTTGGACACAGAGGCTCACAGAGAATGAATAAAAATAAAAGTTTTTTCCTCTGTGTATCTCTGTGAAACGCTCTGTGACACTCTGTGTAACAATAGGCTGAGTAGACATCGCGGCTACAAAACGGGAATTGGTGTACGAGCATCAAGAGTTCTCGGCCGCGATTTCCTCCAGTAGCGCCGAGGCCAGGCCGTCTGCTACCATCCGTTCCACGTCCAGGGGTGCTTCAGCGGCCTCGATCTCGGCCAGCGATGGCCGGGTGACCACCTGCCGGGGCATGAGGAATTGGCAACAGTCGTCGCCTGATTCGATCGAGATGTCAAACGTGCCGATGGCCTGGGCGTGGGTGATGATCTCTTGCTTGTCCAGGCCGACGAGGGGGCGCAGAATCGGCATCGTGGCCATTGCCTGTACCGCCGCCAGGCTTTCCAAAGTCTGCGAGGCGACCTGGCCCAGGCTCTCGCCGGTGACCAGGGCCAGTCCCCCCTCACGGCGAGTCAGCTCCTCGGCGATGCGTACCATCAGTCGCCGGTAGAGCAGGACGCGCGGCGGGGCGGGGGCCTGGGCCACCATCTCTCGCTGGCTCTCGCCGATGGGCACAACGTAGTATCGCCGCGAGAGACCATAGGGGCGCAGCGCCGCCACCAGCTGCCGGACCTTGTCCTCTGAGCCCTGCCAGTCGCCAAAGGGGCCACTGTGAAAGTGGATCGACACCACGTTGCAGCCCCGCTTGAGGGCGTAGTAACCGGCCACCGGCGAGTCTATGCCGCCGGAGAGGAGCAATCCCACCGTGCCACTCACCCCCACCGGCAGCCCGCCGACCCCTTCGATTCGCTCAAAGTAAAAGAACGCCTCTTTGAACAGCAACTCGATGTGGATGACTAGCCCTGGGTTCTTTAGGTCCACCGCCCAGCCGGTGATCGCCTGGACGTGGCCACCCACCTCGGCGTTGATATCGGGTGAGGTGAGAGGAAAGTTCTTGTCGGCGCGGCGGGTTGCTATTTTGAACGAGCGGTAGATTGGAGGTTGGAGGTTGGAGGTTGGAAGTTGGAGGTTGGAGGCAAGCCCTTCGACCACCGCCTCTTTGATGGCCTCTATGTCTTTGGGCGCGCTGTATGCCGGAGCAAAGTAGGCGATGCCGGGCACGGTGCGCAGCCGCTCGGAGGCAGCAGCCACGTTCGTCTCTGATTCCAAACGCGCCAGCAGGCGACCGGGCAACAGATCGACGCCGGTCACGCCCAGCCCGGCCAGCCGCTCGCGGACGCTGCGCTGGAGTTGCCGTTCAAAGAAACGGCGATTCTTGCCCTTGAGGCCGATCTCGGCATAGTGGATCACGATACGGTCCGTCATTCACGCCCCCTTGACTGCTCCCACAAGGCGGTCAATTGTGTTATCTCTTCCGACGGTAGAGGGTGCGTCGGGCCCAACGTCAGCGCCGCCAGCCGGATGCGGGCAAACAGCTCCAGCCGCTCCATCTGGAAATATGCCTCCTCCAGCGTGCGCCCCACGGTGACCGCGCCGTGATTGGCCAGCAAAAAGGCATCGTGATCGGCCAGGTAGGGGGCCATTACCTGGGGCAGCGATGTGGTGCCGGCGCG
>CAYVPU010000271.1:0-4633 GCA_964453885.1 uncultured Anaerolineae bacterium | reverse complement strand
CTGAGGATAGGGGCGGGGGAAGGCGTCGGTGTCGCGGTGGGAGAAGAGGTAGGTCTGGGCAAGGGCGTGTGGGTTGGCATCGCAGTGGGGGAGGAGGTAGGCGTGGGTAAAGGCGTGTCCGTTGGCATCGGCTCCGGCGTGGGAGTATCGGTGGGCTTTCGAACGACTTGCGTGGAGGGAAGAGTTGGAGTGGGCTTGGGGCCAAAGAGCGTCACTGCGCCGAAAATACAGCCCGCAATGAGAGCCAGCGCCAGCAGTCCCCCGCAGCCGATTAGCAGGCCCCTGGGCAACCCTCGTTTGGGTTCTTTGGCAGTGGGGGGGGTAATGGTTGGGGAAGGCGGCGCCGGCTTTTCCTCCGGCACGATGCGGGCGCCGCACTCGCCACAAAAAAGATCCCCGACAGGAACTTGAGCGCCACAGGTAAGACATTTCATGGCCATCTCCTTTCACGCGATGCAATAGTAGACAGTCGGCAAACCACCCTGAAAACTCCAAAGCCCTCAGCTTTACTATTGTACTCAAAAAGCCGTCTAGTGCAAGCAGCTATCGCGCGTGCTCCACCAGGTATCGGCGAGCGACTTCGGACAGCATGGCCGTGCCGACGGGCAGCGCCCTCTCGTTAATGTCGAACGTGGGCGTGTGGGCACGCCGGGGCAAGCCGTCGTCCATCAACGTGCCCAGCGAGAACATGGCCCCCCTGGCCTGCTGAGAAAGCACGCCAAAATCTTCCGCACCCATGCCGCGATACTGTTTCGGCCCGGCGTTTTCCGGCCCCAGAAGGTCTTTGCCCACCTGCCGGAGCAGGTTCACCAAATCGGGGTCATTGTAGTTGGCCGGGTAGCCCTCTTTGATGAACAGGTCGTAATCGCCTCCCAGGGCACGGACCACGCCCAGGGCTGTTTCCAACTCGCGGAACAGATCCTGCCGCACTTTGGCGTCGTAGCTGCGGATGGTGCCAGAAAGCTCGACTTTCTGCGGGATGACATTGGGCGCCGTGCCGCCGTGGATCGTACCAACGGTAATGACAGCCGGTTCTACCGGATCTATGCGGCGCGAAACGATGCCGTGGATGGCACTGAGCACCGGCACCAGCATAAAGAGCGGGTCGTTCCCTTTGTGGGGATACGCGCCATGGCTGCCCTGGCCGGTGATGGTCACGAAAAAGCCGTCGGAAGCGGCCGCCGAGTGGCCTGTGGTCACTTCGATCTTGCCCGCCTCCAGTTCAGAGTAGACGTGCTGGCCAAAGATAGCGTCCACACCATCCATGGCCTTGTCTTCCACCATGCGACGCGCGCCGCTCTTACCTTCGTCGTCAGATTTTTCCTCCGACGGCTGAAACAAAAAACGAACGCTGCCCGGCGGGTGGGTGGCCGGGTCAGCCCACAAGTCGGTCAGCAGGTGCGCCGCACCGAGGAGCATGGCCGTGTGGGCGTCGTGCCCGCAGGCATGCATGACGCCAGGGTTGCGAGAGGCATAGGGCACGTCGTTCTCTTCGATGATGGGCAAGGCATCCATATCGGCCCGCAGGGCGACGACCGGTTTGCCCTCACCCAGATGACCGACGACACCGGTGATGCCGACCCCAGTCTCTACCCGCAGGCCCAGGGCCCGCAGTCGCTCAGCTACAAGTTCGGCGGTACGATGTTCCTCGAAGCCAAGTTCTGGGTGCATGTGGATGTCGCGACGGATAGTGACGAGTTCGTCATAGATGGCTTGGGCTTTCGACAACATGAAAAGAATCCTCCTGCAAATTGTGAATAACGGACTGGGCCTTGAGAATTGAAAATCCTTTGCAATTATAGCGCGTTTGCCAGAATTGCCAAATTTGCCCCTTGTCAGTTGTGATAAAGTGAGGTATAATTTGAGTGAGGTAGGGTTGATTCGAGAGAACCAAGGAACAAAAAGATACACGTACTGTCAGTGTGGAGGAAAGTCGAGGTAGTTCAAAATGATGCGTTTTGACCGATTTACAGAACGTGCACAGGACGCGGCCATGCGGGCCTACGAGATCTTGCAACGTTATGGACATAACCAGGTAGATACTGAGCACATCTTGCTGGCTCTGGTGGAACAATCAGAGGGCGTAGTCTCCCAGATCATAGAAAAGCTGGGCGCCAGCGTCGAAGGGATCAACAGTCGCCTGAACGATGAACTCAGGCGCAGCGGTCCCCGCGCCACCATCTATGGCGGTGGTACGGGGCAGGTCTTTATCACGCCTCGTGTCAAGCGGGTGATGGACCTGGCCAATCAGGAAGCTGCCCGGTTAAAGGACGACTATGTCAGCACAGAGCACCTATTGCTGGCCATCGCCAACGAGCGCAATACGCCAGCCGCTCACACTCTGGCCGAAAACGGTATCACAAAAAGCCGTATCTACGATGCGATCCAGGAGATCCGCGGCGGCCAGCGGGTGACCGATCCCATGGCCGAGACCCGCTACCGCACGCTGGAAAAATACTCTTGCGACCTGACTCAGACAGCCCGCGAGGGAAAGCTGGACCCGGTCATTGGCCGCGATGGCGAGATTTTGCGAGTCATGCAGATCCTTTGCCGGCGCACCAAGAACAACCCGGTGCTCATCGGTGAGGCGGGCGTGGGCAAGACGGCCATCGTCGAAGGGCTGGCCCAAAAGATCGCTAAAGATGATGTGCCCGAGATCCTCATGGACAAGCGAGTTGTCTCGCTGGACCTGGGCGCGATGGTGGCCGGGGCACGACTGCGCGGTGAATTTGAAGAGCGACTCAAAGCGGCCATCGAAGAGATACAAAGAGCACAGGGCGAAGTGATCCTGTTCATTGACGAAATCCACAACGTCGTCGGTGCCGGGTCGGCCTCTGGCGCGCTCGACGCCTCCAACATGCTCAAGCCGGCCCTGGCGCGAGGCGAACTCCAGTGCATCGGCGCTACGACACTGGACGAATATCGCCGTTACATTGAGCGGGACTCGGCGCTGGAGCGGCGGTTTGCACCCATCTTTGTCGAAGAACCTTCAGTGGAGGAAACTATCGAGATGCTACGCGGCCTGCGGAACCGCTACGAGGCTCACCACAAGGTCACTTTTGACAACAAGGCGCTGGTAGCAGCAGCTCGCCTCTCCTATCGTTACGTCACTGACCGCTTTCTGCCAGACAAAGCGATAGATCTGTTGGATGAAGCAGCCGCCAAACTACGGGTGGCTATTCATTCCATGCCGCCGGAACTCAAAGAGATGAAAAGCCGGCTGCAACGCCTGACGGCCGAGGAGGAGGCCGCGGGCACGACCCGGGACTATGAACGCGCCGCCGAATACAAGATCGAACGACTCAAGATGGAGAAAGATTTCGAGGTCCGGCGATCCGCCTGGCAGCAAGACAAGGGACTGGACGAGATCGTGGAGGAGAAGGATATCGCCGAGGTCGTGGCCAGTTGGACTGGCATCCCCGTTTCGCAGATGTTAGAGACCGAGGCGCAAAAGCTGCTCCACATGGAAGAGCGACTGCACGACCGGATCGTCGGCCAGGACGAGGCCATCAGCGTCGTCTCCGATGCCATCCGCCGTGCTCGCAGCGGCATCAAGGACCCCAAGCGGCCTATCGGCAGTTTCATCTTTCTCGGTTCCTCTGGCGTAGGCAAAACAGAACTGGCCAAGGCGCTGGCCGAATTCCTGTTTGGCGACGAGGAAGCGCTTATCCAACTCGACATGGGCGAATATCAGGAGCGACACACTGTCTCGCGCATGATCGGTGCCCCGCCGGGCTACGTGGGCTACGACGAGGGCGGTCAGTTGACGGAAGCGGTTCGCCGACGGCCGTACCGCGTCATCCTGTTCGATGAGATAGAAAAAGCGCACCCGGAGGTGTGGAACTCGTTGTTGCAGATCCTGGAGGACGGCCGCCTGACCGACGGCCAGGGCCACACGGTGGACTTTCGGAACACGGTCATCATCATGACCTCCAACCTGGGCACCAAATACGCGGCCGAAAGCGGCGCATTGGGCTTTGTCACCCCGGTGGAAAAAGACAGCGGCAAAGAGATTCGCCGTGACATTGAGCGAGCGCTAAAAAAGTCATTCCGGCCCGAGTTCATCAATCGTATTGACGAGGTCATCATCTTTCACAACCTGAGGCGCGAACACGTGTCACAGATCGTGGGCCTTCAGATGAAAGAAATCGCCGAGCGGCTGGCGGAGCAGGGCCTGTCCATCATCCTGACCGATGACGCTCGCGATTGGCTGGCCGACGAAGGCTACGAACCACAGTTCGGCGCCCGGCCGTTACGCCGTACCTTGCAGCGTTACGTGGAGAATCCGCTCAGCATTCGCTTGCTGGAGGGTACCTTCAAAGAGGGTGATACAGTGATGGTGGATGCCCAGGACGGCGAGATCGTTTTTGGCCACCAGGAAGAGTTGGTCGAACCGGCAGTAGTGGTAACCGCGCAAGTTTCAGTCGAGTGAATGTCAGACTCAAGTATGGCAACTTGGTCTCAGCGGCTCGCAGCAAACTAAAAGCCCTGCCATGTTTACTGGCGGGGCTTTTGTATGTGTGATGCTCAAGGACGAATGACCACAGGCTCCCATTGCTAGGGCGGCGGTATCAGCAACTCCCGACCCACCTCGATAACGTCGGGATTCGCAAGCTTGTTGAGTTCCACGATT
>CAYVPU010000270.1:0-4641 GCA_964453885.1 uncultured Anaerolineae bacterium | reverse complement strand
GGGAAACTCGGTTCCCCCTGCGGTTACGCCCCGTATTTGGCCAACCGACCCGCGTGGCCCAGGGCCAGTGGCATCAGATCGGTGTGATGCACGTGGCCTAACGCGCCCAGGGCGCAGGCAGTCTCGCCGAAACTCGCCACCGTATCGCGGCGGACGAGACGCGACCAAAAGAGAACTGGCAGAGGGTGCCAGGAGTGCGCTTTCATCACTGCTGGCGTGGAGTGATCGCCGGTCACAATGATGACATCCGGCTTTAGCGCCCGGATGGCGGGTACCACGGCCTGGTCGGTATGCTCAATGATGCTCGCCTTGCGGTCAAAGTCACCGTCCTCGCCGGCCGAGTCGGTCTTTTTGACGTGGAAATAGAAAAAGTCGTAATCGGCCCAGTGCCTCTGCAGGGCTTCCACCTCGGTCTCTAGCGTATCGCCGGCATCCAGCACGTCCATGCCGATGAGCCTGGACACGCCTTTGTACATGGGATAGGTGGCAATGGCGGCTGGCTGGAGACCGAAAACGTCCTGCATCTGCGGCAGGCCGGGGTCTTGAGCCAGGCCGCGCAGGTTGCAGCCGTTGGCCGGGTGATGACCGGCCAGTCTGTGACGCGCCTCGGCCAGCCATCGGTTGAACAGTTCAGCCGTGGCCTGGGCCTCAGGACGCTCGGCCTCTACCGGCAAGGGCGGCACACCAGTGCGCTGTGGGTCGGTCTCGGTGAGGCCATCCCTCAGCCCCTCGCCACGCAGCACCAGCACAAAGCGGTACTCCTTCACTGGCTCTACAAAGATCTCCACATCGGGCAACCTGATCTGGCGCAGCAGAGCGCACAGTTGGGCGCCCTTTTCGGTAGGAATGCGACCCGCGCGCCGGTCGGTGATGTTGCCATCCGCGTCCAGTGTGCAAAAGTTGCCCCGTGCCGCCACGTCGTGCGGATGCAAGTCAAAGCCGATGCCTAGCGCCTCCAGCACGCCCCGGCCAACGTCGTAGTGCAGAGGATCGTAGCCGAACAGGGACAGATGTGAGGGCCCGCTGCCAGGCGTGACGCCCGGAAAGATCGGCGTGCTCAGGCCACTCATCGCCTCCGCAGCCAGGGCGTCCAGATTGGGCGTGTGGGCGGCTTCCAGTTCCGTCGGACCACCCGGATCGCGCGGCAGGCCACCCACGCCGTCAATCACCAACAAGACGATCTTGGTATCTGCGGGCTGGTGTAGCTCCCGCATCAATGACAGGTTATTCATTTCTTGTCTCCTCATCTTTCCGATTGTCACACACTGCGTTTCAGTCCATCAACTCGGCGGCGCGGGGGAAGAGACCGGCGACGCCGCCGGTGTGCCAAAAGAGGACTGTCTCGTCGGGACCGTAGACGCCCTTGCACACCAGGTCTAGCAGTCCGGCCAGGGCTCGCCCGGTGTAGACCGGATCGGCGATGATGCCCTCGGTGCGGGCCAGCAGGCGGATGGCCTTGCGCTCGGCGTCAGTGATCACGCCGTAGCCGGGTGCCCCATAAGCGTCGTACAGGATGAAATCCTCGTCGGAAAAGCTCAGATCGAGAGCCAGGTACGCCGCCGTGGCCTTTGCCAGGGTCTGGATCTTTTTCCACAGACCGCCAACTTTGTCGTCGTTGATGCCTTCCACTTGGGCTCCCAGGTTCAGCGTCTTGACGCCCACCAGTATCCCAGCGTGCGTCCCGGCCGAACCGGAGGCGAAAACGATACGATCCACGCGCTCGGCCCGCTCGTCCAACTGATCAGCCAGTTCTTCGACAGCGGCCACATAGCCGGCCGCGCCAGTCGGCGCCGAACCGCCTACAGGGACGACGCAGGGTCGCGCGCCAGCAGCTTGCAGCGCGTCCGCCACTTCGTTTAGCGCCGCGTTTCGGTCGCGGTCGCCGGCCCAGTGCACCTCCGCGCCGAGGAGGTCATTGAGAAGCAAGTTGCCGTTCCACCGCGATCGGGGCAAAGGGTCGCCGCTCAACACCAACACGCAGCGCAAACCCGTTTTTGCGGCGGCTGCGGCCGTCTGCCGGCAGTGATTCGATTGCCGCCCGCCAGCGGTGACCAGGGTATCGGCCCCTTGCTCCAGGGCCTCGGCGACGAGGAATTCTAGTTTGCGGGCTTTGTTGCCTCCGGTCGCCAGGCCGGTCTGGTCGTCGCGCTTGATCAGCAGGCGCGGCCCGCGGCCCAGCGCCTCCCGGAGGCGGGACATCTCTTCCAGAGGGGTGGGCAGGTGGGCCAGGGAGATTCGGGGGAGATGATCTGTTATCATGGCAAGACTCCTTTACGGTGTTGAGGCCTTGCAAAGGTTCTTGAGAGAGGCTTCGCCAAGCCCTCCTAAAACTAGTACTATTCGAATAAGCCTTCGTTTCCTGCGCTTCCGGCGTGTCACTGACCCGCCGGAGCCCTTTTTGAGAGGTATTACTCTTAAAACAGCGACATCTGCGCGCCATCGCGCTCAATGACGGGGTCCAGGCCAAAGATCTGTTTCAGAACGTGGCGGTCCAGGTCCTCCTCGGTCAGGATGCGCCGCAGGTGGCGGTACTTGATGAACTGCCAGCCCGCTTTGGTCACTGACTTGAGAAGACGGGGATCGCGCTGGAGCTTGAAAGCCACCAGTGCCGCTCGCCCGCCAGGGATCACCAGGCAGGGCTGGACGCCGGCCGGCGCTTCAGCCAGCAACAAGTCGTGGACGCGGGCCGTCCACTGGACGGCAAAGGCGTAGGCTGGTCGTCCGTCGTCGCGCCAAAGGACATCGAAAGCCGGGAGGAGGCCGGGCGACAGCGCGTCCGGTGGCTCTGACCGGAGCGATACCTCGAAGCCCAGGCGCTGGCCCAACTGGCGCAGTTGTTGCTGGATGGTGACCACTTCTGCCGCGCGGCGGTCGGGCTGGTCTTCCGGGCAAAGTTGCCAGTGGTCGGGGGTGATCTCCCGGCCATACGAACGCAGGCAGGCCTCGATAAAGCTCGCCTCAGGTGTCAGATCGCCGGGGAAACGGCGATACGTTTCTTCGGCCAGAGCATCACTGGTAAGTATCAGCGTGCTCAAGAGAAGCTGGTGCACGGTCGCCTCGACGCGAGTGTCCAGCGGGGGCGCGGCGGAGCCGGGACGTTCTAGCCACCACTGCTGAGGACGAGGAGCCACCGCTTCTTTGGTTTCCAATGCTTCCCCAAGGCAAATCAGCCCTTCGGCACCGGTCATGGCGTCCCGCACCTGCCGGCCGCAAAAAGTGCGCGGTGACTCGGACAGGTCTTTGGCGACAGCAACTTGGCCCAGCAGACCGGATGTGGCCAACCGCTGGTAGACTGGCAAACAAAGGACGTCCCAGATCAGCGGCTCGCCCCGGGCGGCGATCAGCTCTCGTGCGGCGGCCGGCGCTTCGGTGCAGATGGCGTCGGCCAATTCGTTGACCTCGGCCGGTGGCAGGGGCAGCGATGGCCGGCGGTGGGAGGTCAGGCGGCAAGCGAGGGTGTCCGCCTGTCGGATCCACGGCCCCGGAGAGTAACCGGCACCCGCCAATGCCAGGGTCAATGCCTCGAGCATGGCCGGGTCGTGGCCGTCGAAGGCCAGGATCAGGGGCGCACCCTCGGCCAGGAGAGGACGCAGCGCGCGGAAGGCGGCCTGCATTGTCCGCGCGTACCAATCCCAATCCACGCGCCACTGGCGCAACAGCGGCTTTAACGGCGCGGCGGCCTGATGCCCAAAGAGCCAGCCGGTCCAGAGCCAGGAGAGCGCCCAGAAAGCTGGATCGGGGCGTGGTGGAGTGGCAATCACCAGCGCGACCCGCCCAGGCGGCAGCAAAGCCACCAGGCGATTGACGCCGATTGAGAGAAGGGCGGCGCGAGAGGGCTCGTCGTCGGTGAGCAACGCGTCCAGGTCGTCGGCCAGGGGAAAAAGTTCTCCATCGCCGGCCGTCGGGAACTCACTGGCGGCAGCGAGGAAGGCACGCCAGACGCTCCGCTCCAAAAAGTGGGCTGGCGACCGCAGACGGTGGCGCACAGACGACGAGCCGGGGCCGTAGAGGCTGCTGCACGAGTCCAGGCAGGAAAGCAACAGCAGCTTTAGGATTTGCTGCGTTTCGTCGTCGGCAAAGAGGCTTTCGATCTTCATGAGGAGGCTGCTCAGGGCGTAGAGGTTGCGAGGCGTATAGAGTTCCAGCAACTGTTGGGCGCGTTCTCGCTGAGGGTCGCCGGCCGGAGCGATGCGGTCCACGGCGTACCAGTAGTGCAGTCCCCGCTGCTCGATCGTCTCGTCTCCTGCGCGCTCGTCGCTGAGGGCCTGCGGCGCGGCCTGATGGCCGCATTGCTGGCATTGCCACTGGATACGGATGAGCGCTGAGGTGTCCCGTTCCCACGTAAAGGCATCGGCGGGGGTAGCCTGGCCACAGCGGGGACAGGGCACCGCGTAGAGGTTCTTAATGTGCTCGCCAAAGCGCTCATCCATGCGCGGTGCATCGCCCAGGCGGGTGATAGCGGCGTCGAGTTGCCGCCGCGCAGGGGGAGCCAGGGCCAACCGGATGGTCATCGCCGCCAGGGGGTTGAAGCTGCTGCCGACGGCACGACGCCCAGCGCGGACCGCCTGGCGCAAGACGGTTGGCCCTTCGCAGAAAGGGTCTATCACCAGGTCGCCGGGTTGCGTGCAAGCTTCCACGTAG
>CAYVPU010000269.1:0-4655 GCA_964453885.1 uncultured Anaerolineae bacterium | reverse complement strand
TCCACCATGCCCTTGGCGATGGACAGGCCCAGGCCCATGCCTTCGTAGCGGCGAGCCAGGCTGGCCTCCACCTGGTAGAAACGGTCAAAGACCTTGCTCAACTTTTCAACCGGAATACCGATACCCGTATCGCGCACAGAGACCCACACTTCAGAGTCGCGCATCTCTACAGCAATCAGTACGTTCCCACCAGGGTTGGTGAACTTGATGGCGTTGGACAGCAGGTTGGCCAGCACCAGATAGATCTTTGGGCGGTCGGCCATGATTCTAACCGCCTGGGCTGGTCGGCGCGCGCCCAGGCTCAGCCTCTTGGCCTCGGCCACGGCCCGGAACTCTTGCATCGTATCGCCGATCAGTCCGCACAGAGAGAACTCTTCCAGGTCCAACTCTGTTCTGGCCTGGCCGGTGTCCAGGTGACGCAGGTTCACCATATCGTCAATGAGCGCCCGGAGGCGCGTGGCGCTCTGGAGGACGATGTCCAACTGTTCGATGGCGTCGCCGTGCAGATCATTCTTGAGAAAAGAAGCATAGCCCAGGATGACGTTGAGGGGCGTCCGCAATTCGTGAGACGCAATGGCCACGAAATTGGATTTCAGTTGATCCAGCTCGGCCAAATCATCGTAGGCGCGCTGCAGCTCGGACACCAGCCGGGCGTTTTGAATGGCGATGGCAGCCTGAGGAGCCAGGGCCAACAGCGTCTGCAAGTCCTGATCGGTAAAGTCCTCTTCCACCGAACGGTTTATCACCTCGATCACGCCGATGGTCTCGCCCCGAAAGTTCAGCGGCGCGCCCATCAACGATCGGGTCACAAAGCCGGTCTTTGTGTCCGTCTCCCGGTGATGGCGCGGGTCGTCACAAGGATTGCGGATGATGAGCGGTTCGTTGTGGGTAAAGATCCAACCGCCGATACTTCCTTCCAATGGCACAGTCACGCGCTTTACTTCGTCGCTTTTCTCCCCGGTGGCTGTCTGGAAATAGAGTTCGCCGGTGTTCTTGTCCAGCAGCATGATGGAGGCTGCTTCCGTCTTGGTGAGTTCCGTAGCCACTTCGGCGATGATGTTCAAGAGTTGGTGCAGATCCAGCGTCGAGGTGATGATCTGGCTGACCTTCACCATGCGCTCCAGAGCGGCAATGCGATTCTCCAGGTAATCGAGGCGATCCTCGGTGCTCCACGGCACGCCCATAGAGGACAACTCCTTGCTAACTAGAGGGTCGGGGCCACAGGCTGGCCGGTCTCAACCCCGGCTCGATCGTTCAACATTGGCGACTCCAAAACGGACAGCAGGGCATGAATCTCGTCCTGCCAACCCCGCCACTTTCCATTGGCCCCTTGCTGTTCCAAGAGCTGAATCACCCCAGTTGGTCTCGGTAACGACTCGCCAGCACCGGCCACCGAGACAGCCAACCCACCCAAAGCGTTGGCCAGCAACCCGCTGGCCCGCCAACTCAGGCCGCTCAACCGGCCAGCGATGAATCCCGCGTCAAAGCTATCCCCCGCCCCGGTGGTATCTCGCACCTGGACGTCAAACGCGGGGACGGCGAAAACACCCTCGGCAGTGCCAACTATACAACCCGCCTCTCCGAGCTTTAGGATCGCCGCTTCCAGACCATAGCTCAGAAACCGTTCCACGGCCCGAGGTCCGTCAACGTGGCCAACGAGAGACTTGGATTCCAACTCGTTGGGAAAAATCCAATCTACCAGGGAGAACAAATCGCGGGCCTGGTGATTCAGGCGTTGAGCAAACTCGACGCCGGTGTCCAGGCTCACTTTTACTCCTGCCTGCCCAGCGATTTCCAGCGCTCGCATGGCGGCATCGCGCTGAGGTGATTCCAGGAAAGCATAGCCCGAAAGGTGTAATATCTTGGCGTGGGTGATTTCGTCCGGCCGTAGCAAGGCCGGGTCTAACCTGGCGTTGGCGCCTCGATAACCGAACATGGTGCGCTCTCCGTCGGGCGTCACCACGACAAACATCACTCCGGTCGTGCGATCAAAATCGTATTGGATCTGACGACCGTCGACACCTGCGTCAGTCAGTTCCACCAGGGTTTGGGCCGCCAGCGCGTCACGGCCCACCCGAGCGATGAGACCGACGTCTATGCCGCAGCGTGCCAGCACCAAGGCAGTGTTCGCCGCCGAGCCGCCACTATACAGGTGGGCCTGGCGAGCAACTCCATCTCCGCCGGGTTGGGGATAATGGGGAATGTGAGCGACGAAATCTACGTTGACATCACCCAGAGCAATGACCTGAGGCATAGGATCCCTCCACCGGCCGGTGTTAAGACTGCTGCCGCAATCCGATCAGGCGAGAATAATCACCGGTGAACCCCCCGACAGCAGCAAGTATACACCGAATCTAAAAAAAGGGAAAACGATGAGGCTATGAAAAATCGAGGAACCCGTGGGCTGCCAGTTTTGTCCTGATCTCTTCCAGCGCTTTGATGCCCAACCCTCGTATAGACAGAAAAGTGGCCTCTCCTTTGGCCAGCCGTTCCAGGACCTGACCGACGGTAGTGATGCCAGCGCTGCGCAAAACTCGCCGCACCCGCGTCGAGAGCTCCAGAGTTTCGATAGGTGCTTGCTCGTCGTAGGGGGTGTCCTTGAGCGGTTCCACGACCGGCGCTTCCACTGTTTCCTCGACGGGCTCTGGCACAACGGCTATCGGTTCTGCGGATCGGGTCTCAGCGGCGGTGCTCAAACGGCGTTGCGCCCCGTGGTATACCTGGCCCATCAGCCGCGCTTGTACCAGCGACAGGTAGAACATGACTGGGGCCATGAACAAGTAGGCAAAAAGGGCGCCAAAACAGGGTACTGCCCCCACCGTTCCCACGATGCTGCCCAGCAATAGACTCACGACCAGGATGAGCACCCAGGCCAACACCAGTTCGCCCAGGTTGGCCCGCATGGCCCGCCACAGGGCGCCGAACTCGAAAGCCGCACCAAAGCGTTTGGTCTCTACGTAACGACTCACGGCCACGGGGGATAAAAGCCCGATGAGTAGACTGATAACCAGTGCCACCAAGGCTACCAGGCCAGCGCCAACTGCCACGAACAGCGCGGTCACAAGCAGCAGAGCAGCCAATGCTCCTCCTGCCTCCAGTTCACTCGCAACCCAGGGCAGCGCCAGTGCGCCGCCAACGGCGACTATGACCGCAAATGCTCCCAGCAGCCAGAGAGGCAGCGAGTAAAGAAAGGTAACGACAAAATACACCAGTCCCTGGAGACTCATCCCCTCCCAATCGTCCCACGTTGGCAGAGAGGGCGCCAGACCGGCGACGGCGTCTCGCCAGACACGTAGAGCGTAGCCCTGGGGGATGATCAACGGGATACCGAACAAGAACGGTGCAAACAGGTAGAGCAAGCTGCCTATAAGGAACTTGGAGCCCCAGTCCTCGTCCTCGAAGGGAAAAACAAAGGTTCTCTGGTCAATCATTCTGGCCTCCTTTTACGCGGCTTCCGCACGCGGTTCTCAGTTTTGTAAACTCACACGTCAATGCGCACGGTCTCGGTACGGACCCGGCTCAACGCTTCTGCCGGGGTGACCTCTTTGTCGGAGAAGCGCAGGTAAAGATACTTGAACACGTCTCGGATCAGTGCCGTGACCGGCACAGCCAGCAACATGCCCCACAGCCCAGCGGCCTCGTTGCCCACCACCAGGACGACCATGACGAGCGCCGGGTGCAACTGGACGCTGCGGCCCGATATGCGCGGCACCAGCAGCAGGTTCTCCACCTGCTGGATGACAAAAAAGACCGCGATAGCCCAGCCAACGGTGGGCCAGGAGACCAACGCTGCCACGATGACGCCGGGCACGGCCCCCAGCAGCGGCCCGATGTAAGGAATGAGCTCCAAAACACCGGCCACCAATCCCAACACCAGCGCGTAAGGCACGCCAGCCAGCATCAAGCCCACGGTAGCCATCGCGCCGACAAAGAGACAGAGTAGCAATTGTCCCCGGATGTAAGCGCTGAAAATGTCGTCGCTGATGCGGAGCAGGTTGCGTACGTCGGCTTCCAGGCGTTCGGGAATGAGCGTCAGCAACCCGGCCGAGACCTTGGCCTGGTCGTTGAGAATGTAAAACAGCCAGAAAGGGACGACGATAAAGCCCAATACAAAGCTGATGGTGGACGTCACGGCACTGATAGTGCGGGTCAATCCGCCCTGGATCACCTCGGCGATCTTGCCGGAGAGTTCCGAGAGGTAATCTTCCACGGCCTGCTGAAAATTTACAGGGACATCGCGGCGGTAGCGGTCCAATAACTCGGTGACAAGATCAGAAGCGGTTTCGACCAGTGCTTCACGGTTTTCCCACAGGGCTTCTACCTGCTCTCCTACGAGAGGCACAACGAAGGCGATTACACCTATCGCGACGGCAATGCCGACAAAGTAGACGAGGAGGACGGCCAGCGGACGGGATAGGCCGCGCTCTTGAAGCACCTGGGGCATGTGACGGTCGAGCGAATTCACCAGGGGCAGCACCAGGTAGGCAACGACGAGGCCAAAGAGATAGGGAAACAGCGCCGCTCGGGCCACGTAGAGCATGGCACCGATAACGAATGCCAAAAGGCCAATGAGGATAAGGCGATTGCGACGTGCGGGGGACATGAGCCCGCCCTTTCTCCAACTACAAGCTGGTGGCAAAGTGTTGCTCGACGGC
>CAYVPU010000268.1:2233-4680 GCA_964453885.1 uncultured Anaerolineae bacterium | reverse complement strand
CGCCAGTTGTAATGGTGTCTCGTCCAACCCGCACATACCACCAATAGTCGTTCGGTGCGACGGGTACCAGCACCCCAATTGTCAAAACAATAAAAATAATCAACCCCCACCAGAGAATCGAAGAGTCGCGGGTAGTGGGAAAAAGATTCAAATCAGGCCGTTTGCTCATCTAGTCTCCGATCTCCAATATCCCAATCTCGACTGCTTCCCCTACCCTGCTACGCTCATCCGTATCCGCGGCAAAGAGGCTTGTGCCATCGTGCCAGCTCACGATGAACGGGTAATGCCCGGCTGGAATATCATCGGGCAGGGCAAACTCGATACGTTCACGGATCAAATGGTCAGTGGGCCAATCCAAAGCAGGGAGGAGCGAGTGCGTAGGCAGGTGAACAATGCGGGCGTGTTTGACGCCAAGCAGTTGGCTTACAGCAATGAGGGGCCGCTGGCCGTCTAATGAGGAGAGCGCAACCCAATCACAGGTCAGATGAAAGTGATTTCGACCCAACTGCTCAAGACGAGCATCAACTAACCCAATCGCCTCTCCAAAGCGAGCTTGTAAGGGCGGCGTTCGGTCGAGGGGGATGGTTTCCACCTGCTGCATAAGTCCGTCTGCACCGCGTTCAAAGAGTAGGAGGCCATCGTCGGCTTGCACCAGTCCAAACGCTGGGGATTGGAGGAGGAGGCGGATGCTTTCCTGCTCGTACAACACGCCGCCCACAGACACTTGCCCGTCGCTGCCAACTGCAAAATCTAACAGGGCATCAATGACGACATAGTCCAACTCTAGAAGAAAATCAGGCAGGGTGCGGGCGGCTGTATCGCGGGGGTAGCGGGTGAGATAGAGCGTACGGCGGTTGGTGAGGTGCGGTGAGAGGAGTGAGTCGGCAGCGATGGCCGCGTGAGGAGGGACGTGCCGGGTCAGCCAAGCGTCTTTGAAAGCATCGCGGGCGGTAATGCCATAGCGCGATGGGGTCAGTCCATTAGCCCTGCCCGGTGGTGGATTGTAGAAGCGCAAGTTCAACGGGGAATCAACAAAGAGACTGTTGAACATCAGCGTTATGATCAGAGCAATCCCAATGTGCAGGGGTAGGGCACGTCTTTTGCGCCGGAGCAGGGTTTCTGCTCCATAGATCATGGCCGCCAGGAAAAAGGGGACGGCCAGGGCGTAGTGGTGGTAACGGTAGTCAAAGGACGGACCGGGTCCAGTACTGAGGAGGGCTGGTAGGGCAATGGCGCTGGCTGGTAAGAGCCACAGTGGGGCACGCCAGGCCAACCACAAAGCCGGAGCATAAATGATGATGCCGGTCAGCAGGCGAATGCCGGCGGTCGAACCAAGTTCATCGAACTGGCTGAAAGAATAACTGATATAGCTGGTTGCTGTAGCTTGCACCTGGGCCGCTTCCGGTGGCGCAAAGAGGGGTCGAATCAGCAAAAAGGCGATGGCTCCCCAGGCTATGGCTGTCAGGGCTGTGACCAGGCCTACTTTGCGTTCCCCCTTGAGCCAGAGCATCGTCCCCAAGGCCGCCACGGGTACAGCCACGTAAAACTTGCAACTCAACGAAAGAAGAATCCACAAGCTGTAACTGCGCCAGGCTCTGCGGTCGAGCGCATCCAGGGCAAAAAAAAGGAGAGGCATAGCCAGGGTATCGCCGTGAAAATCAAAGAGGACGGCAGTCTGAGCGACAGGGTAAAGCAGGTACATCACCACAAAGCTCAAGGCTATTCCAGTATTTGTCAGCCGGCGATAGGCCAGGGCATAGAGAGGCCAGGCGGCGAAAACATAGAGCATGGCCTGAAAGACCAGCAAGGTCTTGGGCGTTGGTAGCAAGGCATAAAAAAAGGCCGGAACCAGGTAAAATAGCTCCACGTGGCGAGCCAATCGGCTCAGGGCAATGCCTTCGGCCGTAAAGAGGAAGGGCTGGCCCTGGGTGGCACTCCAGATGGCCTGGCTCATAATGCCCAGGTCGAACATTCCGGCGGTATATCCAAGATAGCGAGCCAGGCTGAGCCAGACCGTTTCCGCCAGCGCCAGGAGCATTACAAAAACGAGTCCTGGATTCCGTAAAGGGATAACTTTTCTGAGCTGATTGATAGTGACATCTTTCTGTTTGCGGACTGTGTTGGTGGTTATAGACAACTGTTCCCCCCTATTTGACTTTACCCACTATCAATGACACAGTCGGCTTCTGTTTCAACCAGCCAATCGTCACGAACGAAGCCTCTGACTTTGACAAATGTGCAGGCGGGTCTGATTTTGGAAAAGAACTCGCCGTGGGCTTGCGCTGCTTCTTTCCACCTTGAGATGTCTGTGAGCATGATTCTGGTGCGAATCACGTTTTCGAGTTGGCCACCGGCTTCTTCGATCGCCTTCTTCATGATCTCGATGCAGGTCCTGGTTTGGCCATAAACGTCGTTGGGGTATGCCGTTGAACCGTCGGGAGCAATGG
>CAYVPU010000268.1:0-2133 GCA_964453885.1 uncultured Anaerolineae bacterium | reverse complement strand
CCGACCGCGCCGGCCAGGCCGGACTCCCGCCGCCCGACGGTCTCTGGCAAGACCTTGACCAGCTCGTTCATGAACTTGAGGTCGTGCTTGACCAGCTTTTCGTAATCCACCGCGGCCATCCCCACCCACGGACCGATAAAGGGCGACACGAATTTCAACAGCGAAACCATGCGCTGGAGGTAAGGCCCTAGCTTCTGAAGCCACTCTGCTGGATGGTCAACGGTATAGTTCCCGCCCACTATCGTGGGATGCCAGTTGCCCGGCGCCTGGCAGTAGAGTTGCAGCTCCATTTTCCCGCCAAGCAGAACCTTTTTCCAGGTGCTGACGGCAATGGGCCGCAGCACAAACACGTTGGGGCAGTGCGACTCGATCCTGGATTGCTCTCGCCGAAAGTCCTTGGCGAACTCGCGCTGCAAGAGCGTCAAAATTTCTGTCTGCCGTGCGGCGGCGGCGGTTTCCATTTTATCAAGCCGCGCCAGGATCGCATCTCGTGTGCGCCAGTGCAGGCCAAAGAGCAAGCCTGGCACCGAAACGAGCTCAAAAGAGGCGGGACATTGGATTTGGAAGACAGGGGGGTCTTTTTCAAGCGCCTTTTGCAAGTGGGCATAGTTGAACTCGTGGCTGCATGGCTCGCCATTGTGCCCCGGACAGGGGATCAGGCGGTCGATCTTGAGTCCCGGAAAGCGGCGCAGGGTGACTTCGATGCCGTCCTTGAGCAGGGCGAAAAAGTTGAATGGGGTCGGTCCCCGAACGGTGAGCTGCAGATAGCGGTCGTGGGGCAGTGCCTGTGCCAGGGCCACGTGTCTGCGCTCCGGGGGGTCGGTAAAGAGCGCGCCGGTACGCCAGTGGGTGTGCGTGGTGAAGCGGTGCGAGCGGGCGATGAACCAGGTGGGAATCCCGGCCGGGATGGTGTTGAGTTCGAACTTTATCGAGATTTCGTGGCAGGGCTCCCTTTCCTTGACTGCATCCCATTGCTCTGCATAATCGGGCGGGTCGAGGGGCAGCCGCTCGACCACCAGGCTGATTTCCCTGTTCTTCAGCGTGCGGTAGGACAGGTCAAAGCGTTCCATGAGGCGCAGGAAATGATCCCGCATGGTGGGCGCCAGGTCGCCCCACAGTTCGTCCATGTGAGCGCGGGTAAAGATGCCCAACTTGCCAATGACCTCATCGCTCTCCAGCACCTGGCTGATATATTCCGTCACCCACTGCGGTTTGAGAATGACCAGGTCGTTGAGTTCTTGGTCATCCTGGTAGTACAGGATGTCGCCCAATTCGTGCAGCCACTGTGTCAGTATCCGCGCGTTGTCGCCGGTGACGCCGTGCGCGGCCATAACCTCCCACAATTCCTGCGGGGTGATGTGCTTTTCTTCCCTGGCGCGGACCGCCTCGGCTGCGTTTAGCCAGGAGGCGGGCCAGGTCTGGCCCATCAGGGGCAGGCCCGCCGCGGCGCCGGTAAGCGCCTTTCGCAATTTTTCGATACCCTTTCCCGTTTTATTGCTGATCTCACAATGCCCCACGATCTGGGGATACCTGGCCCGCAATTCAGCCAGCGGCAGGTCGGCGTCCCGTTCGTCAATCCACGTCGCGACGAGCGCCACCGGCGACTCGGGAGCGCGGGACTGGATGGCATCGAGCCAGTAATAGAGCTTGCCCTGCTCGTAGCCGTGCCGCGCGTTCCAGGCCAGCACAAAGAGGGAACGGGTGGTCAGGAAGAACTGGTGGGTGGCGTGGTAGATCTCTTGCCCGCCAAAGTCCCAGGCGTTGAGCTGCATGGTGACGCCTGTTTCGGCCGGATGTGCCAGTTCCAGCGATTCGATCCTGATGCCGTGCGTGGTGGGTAGTTCGGGGTCAAACGGTTCGCCGCGCAGCGACCGCAGCAACGCGGTTTTGCCCACGCCCCCTTCGCCGACGACCAGCAGCTTGGAAACCCACTGCCGGCGGCTGGCCTCCAACTGCTCCCGCAGGTAGGCCAAAACGGCCGGCGTGCCTTGCTTGACGATCTCGGGCGGGGGAGAGGTGAGAGGGTTGCTCTCAAGTCTCAGTTCCTCCAGGTTGGTCAGTTGGCCGATCTCCGGGGGGAGGGCGGTCAGCCCGCTGCCAGAGAGGTCAAGCGATTGCAGGCTGGTCAGTTGG
>CAYVPU010000267.1:2611-4691 GCA_964453885.1 uncultured Anaerolineae bacterium | reverse complement strand
GTTGACCCCGCCATGTCACACGTTCTGTTTGACCGTCTGAGCCACCTGGCTCTGGAGCGCATTGACTATGTCATCGCTAACCACGCCGAGCAGGACCATTCGGGCACGCTGCCGCAGATTCTCGAGAGATATCCCGAGGCGCGAGTCGTCTGCACGCCAAAATGCAAAAAGATGCTCGTAGACCTGCAACTGGCGTCGGAAGACCGTTTTCTAACGGTGGACGATGGCGCGACGCTCTCGTTGGGCGATAGAACGCTCGAGTTCATCCACGCGCCGTGGGTTCACTGGCCCGAGACCATGCTGACCTACTTGCGGGAGGACAAAATCCTCTTTCCCTGCGACTTTTTCGGCTCCCACCTGGCCACCACCGACTTGTACGTCACCGATAAAGGGCGGGCCTACGAAGCAGCCAAGCGGTACTATGCCGAAATCATGATGCCCTTCCGCAAGATCATCAAAAGGAATCTGGAAAAAGTCCAAAGGTACGAAATCGCTCTCATCGCCCCCAGCCACGGACCAATGTACGACCGGCCTGAGTTTATCCTGGAGGCGTATCGCAACTGGGTTTTTGACGAGCCAAAGAACATCGTCGTGCTGCCCTATATCTCGATGCACGGCAGCACCCGCGAGATGGTTCACTACCTGGTGGATGCCCTGGTCGAAAAAGGGGTGACTGTAAAACTGTTCAACCTGACCGTCACCGACATTGGGGAATTAGCCATGGCGCTGGTGGACGCCGCCACCATCGTCATCGGATCGCCCACTGTCCTGACCGGCGCGCATCCGCAAGTCGTCTACGCGGCCTACCTGGCCAATGCTTTGCGGCCCAAGGTGAAATTCGTCTCGATCATCGGCTCCTACGGCTGGGGTGGCAAGATGGTGCAGCAACTTGCGGGCCTGATCCCTAATCTAAAGGCAGAGGTGTTGGACCCGGTCGTGATTCAGGGTCATCCCAGGGATGAGGATTTCGCGGCTCTGGATAAACTAGCGACCACTATCGCAGAGAAACACGAGACCCTGGACTTGCAGCCCCGTCGTGAGCGGGACGAACGGCAATGAAAAGATACGTCATCGTAGGCAACGGCGTCGCGGGCGTAACGGCGGCGCAAAGCATCGTGCGGGCCGACTCAGCAGCCGAGGTGCACATCTTTGGTGCAGAGCCTCACCCCTACTATCAGCGCCCCCGCCTGTGGGAGCTCATCGCCGGTCAGATCGAGCAGGACGCGCTCTACTTTCGGCCGCGGGAGTGGTACGCAGCCAGGGGCATCCAGGTTCACCTGGGCGCGCAAGTGGCCGCGTTGGACACGGCCGAACACCGCTTGACCCTTCGGCCATGCCCCTGGTCCTCAGGCCCAGGGACTGAGGGCTCAGGGCAGGCTCTGGCCGATGGAAGCAACATGCACTACGACCGGCTGCTGCTCGCCACCGGCGCGCGGTCCTTTGTGCCGCCTTTCGATGGCGCAGACAAAAAAGGCGTCTTTACCCTGCGCTCGCTGGACGACGCGCTGTCAATCAAGAGACAAGCGCAAGGCGCATCCACAGCAGCGGTCATCGGCGGAGGGCTGTTGGGGCTGGAGATGGCCCGCGCGCTGCTCTCCCTGGGGCTGGAGGTCTCGGTGATCGAGTTTATGCCCCGCCTGCTGCCTCGCCAGTTAGATGAGGAGGGCGCACAGGTGCTGCAATCTCGCCTGGAAGCGATGGGGCTGCGCATCCTGACCGGCGCTGCCACCGAAGCCGTTCTAGGCCACGAGCGCGCGACGGGCGTGCGACTCAAGGACGGGTGCGTGGTGGACGGCCAAGTGGTGCTGATCTCGACCGGCATCCGTTCGCGGGTCGAGTTGGCGCGGGAAGCCGGGTTGGAAGTGAATCGCGGCCTGGTGGTGGATGAGCGACTGCGCACCAGCGCCGCAGGCGTCTACGCCGCCGGCGATGTGGCCGAGTTCAAAGGCGTCGTCCACGGCATCATCCCCGCCGCCATCGAGCAGGCCCAGGTCGCCGCAGCAAACATGGTCGCCGCTGACAGCGCCACCTACAGCGGCACCGTGCCCGCCACCACGCTCAAGATCGTCGGCATTGACCT
>CAYVPU010000267.1:0-2511 GCA_964453885.1 uncultured Anaerolineae bacterium | reverse complement strand
AAAACTTTGACACACTAACCAAAAGGAGAAACGAATCATGCGAAAAATGACCCAAGCTAATCTGGAAGCAGCCTTTGCTGGCGAGAGCCAGGCACAGATGAAATATGCCATCTTTGCCGATAAAGCAGAGAAGGAAGGCTACCCCGAGGTGGCGCGCCTGTTCCGCGCCATCTCTTACGCCGAACGGGTTCACGCCACCAACCACCTGCGCGAACTCGGCGGCATCGGCGATACAGTCGCCAACCTGGCGGCGGCTATGGGCGGCGAGAATTACGAGAACACCGAAATGTACCCCGCCTTTGATGCCGTGGCCAAACTCCAGGGAGAAAAGGGCGCCGTGCGCAGCATCCATTACGCCCTGGAAGCGGAAAAAATCCACGAGGTCATGTACGGCGAGGCCAAAGAGTCGGTGGCGACGGGCAAGGACATCGAATCCGCACCGGTTTTTGTCTGTCCCGTTTGTGGGCACACCGCCATCGGCGAAGCGCCGGACAAGTGCCCGGTCTGCGGTCTGCCCAAGGACAAGTACCGCGAATTCTAACCCGGCAAGGGAGTAAAGGTATGAAAGACAAAATCAAACTTGAAGAAGCCTGGCGGCTGGCGATCCAGCGAGAGCAGGAAGCACGAGACTTTTACGCAGAAATGGCAGACATGGTCGAGGACTCGGCACTCAAGAGCCTTTTTGCTCACCTGATCGAGCAGGAAGAGAACCACAAGCAACTTCTCGAAGACGAATACGACAAAATGTTCGCGGCCGACGATTGATTATCGCCGCGCCACCAGAGAACTTGACCAACGAAAGGAGACGAATCAGTGGGTACAAAAGGAAGAGCAATAGTAGGATTGGACGTTGACGATCTCATTGAGAGGCTCAATAAAGCACTGGCCGACGAATGGCTGGCCTACTACCAGTATTGGATCGGGGCCAAGGTAGCGGCGGGGCCTATGAGAGGGGCAGTTACGCTGGAACTCGAGGAGCACGCCACCGAAGAACTCGGACACGCGCTGATGCTCGTGGATCGGATCACCCAGCTTGGCGGCACGCCGCTGCTCGCGCCCAAAGAGTGGTACGAGATGACCAACTGCGGCTACGAAGCCCCAGAAGACCCCTACGTCAAAGTCTTGCTGGAGCAGAACATCAAGGGCGAGCAATGCGCCATCGAGGTCTACCGGCAGTTGGTCGAATTCACCAAAGATGCCGACCCGGTGACGTACGAGATCGTCCTGCAAATCTTGACAGACGAGATCGTGCACGAGGAAGACTTGCAGGCCCTGGCTGAGGATATCCGACTAATGAGAGAAAGGGGATAACGAATGAAATTTGGAGACAGAATTCAGACTGCAGACTGGAAGAAAGAGAAACACGTGCCGGTCATCGAGTGCCCGGACGAGGTAAAGGCGGGCGAGTTCTTTGAGGTAAAGGTCGGCCTGGGCAAAGAGGTCGCCCATCCCAACACCGTCGAACATCACATCAGTTGGATCGCGCTCTACTTCCACCCGGAGGGAACAAAGTTCACCTACGACCTGGGCCGCTTCGAGTTCAACGGGCACGGTGAGGGTCCAGCGTTCACACACCACGAGGTGACCACGTCGCTCAAGCTCGACAAGCCCGGCACGCTGCACGCCCTGGCCCTGTGCAACATCCACGGACTGTGGGAGAGCAGCAAAGAGATCAGCGTAAAGTAGTTGGTTGGTGGCTGGTAGATTGGTAAATTGGTAGATTGGTTGCTGTCGTCCTGCACAGGCAACACCAATCTACCAATCTACCCTTCATAGATTGCGCTGAAAGAGCTCGGGAGAGGAACGTAGATGAATACAGAAACTAGCAACACTGCTTTGACCGCACTCAATCAAGCCATTGAGCTTGAGATTGAGGGTCAACGTTTCTACCTGAAAGCGGCGGAACGCACCAGTAATCCCAAGGGTGCTGAGATGTTTCGTTCCCTGGCAGGCGACGAGGTCATCCACGAGCGCATCCTCCGCCGTCAGCTTGAGGCTCTGGGCGAAGGGAAGGGCTGGATTCTGCCCGAAGGCGTTGCCGAGGTCACATCCGATCTGACAGCCCCCCTCTTCCCGGAGGGCGAGGAAGCGTTTCAGAAAGCCGTCCGGCCCGATGACAGCGAGCTGGATGCCCTGCTCTTTGCCCTGCAGATCGAAAACGAGAGCTTTAACCTCTACCGCAAACTGGCACAGACCACCGACGATCCCAATGGCAAACGCATGTACGAATACCTGGCCGACGCCGAACGGGGTCACTTTGAGCAGTTGATGCTCAACTACGAGCACCTGTCCGCGGCAGGTAGTTGGGCAGAGTAATCATCCATATACCACAATCCACCCCAAAAACTGAAAGCGCTGTCATAGGCGAGAGGCAAGCACATCAATGCCAACCAAGACATTCGCCGTAGAGGGGCTAACCTGCATAGATTGTGCTACCAGAGTCCAAGCGACCGTCAGTCGGGTAGAAGGCGTGGACGACTGCCAGGTTGACCACGCCGCCGGCACGCTGAC
>CAYVPU010000266.1:0-4714 GCA_964453885.1 uncultured Anaerolineae bacterium | reverse complement strand
CCGATGATTGAAATCATCGGCTGATACAAAAAGTGCGTTGAAACGCACCAAAACCAGCGATTTAACCTGTTTCAACAGGTTTTCCGTATTAGCGGGGCATTTCAATGCTCCGCCAAGTGGACAAGTTAATTAATTCTCATTCCTTAGCAATCTCCTGCGCCAAAAGTTGGGTCTGTGGGGCATGTCAGCGGGGGTGCACATAGCTGGCTTGTCCGTCGCTTTGCTGGCCCTGCTCACCGTGGAACGACAGACTGGGCGATCCTGGGGCAGTTGGTGGTGGATGGTCGTCAACTCTGCAGTACCTGGAGTCGAGGGTCGAGGGCCAACAACCGGCGCAGGCCCTCCTCTAGTGAAAAGCGAGGTCGAAAGCCCATCTTTTCCTGGGCCAGCGTAAGGTCAGCTACCAGGCGCGGTACGCCGCCATCCTCTGCCTGGCTGTGGAGCAGTTGCACTGAGCGATCTGTCGCCAGGCCAATGCGCTGGGCCAGTTGGTTGATGTTGGTGCCCTGGCCGCTGCCGACGTTGATGATGGCCCGGTCTACGCTGTCGGCTGTGGCCGCGGCCACCAGTGCGTCCACGACATCGTCCACGTAGACAAAATCGCGGATTTGCGTCCCGTCGCCAAAAATCACCAGCGAGCCGCCGCTCAGGGCCTGTTTCATCAATGCCGGAATGACCGGCGCCCGGTAGACCGGCGCGAACTGACCCGGCCCGTAGGCGTTGAACACGCGCAAGATCACCGTTTCGATACCCCACAGTCGGCCAATGGTGCGCACGTAATGTTCCGCTGCCAGCTTGCTCACGGCGTAAGGCGAATCGGGGTCCGGCTCCAGGTCCTCGTGCACCGGCTGGTGGCCCTGGTTGCCATAGACTGCGCCAGAGGAGGTAAAGACGACCCGCATCACACCAGCGTCGCGCATTGCCTCCATGATACTCACCGTGCCGCCGACGTTCACGTCGTTGTATTCGCGAGGGTACAGCACCGACTCGGCCACAAACACCCGTGCCGCCAGGTGATAGACGCACTCTACGTCGCGCAGCAACGTCCAGAGTCGGGGTACGTCACGCACATCCCCCCGCGTAAAATGTATCCCTTTGGGCAAACGGGCCGGGTCGCCAGCGCTAAGATCATCGAGCACCTGGACGCGGTGGCCTTCCCGCACCAGGCGGTGAGCCAGCGCCGCGCCAAGAAACCCGGCCCCGCCGGTGATCAAGACTCGCATAAGCCTGCCCTTTGCCTCTTGAAAGCTCGTCTGATGGCTCTTTCGAATAACACAAGTTGTGACTGTTTGGGTATCACTGGGATACTATCTTGACTCCAAATCTGCAGGAGCCTCAATGTTGACAATTCTACTTCAACTGCTCCTGGCCCGCAAACTCGCGATACGGCGACAGGTGTGCCAGCACCTCGTGGTCCTCCGGCTCCAGGGTGTCTGTCACCAGGCGGGCCAGCAACTCGCCCAGGCCCGGCCCCAGCATAAAGCCCTGGCCGCACATGCCCACGGCGAGGAGAAAGCCGTTTGCCTCTTTCGACCAGCCGACGATAGGAAAGCCGTCGGGTGTCATGGGATACAGACCGCGCCAGGCGCGCCGCACGCGGAGGTTCTTCAGGCAAGGCATCAGGTCCACCATACGACGGGCCACCATAGGCAGGAAAATGCTCGTCTCGCGGGTGTCTTTTCCCCAGATGTTGGGACTGGGCGTGATGCAGAACACAATCTGGCCGGTGTAATGCTGATAAAAGTAATAGTTGGTCGAACCAACGGCGGGTCGGATGTCCACCACCATCGGATCAAGAAAACGGGCCACCGCCTCGGTGACGGCCGCCTCGTGGGAATCGGGACGCACCGGCACGTCCAGGCCGACCATCTGTCCCACCTCCCTGGCCCACGGCCCGGCGGCATTGATGACCACATCCGCGCCGTACTCCCCTTTGTCTGTCTTGACACCGCGCACGCGCCCGCCCTTGATGGCGATACCGGTCACGGTTTCGTCAAAGAGAAACTCTGTCCCCAGGCGCTTGGCGTGGCGGTAAAAGGCATGAATTGCCAGCAACGGTGATGCGTTGCCGTCGTCGGGCGAGTGAGTGCCGCCGATGAGTCCGTTCGGATTCAGATCAGGGATCACTTCCAGCAGCGCGTCCTTGTCTAGCCAGTGGATGTTGAGGCCGTAGGAGTGCTGAACGGCCAACAGGTCTTTGAGTATCTTTTCCTCCCGCTCCCGGTAGGCGACGAAGGAATAGCCACCTTTGTACCATTCGATCTCTTCACCGTATCGTTCCTTCCAGGTGGAGAAAACCTCGATGCTGTGCAGACTGAGGCGGATCTTGGCCGGATCGGAATGGGTGGCGCGGATGCCGCCGATGGCCGTCTTGTTGGAACCCTGTCCCACGCTGGGCCGCTCGTCAATCACCAGTGTGCGCACTCTCGCTTCGGCCAGGGAAAAGGCCGCCGGAGTGCCCACACTGCCTGCTCCGATAATGATCACATCGTAATGCGGCATCGTCCTCTCAGCCACGGCTCACCTCCTCTCCTCTCCTGCCACCGCGCCAGCAAAGATACTCAATGGCACCTCCATGAAGAGCGGTCGCTTCACGTTATCCACTACCTCAGTTTCTGGGATGCCTTCCTCGCGGAAGAGACGGTGAATCAACGGCGTGCAGGTCTTGGCCCCACAGGCGCCCAGCCCCGCCCGGCTCACAGCTTTGATCTCGTTGATGTCGCGGTATCCCTGCCGGATGAGGGCGCGTATTTCGCCGGCCGTCACCCGCTCGCAGCGACAGATGATGGTATCGTCGGTGATGCGCTCTACCAAGTGATCCATTGGCTCGGTCACCTGCTCTTCCTGCACGCGAATGCCGGCGATCCGCTTGGCGTATTCCCTGGGTGCTCTCACCTTGACGACGACGGTGCGGTCGTGGGCCTTGAGTGCCCGCACGCTCGTCACCTCGACGTTGCCCAGGATCGTCCCCTCGGCGTCCATCGCCGTCACTACGTCACCCGCCTGGATGCTCTCCTTGAGGAACTCGTAGGCGATGGTCACGGTGGGATTTTCCGGGTCTTGGCGATAGTCGGCCAGGGTGATGGCCAGGCCAGGACAAACGGTGACACATTTATCGCAGCCGACGCAGGCCTTGCCCAACTGCTCGCCTATGAAGGTCGGGAGCTGACGTATGTCGGTCTCGTCAATGTGAATCAGGCCCTGGGGACAGACCGCGGTGCAGGGATCGCAGGGGATCTCTTGCCAGCAATGGAACACCGGCACGACGCCAGTCTCGGCTTCCGGCAGGTGCTCCTCCACCGTCTTCCCCGGTTTTGACTTGAGGATCTCGGCCGTGCGATACCAGTCGGGCGGGATCTCGCCGACGGCGTAACCCAGGGCGCGGGCTATTTCCAGCCCCTTGATCTTGCCGGAGAACATGGCTGCCGACGCTTCGGCGATCTCTTCCGCGTCGCCGGCCGCAAAGACGGTCAGGCCAAACTCCTGCGCCTTGAGGTACAACTCGTTGACCGGATCCAGTCCTACGGCGATGAGCACGGTGTCACATCCAAACGATCGTTCGGTGCCGGGTATCGGCTGGAAGCGCTCGTTTACCTGGGCAATCGTCACCGACTCGACCGATTCCTCGCCGTTGGCGCTGACAATGGTGTGGGAGGTGTAGACCGGCACGCCCAGGCGGACCAGCTTATCCCTATGGACTTTATAGCCGCCACACTCTGGCAGGGCTTCCACCAGCCCCACCACATTGATGCCTGCCTGTAGTGCGTGGTAGCCGGCGATCAGCCCCACGTTGCCCCCGCCGACGATGAACAGCTTTTCGGCAGCTTTGACCAGGTCACGGTTGACCAGCGTCTGGAATGCGCCCGCGCCGTAGACGCCAGGTAGCGTGTTCCCTTTGAAAGCCAGCGACTTTTCTCGCGCACCCGTCGCCACCAACAATACCTGGGGTGTGGTCAGCACGTAGCGGGCCCCCTCGCGCAGGATGCCGACCTTCTGGTCGCTAAAGACCGCCAGGGCTGTGCTGTTGAGCCAGACGCGGATGGTATCAAAGCTTCGCACCTGGCCCTCCAGTATGGTGGCGATGTCTATGCCGCGCGTGCCGGCGTAAACCGCGTTGGTGGAGCCAAAGAAACGGTGCGTTTGCAGCACCAGCTTGCCGCCCAGTCGGTGCTTGTCGTCCACCAGCAGCGCTTCGATGCCCAGCTTGCCCAGTTCGATGGCTGCCGAAAGTCCCGTTGGCCCTCCGCCGATAATGAGGACTGGCACGGTTATCTCTTTAGTGCTGCGCATTTCTGGCACCTCGTCCACTGCCGGTAGCTCTGGCAGGCCCTCGGCCGGCTCTACCCGCATGCCCGGCCGGATCAGTTCCATGCACGATTTTACCGGCTTGCCGTCGGCTAACACCAGGCATTGGGCGCACTGGCCGTTGGCGCAAAAGATGCCCTGCGGCGCGCTGTCTTTGGGATGGTGTCCGAAAATTCGTACGCCATTAGCAAAAAGGGCAGAAGCAATGGTCTCGCCCTGCCAGGCCATTAACTCCTGCCCCTGCCAATAGAACGCCACGCTCTCCCGTGGCTCAATAGGCAAAATAGGATGTACTTGAATCCGATACTCCGCCATATCATCTTCCTCACTAGCTGACCGCGCAGTCAGAATTCAAACGGCAACGTTGCCTGACGATATTATACCATAAAGCCCCGCTCGTAACAAAGTG
>CAYVPU010000265.1:0-4719 GCA_964453885.1 uncultured Anaerolineae bacterium | reverse complement strand
GGGAAGCGTGGACAGAGGAGGTAGATGCTTTCAACTTTCGTCATGGCCCTGATCCTGACAATCACCAGGACGTTGTCTCGAGCGACTTGATGGACGTCATTATCAAGTACTGGGGACGCAACACCATACGGCCTTTGAACGGGGTATCGGGCTCACGCCAGTAGTCGTCGGTGCAAGTCTCCCACCAGTGGGGTGTCTTGGGGTTCGCCTTCGCGTAGTCAGTTCCTACTTTTTTGCCACGACCACCAGCCGCCGGGCGTACTGATCGTAAGGCACACCATCCAACCCGCCAAAGAGTGTCACTGAGGCAAAACCGGCCTGCCGGAGCAAAGACGCCATTTCTGTGCCGGCGTAGAGACGGTGGGAGATCGTAGAGGTTTTGCGATCGGTCCCTCGCAGCAAGATCCAGGTGTTCTCGATCCAGCCCCAACCCTGGCTCAGTTTGCGCTCTTGCAGCATAATGACGCCTTCCTCCTCATCCAGCCAGGCCCAGTCGCGCTCCTGGAAGATGCGGGCCAGCACCTCTTTGCCCATCATCTCTATGACCAGCTTGCCACCGGGCTTGAGCGAGGCGTACAGGTTCTTGGCCACTTGCAGGTCGTCGGCCGGGTCCTCAAAGTAGCCAAAGGAGGTAAAGAGATTGAGCGCTGCGTCGAAAGCGCCGGGCCGGACGAAGCGGCGCATGTCTTCCTGGACGAACTCGATCTCCAGGCTCTCCTCGGCGACTTTTTGCCGGGCGGCACCCAGGTAGCTTGCGGTGCGATCCACGCCGGTGACTCGAAAGCCGCGCCGGGCCAGTTCCAGGGAGTGCCGGCCCGGCCCGCAGCAGAGGTCGAGCACATGAGCGCCCGGCTCGAGGTCCGTCAGCTCGAGCAGGCTGTCTATTTCGGCCGGGGCCGCCTCCCACCGGCGGCTGCTAAACAGGGTAGGGAAAAAGGTCTCCCAAAAGTCGTCTTGATCGTACCACGTGGTCATGGTTTGTTCTCTCCTTCAGCCTCTGTCTCCGACGCTTCTCTGATCCAGTCGAGCCTGCGCCGCAGAGCCTTGGGGTAGTAGCGCTCCAGCACGTCGTACTCGACCCGCTGCCCCCAGCGATAGTATACCCGGGGGTCAATGTAGGATTTCAGGCTGGTGCCCAGGTTCCAGGTGCGCTTCTGGCCGGCGACCCTCATCTGCGCTTCGATTTTGCCCGCAGAGTTTTGGGCGCGCTCTAGCATCTCGTGGGCTTTGACGATCCGCTGCTGGGCCCGCTCGATCCTTTTCTGATAGTGGGTTTCCCTCTTTTCCCGCTGGAGGGCAGTTTTGGCCGTTTCGATCTTTTCGCTGGCCTCAACCTCCAACGCGGCCAGGCGTTGTGCCAAATCCTCTATCCTGGTCTCATAGCGCGCCACCCGCGCGTGCGCTTTTTCCAGACGTTCCTCAAAGCGGGCTTTGCGGGCCTCCCAGTTGCCGGTGTACATTTTCGTATGGTTGCACAGGATGGCTGCTTCCAGGTTGGCATCTGTGGCGGCGGCCCACTTGACGTATTCGGGATCGCCTGGCGTGACTTTTGATTTCTCCAGGCTTTCCTGGACAGCAGCAGTGGCGTGGTGCGTGCGGAACACCTTGGCTGTCAGCCCGGGCATCAGGCCGGAGAGGTAAGCGTTGACGTTCCGGCTGCTGATGTCGGGGAACAACTGGGGCAGGTCGCGCGTCGGGTTAAACTTGCCATCGTTCCCCCGACCGTTGCTGGAGGGACGGGCGTTGCGGATCAGTTCCTCCACGTTGCGCCGCACCTGGTCGGGCAGGGCCAGCGTTTTGTGCCACTCTACCGAGTCTTTGCCCAGAAAATGGAACTCGGCCTTGCCGTCGGGGTGGAGGGTGACGTGCTCGGGGCGAAGGGTGGTAGCGCCTATGGTATCCGCCTCGTCGGCGTCCTTTTCGTCGCCCACGCGCAGGCAGAGGATGTCGATGAGGTAACACGCTGTGGCGATCATTCGTTTCCTGGGATCGGGAGCATCCAGATCCTGGGCGATGTGGGCGCGCACGGTGTCCAACCGGGCATGGAGCTTGATGGCTTGATCGAATTTCTCGGCTTCCCGCGCCTGCTTGATGGGTACAGTGTCGCTCAACCACACGTATTTGAGCTTGCCCGAGAGTTTGTCCTTCCAGCGGGCCACCCAGAGCGATTCCGGCTGCCAGATGATCTCGGCCCAGTCGCCAGGCGGACGCAGCGCGTCGGGGCTGAGGTTGAGGGTGACGTCGCTCTGGCGGGCGCCCTCTTTCCAGCGCCCTCGCAGTGGATGCTGGCCGCGTCCCATAAAGATGCCGCTGGGCTCGACGACGTAATTGGATAGCTCGGCTGGTTCGCCGTTGACGACCGCGAACCCGTATTGTTCGCGCAAGGCTTCTCTCTTTTTTTTGCGTTGAGCGGCCAGCGCCTTGCGCTCCTCTTTTGTCGTCCGCTCTTTGGCCGCCTTTTCCGCCTGGATGACGGCGATGGCGGGGCCAAAGTCTACTTTTTCCAACGTCAGGGGGGGATCGATCCCCAGTTGGGCGCTGAAGTCGGTCAGGAAATTCTCGACGAATACCGGGTCCTCGACGTAAGGCGTGCCCTGTTTTTTGGCCCAGGCCAGGGCCATCTCTTCTTCTTTGGGCGTCAACGCCACCTTTTCCCCCCACACCGTGATCACCAGGTCACGGGGCGGCGGGGGATGGGGCACGGCGACGCCGTTATGGACGAGTTGCCACAATTCCAAAGTGCGATTGTCCTCCAGGTAAGATTTGGTGTGAAAACATGCTATTCAAGATGGATAGTGTATCATATCTCACGGAATTGGGCAATTGCGAGAACGTAAACGGGGCATCCCCAGCCTGGCACGGCACACCTTTGTGTCGCGCCTGGGGATGCCCCATGGGTGTAGGCAATGTGAAAGGCGGCTATCGCAGAATGTTTCGGGCGATGACGATGCGCTGGATCTGGTTGGCGCCCTCGTAAATCTGCATCAACTTGGCGTCGCGCATGTATTTCTCGACGGGATATTCCTTGCTATAGCCGTAGCCGCCCAGGATCTGCACGGCATCAGTCGTCACTTCCATGGCCATGTCGGTGGCGTAGCACTTGGCGATGGAGGATTCCAGGTTGTTGGGCTGGCCGTTGTCGGCCAGCCAGGCGGCCTTCCAGCACATCAAGCGCGCCGTTTCGATCTTGATGGCCATGTCGGCCAGCATGAACTGGATGGCCTGGTGCGCGACCAGCGGTTTGCCAAAAGTCTTTCGCTCCTTGGCGTAATCGCGCGCCGCCTCGAACGCGGCCCGGGCGATGCCCACGGCACAGGCGCCGATGGACGCCCGCGACTTGTCCAGCGTCATCATGGCGATCTTGAAGCCTTCGCCTTCCCGGCCCAGCAGGTTCTCCTGGGGCAGGCGCACGTTCTCCAGGATGACCTCGGTTGTGTCCGAGGCACGCTGGCCCATCTTGTCCTCCTTTTTGCCCACCGAGAGACCCGGCGTGTCGCGAGAGACGACAAAAGCGCAGAAAGCGCGGTAGTTGCGCTTGCCGGGTTCGAACGTGGCAAACACGCTGTATAGCTGGGCCACACCGCCGTTGGTGATGAACATCTTGGTGCCGTTGAGGATGTAATCGTCGCCGTCTTTGGTAACGCCCGTGCGGAGGTTGGCCACGTCAGAGCCCGCGCCGGGCTCGGAGAGGCAAAAGGCGGCCATGGTCGGCTCATCGGCCAGTGGTTCCAGAAACCGTTCCTTCTGCTCGTGGGTGCCGGCCAGGATGATGGGCGTGATGGCCAGGTTGTTGGCCAACATACTGGCGCCCATACCGGCGCAGCCGGCAAAGATTTCCTCGGCCAAGATGCAATCCTCAATCATCGTGCCGCCCATGCCACCGTACTCCTCCGGGATGGTAATGTTCACCAGGCCCAGTTCGTGCGCTTTGCGGATGATGGGCCACGGAAACTCGCCGCTTTCGTCGTACTCGGCGGCCACGGGTGCCATTTCGTTCTGGGCGAAATCGCGGGCCATCTTTTGCAGAGCATTTTGCTCTTCGGTGAGGGAAAAGTCTATCATTGCTCTCTCCTTCCTGCTATGTGACCTTGGATTATGCTTTTTCGACCAAGAGCCCGCGCAGGAACGTGTCGGCGATGATGCTCGTGATCTCTTGGAGCGATAGCCGCCCCTCCGGGCGATACCACATGACCAGCCAGTTGTGGGCGCCCAACAGGGTCTGAGCCACGATGGGTACGTCCACCGGACGAAAGTCGCCGCTGTCTACACCCTCCTGGATGGCTTGGCGAAACTGTGACTCGAAAAGGTCGCGACGGGAAACGTACTCGTCGCGTAACGCCGGGAAGCTCAGCACAGCCCGGTGCTCGAACAGGACGACGGTCGCAATGTCCAGGTTTTCTGCCGCGTAGCGGATGTGGGTCTCGATGAGCTGGCGGAGTTTGTCGGCCGGGGGTAGGGGAGAGGTGGCGACGGCTTTCAGCCGTTCGCCCAATTGCGTCAGGCCGGCCATCATGACCTCGTGCAGCAATTCCTCCTTGCTGGCAATGTGATAGTAGAGGCTGCCTTTTTGCAAACCCACGGCGTCGGCAATTTGCTGCATACTCGTTCCGTGGAAGCCGTGCTTGCGGAAAACCTGCGCCGCAGCGCGAAGGATGTCCTCTCGACTGACTGTCTGGTCCGCTGGTTTTCGAGCCACTGTTGCTCCTCTCGACAGTCGGT
>CAYVPU010000264.1:0-4758 GCA_964453885.1 uncultured Anaerolineae bacterium | reverse complement strand
GCCAATGATCGTGTTGAGCGAGGTGGCCAATTCGTGCGACATGTTGCCCAGTGATTGCGTGCGTATCTGATCCAACTGGCGTAATCGCCCCACGGTGTTCTTTTCCACGGCATACGTCCGGGCATTCTGGATGGCCACGCTGATCTGATCCGCCAGACTCTGCAAAGCACTGATGTCAGCTTCCGAGATTTCGTCGTTCTGATAAGCCTGCAATTTGAGTACCCCAACAACACGCTTCCCCGCCCGCAAGGGAACAGCCACGTTGATCCGCAGATCATCCAGACGTGGACGGCCATCCGCCACTGCCTGTCCCAGCAGACTGCCACGGTGAACGGCTTGTAGGCCAGTGTGGCTCACACGTTTTCCATCCCAGCCGCTGCGTGCCTGTCGCACGACATAGCGACCACTCTCGTCGAGCAAGTAGATGGCCACACGCAAGAGGCAATAGCTATCGCGGATCAACTCGACGACCTTTTGCAGCAACTGATCCAGATCGAGGACAGAAGTGATAGCACGACCCACTTCAGCACTGACAGTAAGTTGCATGGCCTGATAGCGCAGCCGCTGATTGGCCTCGCGCAATTGGCGAGTGCGCTCGGCAACTTTTCGTTCCAGATTGTGATACAGCGAGCGCAACTCGGCGGTCATGATATTGAACGCCTGCGCCAGAATGCCGATTTCGTCACGACGCTCCACTTGCACCGTCTGTTCCAGGTCACCACCAGCGATCTTGACCGCCGTGAGCGTCAATTGCACAATGGGGCGGCTGAGCTGCCGGGTGATGACAGCCGCCAGCAACGCGGTGAGCAAGGCCACAGCCAATGCGGCTACGATGAGCAGGGTAGCCAGAGCATCGTCGCGGGCGAAAGCCTCACGTTGGGTCTGCTCGGCGATCAGAGCCGCCTGCAGCAAAGGCAACCAGCGATAGGCGCCGATGACTGGTTCACCGTAATAACCCGTGTAAAGCTCAACCCCCTCCTGCCCCGATAACGCCTTTTTAATGCCCTCGGTATGGAAAGCCTCAGACCCCAACGTGCCACCGGAGGCAAAACGGACAGACGTCAGCGGAGTCAATTCAGGACCGACCAGGTATGCTTCACCCATCTCACCCACATCAGCCTGACGAGCCACGACAGCATCCAGGGCTCTCAGGCTGGGCAGCCCAACCAGGTAACCGTGTATGTTCCCCACGTCATCCTTAATAGGGCACCACACCACAACCACCGATTGTCCAGTGACAGGGTCCGTCAGACACGAAGGAGCAAGAGAAGGTATCACATGCGCGAAATGGGCCAGGCGATGCTCATCAGTGGCGACCAGTACCTGCCCGTCCATATCCAAAAGACCGATTTCCTCAAAGACGCCGGCATGTCGGGCTGCTTTCAGGGTTCGTTCTACCAAAGACCCAACTTTAGCACTCAAGGGTTCAGCAGACAGAGGAGCCAGAAAGACTTGCCGATTGGTGGGATTATCTGCCAGCGCATCCAACTGAATGGTTAACGATGTGGTCCAGGCCTCAATCTCAGCCTCTTTTAACCGGGCGACGGCTGCCAACTTGGCAGCCACTTCCTGCCGCAAGTCACGCCGCGCCCAGTTCACGGCCAGAAAACTAATGGCCGCCAGTGGAACGATGGTCAACAACAAAAAGGCGGAAAGCAACGTTCGACCCAGCCCCCCCCGCATGCCGGTAATCGTCCGAACTTGTCCGCCTGGTAAAGAGGAAGAATGATCAGACATTGTCAAACCCATGGACAACCATTTACGTCAACTTGTCATTTCCCCTCGCGCAGGGGCCTTTGATATTCACATCACCGACACGCCTTCCGTACCCAGGTCCCAGACTTCGCCCTCTTGCAAAATCTGCTGGATTTGATCCAAAAAGCGATCGGCATCTATCGGCTTGCCGATGAAACCGTCAAAGCCAGCTGCTCTGGCGCGTCGCATGTTGGCCAGAGAAGCATCGGCTGTGACGGCTACGATGAGGGTATCGGCAAAACGTGAGCTATTGCGGAGTTTGCTCAGGGCCTCGTAGCCATCCTCGTAAGGCAGGTGAATGTCCATAAGAATCAGGTCCACACGAGGCATGCTAGAGGCCGTTTCCAGTACTTGCTGACCGGAGCGTTTCCATTCCTGGTGTTTGACGCCCAGAAATGAGAGCAGACGAGTGATCAGGAGATAGTTATGTAGATTGTCTTCGACAACAAACACGTGAGCTTTAGATGGTTCTACTGCCATCATTTCCCCCATTCTGGATGACGACGCTTCTACCAAACGCTACGCAAAACCCAGAGAGAATGTTTACCCTACCGGGCATCAACTCGCCGTCGAAACGTCACCCTCCACACACGACGCTCCTCGGCTCACCCTTTACGACCTGCGCGCAAAAAGGCAGCGATTTGGGCTGGCAGCAGGTCCACGTCAACAGGTTTCTGGATGTAGCCATCGCAACCGGCCGCCAGCGAACGCTCCCGGTCACCCTTCAGAACATTGGCGGTGAGGGCCACAATGGGCACATGGGCCAGCGATGGAATCTGCCGTAGCTTGGCCGTCACTTCGTAGCCGTCAATCTCTGGCAGGTTGATGTCCATCAGAATCAGGGCCGGCGCTTCTTGCTCGGCTACCCGCATGCCTGAAGGGCCATCATCCGCCTCCAAAATGACAAAACTCTCAGCCTCCAAGATTCGTTTGACCAGGGTGCGATTCTCGAGATTGTCTTCAATGTAAAGAATTCGTTCGCCACTCATGACAACTCCCTCGTGTTCCTCCAACCTATGACACCTTCAGGCACACAGTTTGGCTGTCTCAATGATCTCGTTGGTTCCGAACGGCTTGACCAATACCGTAAAGGGACCGATCTCTAGGATCTCTTGCAGCAAGTTGCTTTCCTGGTTGCCCGTGATGACTACCACTCTAGCCGTGTCATCAATCTGTCGGATGGCCTTCAGCGTCTCCGGGCCACTGATGTCAGGCAATACCAGGTCGAGATAAATCAACCCAAATGACTGTTGCCTGACCGCTTGAATGGCCTTTCGCCCAGTCAGAACCGTGACAACCTGATAGCCATCCGGCTCAAGGACATGAGCAAACAGATTGGCTATGTCAGGGTCGTCGTCCACAACCAGAATGTGCCCGCGAGCACCGTTGTTTACCGGGGTCAGCCAAGATTCAATGTCGCTCCTCCGGAACCGCCAGCGGCTCTGGGCTTTGAGTGCCGGAATCCTGCCCTGTTGAGCCATGCGGTAAATCGTCTGCGGGCTCATTTTCAGGTAGGCAGCGACGTCTTGGATCGTCATCAATTCTTCCATAGTCCTCCTACCCCTGTAGGAACAAGTAGTCAAACCTATGTCCTTTTATACTCTCTTACACACAAGTATACTATACCACACTTTTGAGAAATTGTGTGTAAATTTTTAGTGAATATTGCATTTTCTTAACCATACTGCAATGGAAAAAGAGAGATGTCAAGACAAGACGGGGCGCAAAAAAAGACCTCTCCCCAGAGGTCTTTTCTGCCAGGCGACGCCGTTAGAAAACACACACCCTCAAACCCAACGGCCAGAAGAGTGTTGAGATGCTCAACTAGAATCCCTCCAATACCTGCAAGTCTGCGATGCCACTGGTGAGCGCAGCAATCCGTTGCAGCAAGGCCAGGCGATTCTCACGCAGGGCACGATCCTCGGCCATGACCAGCACGTCGTCAAAGAAGCGATTGATGGTCGGGATGATCGGTTGGAAGGCCGTAAAAAGCTCGCTGGGGGAGCTCTCCAACCCCACCTTGGTGGCAACCTGTTCGTAGGCATCGTGCAGGGCACGGGTCGCGTCTTTGGCAAAGACGGACGGAGCCAGATCGTAGACCTGCGGTTGGTCACGGACGATGCGGACGCAGCGTGCGTAGGCGTTGAGCAAGTCCATCCAGTCATCGCGGGCCACCCACGCGCCCAGCTCGGCGACAGTCTGAGCCGCCAGGTAGGGATCGTGGCCCCGCTCGGCCAGGACGGCGTCCACCACATCGTAGCGGTGGCCCGCATCGCGCAGCACCACGCGCAGCCGCCCGACAATAAAGTCAAGGGCGTCGGACAGACTCTCTTTAGGCGCGGGCACGGGCAGCAATTCAGCCGCAGCGCGCAGGCCAGCACGCAGGTCAAAGCGCATCTGGCGGCCCATAAGCGTCTGCACCACGCCAAGCGCCGCCCGCCGCAGGCCAAAGGGGTCCGCCGTGCCGGTGGGCTTGAGGCCGATGGCAAAGAGCCCTATCAGGCTGTCCAATCGATCGGCCAGGCCAACGGCCACACCGGAAGCTGTCTGGGCCAGAGCGTCGCCAGCGAAGCGGGGCAGATAGTGTTCGCGCACCGCCGTCGCCACAGCAGGTGACTCACCACCCACGAGCGCATAGTGCTCGCCCATAAAGCCTTGCAGGCTGGTCAGTTCGATGACCATCTGGGTGACCAGGTCCGCCTTTGCCAGGTGGACGGCGCGGGCAGCAGTGACCGCCTCGTCAGGCGACAGGTTCATCATTTCGCCAATAGGCTGGATCAGCCTAACCAGGCGTCGCACTTTGTCGCCCACAGAGCCGAGCTTTTCCTGGAAGGTGAGCGTATCGAGGCGAGGCAGGTATTCCTCCAGTGGCTTGCTTGTGTCGGCCTCGTAGAAAAAGGCAGCGTCGGCAAACCGGGCGCGGAGCACTTCGTCGTTACCGTAACGCACCCTGTCCAGGTGCAGGTCGTCGCCGTTGCGGACAGCGATAAAGTAGGGAAGCAA
>CAYVPU010000263.1:0-4769 GCA_964453885.1 uncultured Anaerolineae bacterium | reverse complement strand
CGCCATACACAACCTGCACGCACAATGTAGAAGATGGCGTTCAGAATCTCACGAATCGGGTGCAATCGTGGCCTACCTCCGGGTTTGGGTGCGGGCACGTAAGGTTCGATTTTCTGCCATTCTTCGTTGGTCAGATCGCTCGGATACGACTTCCTTCTGGGTTGCTCGGCCATAAGCGTCGGCACCTCTTGGTTTCTTCATTCAGGAAGTGTACCCCAATGACCGATATGTGGCAACTGCCGCATGGCAGCTTTTCAGACTAGCTCTTAGTACTATAACCTCAGATAACCAATCTGAGCTTCCTGGCTACCCACCAGCGTGCCGTTTTCCATACTGAGCCCCCACCGGGGCGACCAAAATGACTGTGTGGGCTTGAGTCTTGCCCCACCGGAGCGCGAAGTGAGGTTGTAGTATTAGACAGTCAGGGGGTGTCATTGACTGAAATTCGTGATTACCATGCGAAATCCCAAAGAGCCCGCTTTTTCAGGTGCATTTTGGCATAGACGGCATCAAGAACGTGCGCGACAAGATGAAAGCGGACAAATCCCAGGCCACCGAGTTCTCGCAGGGGTTGTTGGTCAATGGGATCTATGCCCCCGCCCATCCCTTGTACCTGTCCGCAGCCCACACCCCGCAGGACGTGGATGGGATACTGGAGGTGGCGGAAACAGTGCTCAGGGAGATGAAAAAGCACGCTTCCGCAGCCCGCTGAGTTGCAGATGTGCAATTTCGCCCGACGGCAAATACGGATGATGGAACAAGAAACCGGCCCGGAGATGATCTCCGGGCCGGATGTTTGAATGGCTCTTTCCTTGCCCTCGCGCGGGCTTTTTCCCTCCAGGCGGTGTCCTTGGCTGCGCTATTGGCCAACAGGCGCATCAGGGAGTTTGCGACCTGTGACAATGATGCGCCCATCTTTAACCTGGATGTCTCGAAATTCGACATAGCTATATGCCTGGACCAGGTAGCCTTGCAGTTGATCGAGCACCCAATCCAGGGCCGGATCAAGCACAGCTGCCGGCACCGGCAGGGCAACTCCGGCGGCAACGGATCTCACTTTGGGCCTGATCTCGCCGTTCACCACCTGGGCGCTGACGGCCGCGCTGAGGTCGAAGCGGGTTGGCTCAACTACGGTTGTCGCCACGCGTGCTTCTCCGTCCACGAACCAGACCTGGGTGTCACACAAGAAAAAATCGGGCTGCTGTTGGCTCACATAGGCCAGGTACTGGTTGACCTCGCTCTCGTTCAATTCCAGGCGAAACACATCACCCGGGGCGTTCCAGGCGGCATCAACTTTGTCGAACATAATCTCACTGTTGGGATCAAAGATTCGTTCCGTTGTGTAAAGGCCGCTGGGCTCCAACGTGATCCGCTCGCCCATCGCCAGAGCGACAACCTCGTCACCGATCTCTACTTCGGCGCTGCCTTCCTCGACATCAATTTGGGTCGTGCCGTCCTCGGCGACCTGCACGGTGAAGCGAGCGCCGCGCACCACCGTCGAAGCATTGGGCGTATCCACGCGAAAGCTTGACGAGGGATCCACAAAACGAACTGCGCGGATGGCCGTTTTACCAAACCACACCTTGAGCACCACGTCAACAGCCTTGCCGCCGCGCCGCCTGGCGACCTGGGCGATGCTGACCTCGGTCTCTTCCTCCAGGTCAACGGTAGAGACATCAAAAAAAAGCAACCGCGCACCAGAGGCAGAACCTGTGCGCAGCCAGTGCTTGCGCCAGAGCAACTGATTCAAGGAGGCCGGCTTCCATTGTGGTTCATCCTCCTGATGGATCTGCACCATCCCTTTCAATTCCACCAGGCTGGCGGCGTCGGCAAAGGCGAGGAAGCCCAAGAGCCAGTAACCCAGGCACAGCACAAGGGGGATGCCTAGCAGCAAAGTGAGGAAAACGCGGCGACGGGTGCGCAAGAGAGGTGAGCGCTTTAATCGTGCACCGAACGAGCAAAGGCGCGCCTTGAGTGACCCGCCAGTGGGCAAAGGTTCAGGGTCGGGGTGAGGAGCCTGGGCAAGAGAGGCTGATCCCTGGACAGGATTGGGAACAGGTGTTTCATGATTGTTTTCCGGCATGTTTTGCCTCCCGGTTCAAGTGTGATAATAACCCGCTGGATGTCAGCGTTCACTTCCATTATATCCTTCGTTGATACGATTGTCAACCCCATCCCAGTTGCAGCCTCGTCCTGTTGCCCTGCCGACAAGTATGTGATAAAATGGCGGTGTAGTAGCCGGATGACAGGCCATGGGAGGGCCTTATGAAACTAGAGAATCAGAATTCCAAAAGGCGGCAACTCACTCAACGACAGCGACGGTTGGGACAGGCAGCGCTGGTGGGCCTGGCTGTGGCAGGGATCATCTCTCTGGCACAGTGGGCGGGCCTGTTCACCTCGATGCAGGTCAGAGCGGCGGACTATCTCTATGACACCAGGGGCGACCCCGGTGACGACATTGTCATCGTGGCCATAGACGAAAAGAGTCAGCAGGCCCTGGGCGAATGGCCCTGGCCCATTACCCCCTACGCCTGGCTGTTCGAGCGGCTCAAGGGAGCCAAGGCCATCGGCTTTGACGTGCTGCTGACCGATCCCGGCCCAGAGGGCAACCCCGACACACCTGCCTTGCTGGAGGCCACCCGCCAGACGGGTAACGTCATCATGCCGCTGACGGCACAGGACCTGATCCCCCCACAGTTGCCGGGCGAGCTGTACTCGGCTGGCCGGGCCGTCCGCCCCTTTCCTGCACTGTTGGAAGCAGCCGCCAGCGCAGGGACAGTGGGAATAGCACTGGATAGCGATGCGACGCTCCGCCGGGCGCCCCTGTTGGTGGATGCTGAAGGGGGTGAAATCTGGGAGGCGTTCAGTTTGCGCGCCTTGCGGCTGCACCTGGGCCTGGGAGACGACCCTGCTTCTCTGGCAGGGGATCGCGTGGTCATCGGGGACGAGACAGAGATCAAGTACGAGATTCGCACCGACGCCAATGGCGCGATGCTTGTCAACTTTGTCGGACGGCCCAATACCTTTCCTTCCTATTCATTCGTTGACGTGATCAAAGATCGTGTTTCCCCTGAGGCGTTTGAAGGCAGAATTGTGCTGGTGGGCATGATGAACACGGTGAACGAGATGGACCTGCACCGGACGCCCGTTTCGGCCGGGCGCATGGCGGGGGTCGAGTTCCAGGCCAACGCGATTCACACCTTGCTCAACCACCGCTCGTTAGTGGAGCAGAGCAACGTGGGGACGACGGTTACGGTGGTGTTGCTGGCATTGGTGTCGGCAGTAGCGCTCTCGCAGTTGGGGGCCTTGCCGGGCGCGTTCTTTACCGCCCTGCTGGCGGCAGGTTACTTTGTTTTTACCAGTCTCCGGTTCAACGCCGGACATCTGCCCCAGGTGTTTTTTCCTTTCGTGACTATCTTTGTCAACTATGCGGCCGTGACGACCACTCATTTCGCCAGCGCACGGGTCGAGCGCCTCCGGGTGACGGACACCTTTGGTCGCTTTGTGTCGGCCGAGGTGCGCGACGCGATTGTGAACATGGCCCTACAGGACCCGGACTCGATCCGGCCAGGAGGACGGCAGATGGATATCAGCGTTCTCTTTGCCGATATCCGGGGCTTTACCACAATGTCGGAGAATCTGCCACCGCCGGAGGTGGTCGAGATTCTAAACCTGTATCTCGACAGCATGGAAGAGCAGGTCTTTAGACACGGGGGCACCCTCGACAAGTACACGGGCGATGGTATGATGGTCCTCTTTGGCGCGCCGCTGGAACAGCCAGACCACGCCGCGCGGGCCGTGCAGGCGGCCCTGGCCATGCAACAGGCCGCTGCCGAGGTTAGCCGTCAACGCGGCGACGTGCAATGGGAGGTGGCCTATGGCATCGGCATCACCACCGGCCCGGCGGTGGTGGGGCACATTGGTTCGAAGCGCCGGCTAGACTATACCGCCATCGGCGACACGGTGAACCTCGCGGCGCGGATCGAGGGAAAAGCGCCGCCCGGCACCATACTCATCAACCGGGCGACCTGTGAAGCGGTGAAAGACATAGCCGTTGTCGAAGAGCTCGGGCCGGTGACGGTGAAGGGCAAAGCCAAGCCGATCGTCGTGTACCGGGTATTAGGACTGCGAGAAGGCGATGATGCCAGCAGGTCATGTGCAGCCAAGTGACGATGCTGGGCAGTACATTGGCCTCATCTCCTCCTCACGTGTCGTTTCCGTGTCAATACCGGTCATAGTGCACCTTGCCCTCGTCGTACTTGGTGTGGGGCGGCTTTGATTCCGCAGGATGCCCCACCGGCACCAGGCACAGGACGCGCAACCCTTGTGGAATACCAAGCACGCTCCTCACGTGTGCCTCGCGTTGCGGCCGGGGATAGATTCCCACCCACACCGCCCCCAGATCGAGAGCCACTGCCGCCAGGAGCAGGTTCTCCGTAGCCGCGCTCGTGTCCTCCACCCAGTGATCGGAGCGACGCTCGTCCCCGCAGATAACAAACACCACCGGCGCGCCGGCGCACATCTGACTCCACGGATGGGCCTTTGCCAGCCGCTGGCGAAGGTCGTCCTTGAGCACCACGACAAACTCCCACGGTCGAAGATTATTGGCCGACGGCGCAGCCATCGCCGCCTCCAACAGCGCCTTGACCTCCGCATCGGAGACGGGCTCGTCGGTGTACGCCCGGATGCTTCGTCGCTTCTTGATCAAGTCTAGCATCGTTACCTCCTTTTGTGACTCATCAGATCGGCAGATCCCAAAGCAGTTCTTC
>CAYVPU010000262.1:1518-4799 GCA_964453885.1 uncultured Anaerolineae bacterium | reverse complement strand
CGCCAGGCTCGGTATGACCAGTTAATGGCTGAGGTGGAGAAACAGCTCGAGATCGCTGCCACCGCCGACAAAGTAATCTCCCGCCAGGCCCTGGAGACCGCCTTGAGTACCCTCGAGGAGGCTGCCGAGATTCCAGCCCACCAGGAAGCAATCTCTATGCTCCAGGCCGATGTCCAGAAGCAACTGGACACATTGAACAAGGCCTTTCGTCTCGACCACGTTGAACACCTGCATACCTATCCACCCATCGGAGAAGTGGATCGGATCGTGGTCCACGGCGCTGACATCTATGTGCTGGATCGGTTGACTGATCGGGTCTACTACCATCGCCTCAACGAAGCCGGCACGGCGCTGGAATCGGACGAAGAGAGATTGCTGGTGCGCAAGGGCGACCAGCCCGATGCCGCTGCCGTCGTGGGAGAGTTGGTCGGCATGACCTGGATGCCGAGTGGCGAGGGCCGGCAAACGGGCGCGCTTTTTTTATTGGGGCGGAACGGCCTGTTGCTGGTTCATGACCCGACGTGGGAGCGGCAGGTAGGCACAATGCTGCCCGCCAGCGAGACGTGGCAGTATCCCGTGGATGTCTCCAGCTACATGGGCAGGTTTTACGTCCTCGATCCAGGGCTGCGGCAGGTGCTTCGTTATCGCGCCGGCGGCGCTGGTTTCGATTCGCCGCCTGACAAGTATTTTGCCGAGGGCAAGGTGGACGTGGCCGGAGCCATAGACATGGCCATTGACGGTTTTATCTACCTTTTGTTTGAAGACGGCCGCCTGGAGAAATACCTGTCCGGCGAGCCAGTGCCGCTGACGTTAAACCTGGCAGGCCAGTCCCTGCAGCAGCCCTCGGCCATCTACACCGCCCCTTATGCAGAAGTCCAGTTCCTATACGTGGCCGATCCGTCCGCCAGCCGCGTGCTCCGCTGCGACAAAGATGGGCGGTTGATCCAGCAATTCGTCCTTCAAGATAACGACGCTCTGAGCCATGTGCGAGACATCTTTGTGGACGAGGTAGGCAGCCGGCTCTTTTTTCTTTCGAGCAACCGGCTTTTTGTAGCCAACATTCCACCGCCGTAGGTGCGGTTCGCGAACCGCCCCTACTTGCAAAGGGGGGATTATGAACAACCAGGTCCAAGAATTCTTCCGCGAAGGAATCCGCCGGCCCGCGCCCGGTTGGTTCATCGGCCTTTGCCGTGCCGCCTTTGGCCTGATGTGGCTCTACGGCGCAAGTTGGAAGATACCACCTTCCTTTGGTCAAGGGACAAACACCGGCCTCTGGTATTGGGTTCAGCAAGAGATCCAGTATCCGGCCTTTACCTGGTACCGTGGTTTCCTGGAGGGTATGGTGGTGCCTCACTTTCCCGCCTTTGGCTGGTTGATGTTCTTGCTTGAATTGTCCGTTGGTCTGTTCCTGCTGCTAGGCTTGTTCACCCGCGTCTCCTCGGCGGTCGGCCTACTCATGTCTCTCAATCTCCTGATCGGACTGGCGGCACACCCTACCGAGGCACTCACGACCTACGTCATGATGGTCATGTTTCACCTGTTGTTCATCACCACTAATGCGGGCCTCAATTGGGGAGCGGATCAGATTTTGCTCGAAAAACTAGCCAATTCTTCCCTTCGTCATACGGCCTGGGGACAGCGGGTGATGAGGATTCTGTAGAGAACAGATCGGGAATCGGGATTCGGGAACAGGAGTATTACAATGACAAGTGTAAAGGATCGGGATTCGGGATTCGGGATTCGGGATTCGGGAAACGAGCGCTGGCCAAGCTGTGGTAGATGCGCTGAAAGCAGAAAAGGTCGAGTTTGTTTTTGGCCTGGCTGGTTCCCACGTGCTGCCCATTTTCGACGCGCTGGCTGATGCGCCTCAGATTCGGCACATAGTGGTCAAGCACGAGAGCAATGCGGCGTTCATGGCCGGTATGTACGGCTACCTGACTGGCCGACCGGGGGTGGCATTGGTCACCGCCGGGCCGGGGGCCACTAACTCTCTCTCGGGCGTGGCCCAGGCGTATGCCTCATCCTTGCCTTTGGTTCACATCTCCGGCGGGGTGCCGCTGGGCGCCGGCAACGAGGCCTTTCATGGCGTGGACCGCGAGGATTTCCTGCACAAAATGTTCGCCGACGTCACAAAATGGTCGGTGCGCGTCGAGCGAGCAGAAGACATTCCTGGCATCCTATCGCGCGCCTTCGCCCTGGCGGTCTGTCGGCGACCAGGGCCGGTGCACGTGGACATCCCCATAGATGTGGTCCGGGACAAAGGTATAGAGATGTTGCCTTACCGGCCATCGCCGGTGGAAAGACAATCGCCACCAGATTCTCTGGTACACCAGGTGCGACAGGCCCTGGCTGCGGCTCGGCGACCGATGCTCTGTGTCGGGCGGGGTGTGTTGGTCCACCGCGCCGAAGCAGAACTGGTTGCCCTGGCCGAGGCGGTTTCCGCGCCGGTGCTCTGCTCCAACTATGGCGGCGGGGCCATCGCCGACGACCATCCACTGGCCGTGGGCACCTTTAGCGAATGGGCTGAGAACCCGTTTGCCTGGGAACTGCTGGCAGAATCCGACTTTGTGCTGGTCGTGGGCCTGAGGTCGGACACGCTCATGACCGACATGCTGACCCAACACGCACCAGAGAATACCATCTTTGTGGCGCTGGACGAACCTCACACCCTGCGCCCAATCGAAGGTGTGACCTCTGTTGTCGCCAGCGACAGCCACCTTTTCCTCTCGCGCCTCCTGGCCCACGCCGACGAGTTCCGTCGTCTCCCTGACTCGCCCATTTATGCACGCATCGCCCGGCACAGACAGGCTTTCCAAAGAGGGTTAGCGTTACACCTGGCCTCCTTTGAAAACACACAGCCTTTGCACTTTGGGCGGGTGGTGCAAGAGTTGGCTGCGCAGTTGGCAAAAGATGCCATCGTCGTCTCTGGTGTGGGCAACCACAACGTCTGGGGGCGGACGGTGCTCTCCATCCGTGGCCGTGAGAGCTTTATCCGCGAATGTTCCTGGGGCACGATGGGGGCCGAACTGGGCGGCGGCATTGCCGCCAAACTGGTCTACCCTCACCGCCAGGTGGTGGTCATCACGGGCGATGGATCGCTGTTGATGGCCGCCTCTGACTTTGTGACGTCCGTGGAAGCAGGGGCCAACATCCTGGTGGTGGTGCTCAACGACAGTCGCTACGGCATGATCACAGCCATGCAGCAAAGGCAGTTCCAACGACCCTTTGGCGACGAAATCGGGTGGATTGATTTCGCGCGCTTTGCCGAAAGTTTTGGCGCA
>CAYVPU010000262.1:0-1418 GCA_964453885.1 uncultured Anaerolineae bacterium | reverse complement strand
AGGGTATAAAGACCATTCGCCTGGGGTCGGGCGACCCCGACCTGCCAACGCCGCCGGCAGTGGTGGAGGCGCTGCGTCGGGCAGCTCTGGAGCCCACCTACCATCGCTATCCGTTTAGCTTCCGTACCAAACTGGGCGAAGCAATCGCTACCTGGTATCGTCGCCGCTTTGGTGTGGAATTGGACCCCCAGACAGAGACCCGCCCCCTGGCTGGCTCACAGGAAGGAATCGGCAACCTGGGTCTGGCAGTCATGGAGCCAGGAGCCGTGGCGCTGGTGACCGACCCGGCCTATGGCAGCTACGCTCGCGCCACCGAGTTTGCTGGCGGCCAAGTTTTTCACCTGCCTTTGCGCCAAGAGAACGGCTACCTGCCCAATTTGTCGGCCATTCCCGCCGAGGTGCTGGCCCAGACACGCTTGCTGTGGTTGAATTACCCCCACAACCCCACCGCTGCCGTCGCGCCGCTCTCTTTTTTTCAAGATGTCGTCGCCTTTGCCCGCAAGCACCAAATCCTGGTCTGCCATGACAACGCCTATTCCGATGTGACCTACGACCGCTACGTCGCACCCAGCATCCTGGCGGTGGAGGGCGCGAAGGAGGTGGCCATCGAACTGAACACCCTGAGCAAGGCTTTCAACATGGCTGGCTGGCGGGTGGGCATGGCGGTGGGCAACGCGGAAGCGCTGGCAGCACTGGCCCAGGTAAGTTTCAACACCAGCATGGGACTCTTTGGCCCGGTCCAGGTGGCGGCGGTCGAGGCGCTGACCGGCGATCAAGTCTGGATAGGCGAGCGGAACAAGGTCTATCAAGAGCGGCGGGACATTGTAGTGGAGGGCTTGCGAGCCATCGGCCTAAAGGTTCCGTATCCCAGAGCGACGCTCTATGTCTGGGCCAAACTGCCAGAGGGCTACACGGACTCGCTGGATTTTTCCAGGATGGTGCTCGATCAGACGGGTGTGTGGCTCTCGTCGGGCGTTTTCTTCGGCCAGGGAGGCGAGGGTTACGTGCGAGCCACCCTCACCGCGCCGACAGACACTCTGCGCGAGGCAATGAATCGGTTGCAAGGTCTCAGGTTGTAGCGAAGCTACTCAACCGGCGCTCGAAGCACCACAGGCTGAACTCCTTGAGGGGCCAAATTCTTGACCGGCTCTTGGTGATGGGCGAAGGTCTTTGACCGAGCCCTACTTCGCCTCGGTCAAAGACCTCGGCGAACGACGGGTCTGAGCACCTGGGTGTCGCTTGGTGATGGGCGAAGGTCTTTGACCGAGCCCTACTTCGCCTCGGTCAAAGACCTCGGCGAACGACGGGTCTGAGCACCTGGGTGTCGCTTGGTGATGGGCGAAGGTCTCCTGACCGAGCCCTGCTTCGCCTCGGTCAAAGACCTCGGCGAACGACGGGTCTGAGCACCTGGGTGTCGC
>CAYVPU010000261.1:0-4810 GCA_964453885.1 uncultured Anaerolineae bacterium | reverse complement strand
AGAGCCGTCCTGTGCTATAATGGGAACATGAAACGACCGGACCTGAAAGACCTCCTCAATTCCATACCTACCAAACCGGGCGTCTACTTGATGAAAGACGAACACGGCACGGTGATTTACGTCGGCAAGGCGATCAACCTGCGCAACCGTGTACGTTCGTACTTTTACGAGTCGGCGCAGGCATGGGCCAAGACGCAAGAGTTGGCCCAGCGCGTGGACGATATCGAGTTCATCGTCACCGGCTCCGAGTTGGAAGCACTGGTGTTGGAAAGCACCCTCATCAAACGGCACCGCCCCCGCTTCAACGTGCGTCTCAAGGACAACAACCGCTATCCCTACATCAAGGTCACCTGGCAGGACGATTTCCCGCGTATCGCCGTCACGCGGCGGATGAGCGACGACGGCGCGCGCTATTATGGGCCTTACACCTCGGCGGACGCGGTGCACCAGACCCTCGACCTGCTGCGGCGAATGTTTCCCTACCTCAATTGCAAGCGCGAGATCACCGGCCAGGACAAACGGCCCTGCCTCTACTACCACATCAAACGCTGCGCCGGGCCGTGCATCGGGGCCGTTTCCAAAGAGGATTATCGTCTCATCATCAGCCAGTTGTGCGATTTCCTGGAGGGCAAGTCCGATGAGGTGCTGGCCGACCTGCGCCAACACATGGAAGCCACCGCCGAGGCCTGGGAATTCGAAAAGGCAGCCCGGTTGCGGGATCAGATCCGCGCTGTAGAAAAGGTCGTCGAGCGGCAGCGAGTGGTCTCGCCGACCAAAGCCGACCAGGACGTAATAGCCTTTGCCCGCGAGGACGGCCAGGCGTGCGCTCAGGTCTTTTTCATCCGGCGGGGACGGCTCATCGGGCGGGAGTATTTCATGCTAGAGGGTACGGCGGAGAAGGATGATCGCACGGTGATGGCTTCGTTCCTCAAGCAGTTCTACGACGAGGCGGCCTACGTCCCGCCGGAAATTCTCCTGCCAGAGGATGTCGCCGAGGCGATGGTCATTGAGGAGTGGCTGCGTACCCGGCGGGGCACCAAGGTGGCGCTGCGCGCGCCCCGGCGCGGCCCGAAGAAAGGGCTGGTGCAGATGGCCGTCGAGAACGCTGTCGAGACGCTGGCCCACCTGCGCGCCCGGTGGCTGGCCGACGAGAGCCAGCACACGCTGGCCCTGGCCGAGTTGCAGGAGGCACTAAACCTGCCCGCCCCGCCCACGCGCATTGAGGGCTATGACATCTCTAACATCCAGGGCACGGCGGCCACGGGCAGCATGGTCGTCTTTAGCAAGGGCGTGGCCCGCAAGAGTGACTACCGTCGCTTTCGCATCAAATCGGTGGCCGGGAGCAACGACTTTGCCATGATGCAGGAGGTGCTGCGGCGACGGTTCAAGCGGGCCGCCCTCCGTCCCTGGGCCGGAGGACCAGGGGTGGCGGCCAGGGAAGCAAAGGCCGGCCGAGAGATGGGCAGCAAAGGCGACAAGTGGGCCATTATGCCGGATTTAATCTTGATTGACGGCGGCAAAGGGCAGCTTAATGCCGTGTTAGAGGTATTGGAAGAGTACGGCCTGGATGACCTGGCCGTGGTGGGGCTGGCCAAAAAGAACGAGGAACTCTTTTTGCCCGACCAGTCCAGGCCGGTGATCCTGCCGCGAGGCTCCCAGGGTCTCTTTCTCGTCCAGCGCGTGCGCGACGAGGCACATCGTTTCGCCGTGGCACACCATCGCAGCATCCGGCGCAAGACAGGGCTGGCCTCGCAACTCGACGCGGTGCCGGGCATCGGCCCCAGGCGGCGGGCGGCGCTGCTTAAAAAATTCGGCTCGCTGGAGGCCATCCGTGCTGCCAGCGTGGAGGAACTGGCCGCCGTGCCGGGCATGACGCAGAAAGTGGCCCAGGCGGTGAAGGACTTTTTATAGTCTGGATGTCTTGTGGGTGTTCCGGCAGTAGGGGAAAGTAGAGGTCTCGTCAATGCTATTGGTTGTCAGGTTTGGTGCGAGTAACATGAGGGAATCACGCTTGACTTTACATTATGAGGAGGTGCTGCGGTGAAACAGAACGTTCTCTTGTTGACCGGTTTTATGCTGGTCGGTTTGTTGGCAACTGCTTGCACGCCGGCGACTGTAGACAAAGATGCCCTGAGGACTGAGGTGGCAGCCACCATCTACGCCGGACAGACAGCCCAGGCGCTGGCCGTCACTGGCACAACACCCCCTGCTGCTACCCCAACGCTGAGGGCAAAGGAGGTTTCCACACCCACCTCGACTGTCACCCCTACCTCTACTGTCACATCCATCCCTGGCTTGATATCAACCCCTACGACGACACCTGCCCACACCTTAACCCTGACGCCAACGCTCGTGCCGACGGACACCCTTACGCCCGGCCCTTGCCTGCCGGACGCGAGTTTTGTGGAGGACGTGACGGTGCCGGATGGCATTAATTTTGCACCCAGCGAGAGCTTTACCAAGACGTGGCGTATCCGTTCCGCTGGCTGCGCTCCCTGGCCCACCGGCTCCACCCTGGTCTTTGACTCCGGTGACCAGATGGGTGCCCCCGAGAGCGTCCCGGCACCTGATACGCCCCTGGGCAGCACAGCCGACATTTCAGTAGAGATGGTAGCGCCTGATGTGCCTGGCACTTATGAGGGCTTTTGGAAAATGCAAAGTGACAACGGCGCTCGCTTCGGTAGCCTGCTCTGGGTGATTATCGTCGTCCCAGGTCCCACGCCGACGCCCCAGGCCCGTCTGCCCAACCCGGCGCTGGTGAAAGTGATTGACGAGTTGCCGGCACAACTGACCGCCGAGATGATGGGGCCGCAGAACGCCACCTTTTCTGCCGGCCGACCCGGTACATGCGACAACGACCCGACCCACTACGTTACGCTGCCTTGAGGGCTTGCTGGAAAGGGCACTCTATTCTTGTGAACCAGGGGGGAGAGCGAAACCTCATGATCACCGTTGAACAGGCGCGCCGCTTCTACGATGGCGCGGATGCGGCCCATGACTTTGACCACGTGCTGCGAGTGCTGGCCCTGGCGGAGCGGATTGCAGAAGCCGAAGGTGCTGACGTAGAGATCGTGCGGGCGGCGGCGCTGCTGCACGACGTGGCCCGCGCCGAGACGGCTGGCACGGGCCGGTGCCATGCCCAGGCCGGCGCTGAACGGGCGCGCGAGATCCTGCGCGGCCACCCCCTGGAGCGGGTCGAGGCGGTAGCCCAGGCCATCGCGGCCCATCGCTTCCGTGGAAGCCAGCCCCCGGAGACGCTGGAAGCCAGGGTGCTCTTTGACGCCGACAAGCTGGACGCCATCGGGGCGGTAGGTATCGCGCGGGCCTATACCGTCGGTGGGCGGCGCAACTCGTGCCTGTGGGCCGACGTGTCGCTCGACTACACCGAAGGCGACCTGCCCGGCGAGCGCGATCACACGGCGGTGCACGAGTTCGTCTTCAAGTTGAGCAAGCTTAGAGACAAGATTCATACCGAGACAGGCAAGGCCATCGCCGAGGAGCGCCACGCTTACATGGTCGCCTTTTTCCAACAGTTGGACCAGGAGGTGCGGGGAGAGCGATGAAAGTCACGGTCATTGCCACGGTGCTCAACGAGGGCCAGAGCATCCGCCGCTTGCTGGATTCGCTGGCCGCCCAGACCCGCTCGCCCGACGAGGTGGTCATCGTGGACGGCGGCTCGACCGATGATACCGTCGCCATCCTTGAAGAGTGCGCCACCGAGAGCCGACTGCCCCTGCGGGTGCTCTCTCGTCCGGGGGCCAACATCTCTCAGGGGCGCACCGCGGCCATTGCCGCTGCGTCTGGCGAGATCATTGCCTCCACCGACGCCGGCGTGCGCCTCAGCCCCGATTGGCTGGCCGCGCTGCTGGAGCCATTTGAGCGCCCCGACGCCGGTCGCGTGGCTGTCGTCAGCGGTTTCTTTCTGCCCGATCCCCGGACCGACTTTGAGACGGCTCTCGGCGCGACGACGCTGCCGGCTTTGGAAGAGATCGTGCCGGAGCGGTTCTTGCCCTCCAGCCGCTCGGTGGCCTATCGAAAAGCAGCGGCTGAGGAGGTGGGCGGCTATCCGGCGTGGTTGGACTATTGCGAAGACCTTGTTTTCGATTTCAAGTTGCACGAGCGGTACGGAGCATTTCCCTTTGCGCCCCGTGCCGTGGCCTACTTTCGGCCCCGGCCCACGCTAAGAGCCTTTATCAGGCAGTATTACCGCTACGCCCGGGGCGATGGCAAAGCCGATCTGTTCTTTCGTCGCCATCTCATTCGCTACCTGACTTATCTGGTGGCGACGCCGTTGCTGCTCGCTCTGCTATTGCTGCACAGTCCATGGTGGGGATTGGTCTTCCTGGCGGGAGGTGTATTTATGTTTGGCACGCCGTTCAAGCGGCTGTGGGTTATGACGCAGGGATGGGGCGTTTTGCGGCGGCTCCGGGCCTTTGCCTGGGTGCCGCTCATCCGCGTGGCCGGAGACGTGGCCAAGATGGCCGGCTACCCGGTGGGGGTGCGCTGGCGGCTGTGCCAGCGGGGCGGTCGCTCCTGGCGGGAGGAGTAACTTCACATTTGTCCTCCCGCGATTCTCAATTCCCCATATTTTCAATGCTTGTTCTTTCGCGTCAGGCGGCCAGCGGGATGGCTTCAATTTGCACGGCGTATCCCAATTGGGCCAAAAAGTCGTAGCAATCGTCCCAGGAAAGACCAAAGGCGCGTACGTCGGCCAGGCCCAGGCGAGCCACAATTCGAGTCAGCAATTCGGCATCCTGGGCTTCCATTTCTCCCTCGCAGAGGACATTCTCTGCCCAGTCCACGAGTTGAG
>CAYVPU010000260.1:3138-4813 GCA_964453885.1 uncultured Anaerolineae bacterium | reverse complement strand
GGCCTGGGCCAGGCGGGCGCTGGCCTTGAGCAGGCTAAAGAGTGTATCCTTCTCACACCTCCGGCAGGCCCGTGACGGTCAGGTTGCGCGGGTGCTCGACAGTAAACTCGAAAGTGAGCTTGGTCTCTTGTCCCGGCTCCATGGTCAGTTCCCATTCCAGGATGCCCAGGTCGGTTTTTTTGTCTGGCCTGGGCACGATTTCTTCTTCTCGGACTTTGATCTCCTCGTGACCAGAGACGGGCAACTGATCCTGGACGAAAACTTTTTCGGCCCGCTGGCGCAGGTTCTTGACCTCGATCTGGTAGGCGTAATGCAGGCGGCGCCTGTCGCCCAGCAGTCGCTTGTCCACTTGGCGGGTCACCAGTTTGCGTTCCACCTTGATCCGGTCGTCGGCACCGAGGAAGACCTTGAATTCCTCGTTGGGCGCGACGTGTTTCAGTTGTGTAGTGCCGACGAATTCGTCCCCATAAAAGATGTTGGTCGGGCCGGGCAGCAGGACAAACTCGGTATCGTTGGTGATCGTGGCCCGGCGATAGGCGGCCGGCACCAGCTTGGGTGCGGTGAGGTAGTCCAACTCGGGCGTCAGCGACAGAGTGGCGACGGCGGTCTTGTGGGGCGAGCCATCGGAGGGCACGTCGGTTGGCTGGGCGACGGTAAAGGTCACGGCCGCGCCTTCCTGACCCACCTCCGCCTGGGCGACTGTTACCTCCACAGGAGGCATTGCTGGCACGGCAAAGAGAACGTCATCCTCCTCCAGGGCTTCGGCTTCTTCCTCTTTGGCGAACCTGGCTGCTTTTCTTAATGCCAACCCGGCACTGGGCGCGGCCGCGGCCATCACAGGAGGAGATGGATAATAGACCTGCACGTACCAGGGACTCAACTCTGGCAGCGTGGCGCTGAGTGCCGGCCGGGCAGTGGACAGGGTCAAATTCACGCCGGACCAGTCTTCGCCGCTGCGTTGGGTGACCTGGGCCAGGTAGCTGATCTCGACGCCCGGTTCTTCACTTTCATCGCCCTCGTTGCCCTCGGTGAGCCGCATGTCGTAGAGGGGTGTCCAACTGGCCTTGCCGACGACGTAGGTCAATTCTACGTCCAGGTCGCCGGCGGTAAAGGCTTCGAGTTCGATGATGGCGGCGTAGCGTTCGCGGGGGCGGGCGCTGTGGATTTGCTTCAACTCGCGTTGGAGTTTTTCCTTTTCTCGGGCCAACTCCCGCTTCGCGACAGCGATGGCGCGCCGGCGGTCCTGGGCGGCGGTGGTGCGCTCGTTGAGGAACTCTAGTAACTCGGTGCTCTCTTTGACGCTGAATTTGCCATAAGCCAGGCCCTTGCCGTAGCTTTCGCCCTGTTGGGCCAGGCCGTTGAGAAAGTCGAGGGAGGCTTTGAGCATACTCTCCTCGTCGGTCAGGGCGGTTTCCTGATCGCCAATCTCTTTGATGCGGCGCTCTAATTCGGCGGCGGTGGTCGAGGGTGTTTCGGTGTAAAAGGCGCGGCGCACATCCACGCCGCCCAGCCGGGCGCGAGCGGTCCCCCGTCCTGAGACGCGCACCGATTCTGGCGAGAGAGCCAACGGCAGTTCTGGGATCTCTAGCCGGTACTGGGCCGGTTCGGCGCTGATCTGGCCCCTGCGGGTCACTCGAGCTCGGTCGGGGTAGACAGTGACGGCGGTGATGGTTGT
>CAYVPU010000260.1:0-3038 GCA_964453885.1 uncultured Anaerolineae bacterium | reverse complement strand
CCAGGCGATCCATGGCTTCGCGGATGCGGTCGGTGGCCTGGCCCAGGGAAATACGAACATAGCCCTCGCCGTACTGGCCAAAGGCTGTGCCAGGGGTGACAGAGACGCCAGTCTCGGCCAACAGACGGCCGGCAAAGTCGGCCGAAGTGATACCGGCAGGCACCTCTGGCCACAGGTAGAGACCCGCTTTGGGCTTGCGCACCCGCAGGCCCGCCCGCTCCAGCGCGGCCAGCATGATGTCGCGGCGTTCCTGGTAGATGGCATTGCGCTCGGCCAGCCAGCCCTGGTCTCCGGTGAGGGCGGCGATGGCGGCGTCCTGAATGGGGCGAAAGATGCCCGAGTCCAGGTTGGTTTTGACCAGGGCCAGGGCGTGTACCGCCTGGGTGTTGCCTACGGCCATACCGATCCGCCAGCCAGCCATGTTGTGGCTCTTGGAGAGGGAGTTGAACTCAAGGACGACGTCTTTGGCGCCTTCTACCTGCAATATGCTGGGCGCGACGTAGCCATCGTAGGTGACGTCCGTGTAGGGCGCGTCGTGGCATATCAGCAAGTCGTGCTGATGGGCAAAATCCACGGCGCGCCGGAAGAACTCCAGAGGGGCAGTAGCGCCGGTGGGGTTGTTGGGGTAGTTGAGCCACAGCACGGCTGCTCTCTGGAGCACATCTGGGGGGATGGCCTCCAGGTCGGGCAGGTAATCGTTTTCGGCCAGCAGGGGTACCCCGTAGGTCTCTCCCTCCATCAGCATGACACCCCCGCGATAGGTGGGGTAGCCGGGGTCGGGCACCAGCACCACGTCGCCAGGGTTCACAAAGGCGGTCGGTACGTGGGCAATGCCCTCTTTGGAGCCGATGAGGGGGATGACTTGGGTGTCGGCATCCAGCTCGACGCCGAAACGTTTCTGGTAATAATCCGCCATGGCCTGGCGGAGAGCCGGGATGCCATAGTAGCCGGCATAGCTGTGATGGTTCGGTTTGGCTGCCGAGCGAGACAGTGCTTGCAGGATAAAATCAGGCGGCGGCAGATCGGGGCTACCAATGTCTACGCGGATAATGTCCCGCCCTTCTTTTCTCAGTTGGGCGATTTTCTGGCCGAGTCGGGCAAAAAAGTATGGCGGGATGTTGGCGATTCTGTTGGCTTGTCTCATGGTGGCTATTTACTCCTTTGTTGGTATCTATCTGATGGCTATTATTGTCAGGTTGACCCTGATTTCAGGAACAGTTCCAGGACCTTGCCCACTCGCTCCAGGATGGCGGGGCCACTTTCGGCCGTGTCTTTGGTGGTGTGCCAGTAGGGATAGTCAAAGTCTATGTCGCCGTCAAAGGCCAGGTCGTTCACCTTGGCGGCTGGCGTGAGCAGCGGAGAAGCCTCGGTCGTGGCCGTCGGCGACGGGATGGCGATGGGCGACGTCTGCGTCGTGGAAGTGGCTGTTGGCGCTGGTAGAGGCGTCGCCGTGGCTGCTGGCACCGGCAAAGGGGACGCTGTGGGAGGTGGCGCTGTACTCGTCGATTCCAGGCTGGACTGTTCACAGCCAGCGCCCCAGATGCTCAACGCTAGTGCCAGGGTGATCAGGATGAAGAAACGAAACCTGTTGAGACGTAAAATGAATCCCTTGTGCGACATAAAGATCTCCTTCCTTACTCGTGAACTATTCCTTGTGCATCATCAGGATGCGTTCAAACTTGGTGGTTCTAGTCTGTCGGCGTGAACGGTCAATAGCTAATGTCAGACAAGCATAAACTGAATTCATGCCAATCGATCCCTTTGACTTTCCCACCCCAGAATTCGCAATCGTTGCAGAGTCGCCCTTCTTCTCTGGCAATCTGTGATGGGCAGTTGTCCCAAGGATCAATTGAGAGCGCTTGATCAGATACTCCGTTTTGTATAGCAATAATAACTTGTATGTATCGCCCAGACGAACCGGCGGCGGTTGATTTTTCGTCTTTCACTTCTTTGACCCCTATCAGACCGCAGTTTAACCGCCTGCGGGAGTGAAGCGAGTTATTACCTGATCAAAAGACTATGGCTCTTTCTAACCCCATACTCTCCAGCCAAATTGTGGCTATGCTGCGTGCGTTTTCAACTGTGAGGACGCTGTAGTCTCGCTGTTCAGCAACTGTCTGGTTTGGGTTTGTCACACTCACCAGTCCTTTCGTTATCGCTGGTTGCGGCTCATAGCTTCGTCATGAGAATCAACCAGTGTACCGCCGGCAGAACTCGACCGTAGCCCGCAAGTGGGCACGGACCTTGCTCTCGTCCCCGGCCTCCAGCGAGGCCGGGTTTAGCTCGACGACGACGGTGCCCTGGAAGCGTCCCTGTAGCCGCTGCAAGAACGCGCCCAGCGGCAGGTGACCATCGTCCAGCCGCAGGTGCTCCTGCCCGTCGCGGAAATTGGACAGGTGCACGTGGGACACGCGGTCGGCCACCTGGTCGTACACGGCCAGGATGTCCAGTCCCCAGGTGCCCAGGTGAGTCGTGTCCAACGTCAGGTGAGGAAACTGCACCCACTCTTCGACGCGGTTCATGCGGTGGACGTCCAACCGCCGGCCGCCCAGGCGATAGCAGGGCATGTTTTCAACCGCCACAGTGACGGACGATGCCTGCTCCAGGGCCGGCAGATCGGTCTTGAGCCAGCGAGCGTAGCTCCGACCCCAGCGCCGGGGGATGGGCAGCAGCAATCGCCGTTTGAGCAGGGTGGTTTGAATCACAGCGATGTGCAGCCGCAGGGGCGGGTGGGTGATGATCGTCGGCACGCCCAACGCCTTGGCCAGGGCCACGGTGCGCTGCGTGCGGATCGCATCATCCCAGGGCCAGCCGTCCACGGCGATGAGAGGAAAGGGACTGTGCAGGCTCAAGATCGGCAGGCTGTGCCGTTCCTGGAGGCGGCGCAGATAGGTGACGTCTCGCGTGTCCCAGCGATTGTCAATCATGACTTCGACGCCGTCAAAGCCGGCCTCCTGGGCCAGGCCAAAGACGCGATTCAGGCCAAAAGTGTACAGGGATCCGGTGGAAAAGGCAATCTTCATAATGCTCAATTCTCA
>CAYVPU010000259.1:0-4823 GCA_964453885.1 uncultured Anaerolineae bacterium | reverse complement strand
TTCACCAGGGGGCCAAGAAACCCGGTTTTTCTTGCCATAGAACCTATTGGTCCCTGAAAAGCGCCTTGCAGCCAGCAGTTTTTGACCCGTGGAACACAAAAAACCGGGTTTCTGATCTACCCCCCTGAACGGATACCATCCAACCACAGGAGTAAGCATGGCCGACAAGTCTTCTCGCCCTTCGTGGGATGAATACTTTATGGGGATCACTCTTGAGGTGGCCCGGCGGAGCACCTGCAACCGAGCGCAGGTGGGCGCTATAATTGTGCGCGACAAGCGTATTCTGACGACAGGTTACAATGGGAGCCCGACAGGATTGCCCCATTGCACTGAGGCGAGCTGCCTCATAGTCAACGGGCATTGCGTCCGCACCCTGCACGCGGAACAAAATGCCATCATCCAGGCAGCGTTGCACGGCGTCTCGACCGATGGGGCCACGATTTATGTCACGCACCAGCCGTGCCTCATCTGCGCCAAGATGATCATCAACGCCGGCATCAGCCGCATGGTGTATGGCGGTGACTATCCCGACGACCTGGCCCGCCCCCAGTGCCAGACCGCACTGGGACTGGCGCAGTTTTTGGAAGAGGCAGGGGTGGTGCTAGACCACCATCACCGCCTCAAGTCTTGACACCCTGAGGACTTTGGGATACAATGAGCACAAAGGATACAATATGGAACGGCTGGTCAGGTCATGGCTTAAAGAGCGACTGTACGAAGAAGCCTCTCGCCTGGCAGCGTAGCTAGGACTTTTTCTCCATGGTCTTCGCGCTGGTTCTACTGGCAGCTTTCACATCGGCCCTGGCCCTGACGCCACTGGCGGCCCGCCTGGGGCGGCGGATGGGTCTGATCGACCGGCCCGGCGGGCGGCGGCGGCACGCAGGCGCCATCCCTCGAACGGGCGGCCTGGCACTGTACGCCGCCTTTGTCGTGGCCATATTGATCTCCCTCCTGGTGCGAGACTGGCTCCCCCCCAGTCCCGAAGGCCCCGACCCCAAAGAGACTACGCGCCTGATCGCCCTGCTGGCGGGCAGCACGTTCATCCTGATCTTTGGCCTCTACGATGACATCCGTGACCTTTGCCCTTTGCCCCAATACGTCGCCCAGGTGATCGCCGCGCTCATTGCCATGGCCGGGCTCATCTTTATTGAGCGCGTGATGAACCCTTTTTCCAACCGGATCACGGTCTTTCCCTGGCCCTTCACCGTCGCCTTGACCCTGCTCTGGATCGTGGGCATGATCAACACGGTGAACTTTCTCGACGGCCTGGACGGGCAGGCGGTCGGCGTGGCGGCTATCCTCTCGGCGGTGCTGGCGATCCACATGATCCGGGAAGGACAATATAGCGTGGCGCTCTTGCCGTTGGCCTTGCTGGGCGCTACGTTGGGTTTTCTGCCCTTCAACTTTCACCCGGCGCAGGTCTTTATGGGAAGTTCCGGCGCGTTCTTCCTGGGGTTCGCCATGGCGACGTTGGGCATCATTGCCGGGGCGCGGGTGGCGACGGTGTTGCTGGTATTCGGCATCCCCATCCTGGACGTGGCCTGGCAGATCCTACGCCGCATTCGAGCCGGACAGTCCATCGGTCAGGGGGATCGAGGGCACTTGCATTTTCAGTTGCAAGACATGGGCTTTTCGCAGCGGGGAATTGTGCTGGCCTATTACGCCTTCTGCGCCGCTTTTGGAGCGCTGGCGTTACTTATCTCCTCGCGGATGTACAAGGTGATAACATTGTTGCTGCTGGGGATCGGCGTCACGTTGGTGCTGGGCCACCTGTCCGGGCGGGGAGCCAAGGATTAGAAATCCTCGTCTGAAATCGAGAAGCGCCCTCAGGCGCTGAGAGGAATTCCCATCCTCAGACGCCGTATTCTATTCGGCGCTCTCTTGGCAAAGCAACTCGTGTACTTTGGCAAGCCATTCGGGAATCTCGATCTGCTGCGGACAAAGCTCCAGGCACTGCCCACATTCGGTGCACAAGTTTGCTCTTTCCCCCTCCTCGAGCCAGCCGTATCTCATCCGTCCCCCTCTGAGGTCGTTGTATATCATCGCTTCGTTGTAAATCCCAAAGATGCGGGGGATGTTGACGCCGCTGGGGCAGGGTAAGCAGTACTTACAATCGGTACAGGGAATGGGACACAGATCGCGGTACTTGTCTCGCACGCGTGCGACCAGGGCCAGCTCATCCTCTGTAAGCGCGCCGGGGCCGGATTGGCTGGCGCTAACGACGTTTTGCCTGACATGTTCCATGGTGCTCATACCGCTGAGCACAACCGATACTTTCGGATGATTCCAGACCCATTGCAAGGCCCAGTCGGCCGGGGTGCGCTTACGGGGGGCGGTGTCCCACAGCTCCTGGATAGGCTGGGGGATGGTTTTGGCCAATTGGCCACCCCGAATGGGTTCCATCAGTACCACTGCCAGCCCTTTATCGGCGGCGTATTCCAGTCCTCTGGTGCCGGCCTGATGCTCCTCATCCATATAGTTGTACATGATCTGGCAAAAGGTCCACCGGTCATAAGCGTCAACGATCTCTTGAAAGACCTCGTATCTATCGTGGAAAGAAAAACCCAGGTGGTGGATACGGCCGTCAGCCATCGCCCCTTCGGCCCAGCGTAACACGTTCACGTCGCGCAGCTTGGGCCAGTTTTTTTCGTTCAGCGCGTGGAATAGGTAAAAATCTATGTGGTCCGTTTGCAGCCGCTCCAGTTGCTCGTTGAGGTAGCGGTCCAGGTCTTCTGGCGCCTTGATCAGCCAGGAGGGCAATTTGGTGGCCAACTTGACCCGCTCGCGATAGCCGTCCTGGAGAGCCCGTCCCAGAAACACTTCACTGGTACCCTTGTGGTAAGTGTAGGCGGTGTCCACATAGTTCACACCGTGATTAATGGCGTAACGCAGCATCCGGGTTGCTTCTGGCTCGTCAATCTTGCCCGAGTCGTCGTCAAGAACCGGCAATCGCATAACGCCGAAACCCAGCACAGATGGTCTCCAATCCAGCTTGCCAAAGGTACGATATTGCATGGTAAACCTCCTTTGAATCTTGGTCTGATGAGTTCAGCGGGCCACCTCTTGCCACAGCTTCTCAGCTTTTCACCACAACAACACCCCCGCTACCGACACGCTGGAAGTGTTCGCCTGGTCTGCTGGGCAAATCTCATAACCGGTGACCTGGCCGTGGGTCTGGCCGAGTATTTTCAGGGTCAGGTAGATAGGGGGCAAGCCACAGATGTTGCGCCGATCTCCTTCGGCCTGGATCTGGCGAAAGAACACCCCGGCGTCTCCCTGACAGACGCTCCCAAGTAGTTGATCGTCCTCCCCCCGGAGTTTCGCCCGCCCCAAACGGTCCAGAGGTGGCCCACCGAAGGCTGGCCCCATGTGGGCCAGGTCGCCCGCCGCTATCACCAGCGTGCGCTTGTGGGCCACAACCTCTCGCAGCGTCTCCACGGCTGCGGCGAGCTTTTCATGGCTATCGGGCGAACCCTGGCCATCCACAAACCCCTGGAATGAACCGGTCAGTATGGGCACCAGTTCAGGCGTTTTGTCGCCCAGCACGGCGTGTAGCCAGACGACGGACAGTTCGATAGCATGTTCCACCCGGTGGTGAAGCTCGTCGCGGAAGGCATCCTCTTGGCCAATGACCTGAGCCAGAGCATCTACCACTTCACAGGCTGTGGGCAACACGCCCCAGGGCGTGGCGTAATGCTGACGGGTCAGTGTCAGCAGGCTGCCGCCGTTGTGATCGGTACCCAGCACCACAACCAACTCGGCCTGGCGCGCGGCCGAGGCCGCGCGTTGCCACAGACCGGCGTAGACGCGCCCGCCACGCTGATAGTCAATGTGCGGGGCCAACACGCCTCGCACACTGGCGTCGGCTTCAGAGGCCCTCTCGTCAGAAGGTAATTCGGCCTCAAAGGCAGCCAGGTAAGCTGTCAACTGATCGGGCTCAGGGGGATAGCTTTGGCCGGCCAGCATGTGGGGGCGAAAAGGCGCACCACGATAGGCATCCAGGGCTGCATCGTGGGCTGCAGCAAAACGTTCGTTGTCCAGCAGGTACACCTCGTCAAACTGGGCCACGAGCTGCGCCAGCACTTCCAGCGGCACTCGCAGGCCAAATCGGACCATTAGGGCAGCGCGTAGTCCTGCCAGGTCTCGTGTGCCATCGCACAGGGCCACCAGCGGCGCCATCTCGCGCGGCAAGAACAACATCCGTTCGCTCAGGGCCAGCGGATCGCGCAGTACAAAACCGGCTCGTCCTGCATTCGTGACAGGCATTGGTTGGAAGGAACGCAATTTAGGATACATGGGTCTCAGGTGTATCGCTTTACTTCGAAACGGTAGAGTTTCACCGCTTCCTGGGGGCCGATACCGGCCTTGCGACGGGCAATTTCAACCTGATAGTCGGCGGTGTCTATGCCTTCCAGGTCTGGCAGCAACAGTCCACGGCGATAGTCGCGAGCACTCTGCACAACGACGCCATAGCGACGCGGGTCCAGTTCGTCGGGTCCACCCACAGGCTCCGGTTCGGTGAGCACATCCACCTTGATCGTCAAGTCGCCCAGTTCATCGGGACGCACGGGGGGAAAGCGCGGGTCATTGGTCGCTGCGCTGATGGCGTTGTGGATCACTTCCCGAGCCAGGTTGGGTTCTCTGGGCTCAATGGTGCCAATGCAGCCGCGCAAGTTTCCTTGGCCGTCGTACAAGGTCACAAAAACCCCGGCGCGTCCTTGCATCTCTGGCGTCAATTCCTGTGGCGGGTCAATGATGCGCTGATCTCGGGTGTGGGCTTTGATGGTGGCCCTTGCCAGCTTCACCAGGGGATGCTCACTTGC
>CAYVPU010000258.1:3749-4850 GCA_964453885.1 uncultured Anaerolineae bacterium | reverse complement strand
CTGGAGACGCATCATTGCGTCACCGGCTCAATGCGCCACGTCTACGTCTACAACGGTCACCCCATCAGCGAGGAGATGCTGCTGGGGCTGGGCGCGGGGGTCGGGTTCGTCTACTGGCACATGAAGGGCACGCCGCCATTTTGTGGGGGGCGGGCCAATGTGGGTCGGCCAGGCGAAGATGGGTTGGAGAAAACTGCCGGGAGGCGCACCGGCGTGGTCATCGAGGCGCGTACCACCTCCAGCGCTCGCAAGGCAGAACGGGCGCTCCTTGAGATGCTCGAAGCGGGCCAGCCGGTGATGATCCAGTGCGATATGGGGTTTCTGCCCTACTTTGACTTTGGCGACAGCGATTTTCACTTTGGCGGGCACGTCGTGGTAGTCTGCGGGTACGCCCCGGAGACGCGCCAGGTGCTCATCGCCGACCGTGACGAGGAACTGCACCTGGTCTCAATGGAGGACCTGGAAAAGGCACGCGGCTCTACTTACAAGCCCTTCCCCCCTAAACACAAGTGGTACACCTTTGACTTTAGCGGGAAGCGGCAGCCGACCGCCGACGAGGTGCGCCAGGCCATCGCTGAGCAGTCGCAGGGTATGCTGGATCCCCCCATCACTAACCTGGGCGTCAAGGGCATACGCAAGACGGCCAGGCGCGCGCTCAAGTGGCCCGACCTGATGGACGAGGACACACTGCGCGGCACGCTCTTTAATATCTTTGTCTTCATTGATGCGATGGGGGGCACGGGAGGCGGCCTGTTCCGCTACATGTTCAGCCGCTTTCTGCGCGAGGCCGCCGAGATCACGGGAGACCCACACCTGGTCGAGCGCGGCGACGAGTTCCAGCACATCGGGGACCGGTGGCAAGAGGTCGCCAAGATCTTGAAACGGGGATGGGAGGCTAAAGACCCGGTCCCCGTGCTCTCGGAGACGACAGCCCCGCTGATGGAACTAGCCGACCTGGAAGAGGTGGCCTGGACGCGGTTGCGGGAGTGGGAGGGCTAGATGCAACGCATTGTTCTGTCTTACTTTCAGGCCGGAAGCATACTGCAAGCCCGCAAAGCGGGCCAGGAGGCGATGGCGGTATCGCTGGATTTGGGGCTGACC
>CAYVPU010000258.1:1243-3649 GCA_964453885.1 uncultured Anaerolineae bacterium | reverse complement strand
CTGCAAAAGGTCAAAACCATTGCCCCGGTAGTGGGGCGCGTTCTGGATACGGCCACCGGCCTGGGATACACGGCCATCGAGGCAGCCAAAACAGCAGACCACGTCCTCACGATTGAACTCGCTCCAGCCGCCCTGGAGGTGGCGCGGTCTAATCCCTGGTCGCAGAAGCTCTTTGAGGATCCCAAGATCACGCAACTCCTCGGCGACAGCTTTGAGGCGATTCACGAATTCGAGGAGGAGACGTTTAGCCGCATCATCCACGACCCCCCAGCCTTCAGCCTCGCGGGTGACCTCTACTCCGGCGAGTTCTACCGCCAGCTCTTCCGGGTGCTGCGACCTCGCGGACGCCTGTTTCACTACATCGGCGATCTAGACAGCAAATCGGGCCGCACCGTTGTCAGAGGTGCCGCCCGACGATTGCAGGAGGCCGGCTTCTCGCGGGTTATACGCCGGCCAAAAGCCTTCGGCCTGGTGGCCTACAGATGACTGCACTTTCCATAGCGCGCTGGGCCGCGAGGTATGGAAACCTCGACTACTTTAACAGCCTTATCTCTTCCGTCGAGGCCACAAGTAGACGCGCTTTCCATAGCGCGCTGGGCCACGAGGTATGGAAACCTCGACTACTTTAACAGCCTTATCGCTTCCGGCAAGGCCAGCAACAGATCAGAGGCGACCATGCCGGCATCACCCATGTCCGAGCGGACAAATTCTGCTGCCAGGCCGTGCAAGTAGACGCCGGCCAGCGCTGCGTCGAACGGCGACAGCCCTTGCGCCAGCAGGCCGACGATCGCGCCGGCCAGCACGTCTCCAGTGCCACCGGAGGCCAGACCGGGGTTGGCAAAAGGGCTGACCGCCATCCGGCCATCGGGCGCAGCGACGACGGTGAAAGCCCCTTTGAGCACCACCACCTGGTTCCAGTCGGCGGCCATGCGCCGGGCCACGCCCCACCGATCCGCCAGGATCGCGTCTCGATCTGTCTCCTCGCCCATCAAGCGGACCATCTCGCCGGGATGGGGAGTGAGGACACTGTCCGCCGGCACAAGCTCCCACCACCTTTTCAAGCCCGCCAGGATGTTGAGCGCGTCGGCGTCCACCACCAACGGCGGCAATTCAAAGTTCTCTATCCCTGCTTTCTGCTCAGGCCCTTGCTGGGTCGAAGCCAGGAAGCCAAGGGTTCCCTTGCGCCGTCTGCGCTCTTCCCCTGTCTGTCCAAAGAACTCTTTGACAAATTCGGCCGTCGGCTTCTCGGTGGTCAGGCCCGGGCCGATGAGGACAGCCTGATAGTCCGGCAGCTTTTCGGCCAGGATTTTCACTCCGCCGGGCGACAGCACGCCCATGTCGTGAGGCAGGAGCAGAAACGTCGGCTCGGTGACTGAGGCAGCAAGCGTGCCGTGCAGAATCCTTGGCGGAGCCAGCGTCACCAGGCCAGCGCCCACTCGCGTGGCGGCGGCGGCGGCCAGCGCCGGTGCGCCGGTATAGTTGACCGATCCAGCGACGATCATCGCCTTGCCGAACGTTCCCTTGTGTGCACCGAGCGGTCGGGCTGGCAACAGTTCGCGCACTTTTTCGGCGGTGACGAGTTCTAGGTCGCCGGACGCCGTCAGTTCTTCTGGCACGCCGATGTCGGCGACGAGGAGTTCGCCCACCGCCTCGGCACCGGGGAAGAGGAACTGGCCGCGCTTGGGGCAGGCAAAAGTCACCGTCAAGTCAGCAGGCAGCGTGGCTGGATCGAGATCGCCAGTGTCGGCGTCCAGGCCGGTGGGCAGATCCACGGCGACGATCAGAGGCGGGGCCGAGGGCAGAGTGGGCCAGGTGGGAGAGACGAGTGCCGCGCGGTCGGTTGCTGCCCGTTGCTGGAAGACAGACTTGACCGTTTCCAGCAGCACCTTGAGTGCGCCCTCAATGGGGCGGGAAGCGCCGGTGCCCAGGAGCGCATCCACAATCACCTCCGCTTCGTTGACGTGGGTGCGCAGTTGGGTCAGGTCGCCGTCGTCCTTCATCCACCCCACGGGGACCCCTCCATCCTCAATGACCCGATCCAAGTTCACGTCGTTGTTGGCCCGGCGTTTCCAGACGTAGCAGGCCACGCCGGCGCCCATCTCGTGCAGGTAATGGGCGGCCACCAGGCCATCGCCGCCGTTGTTGCCCGGCCCAACGAGGACCAGCACGTGCCGGCCCTCCACTGCCATCCACAGCGCTATCGCCTCGGCGACGGCGCGGCCGGCGTTCTCCATCATGGCCGCATAAGACAGCCCACCGGCCTCGGCTGCCTTTTCGATCTGGCGCATCTCTTTGACTGTTGCGATTTTCATACATCAACTCCTGAATTTTTCACCCAACAACCACCTTGTCCCCCTTGGTCGGCGGACAATGCAACACGAAGTGAAAGTAGTCCGGCGTGTTCTC
>CAYVPU010000258.1:0-1143 GCA_964453885.1 uncultured Anaerolineae bacterium | reverse complement strand
CTTTCTTCAAGGCGATCGGTGGCTGGTGGAGGCTCAACCGACAGGGCCGAAATCTCGGCCCGCCATGCGGGGGTCATTGGCACGTCGAGCGCGCCCAACGAGGCTTCTAATTGCTCAAGGTTGCGTGCGCCGATGATGGGGGCGGTGACAGCCGGGTGCGACATGACCCAAGCCACGGCCAGCGAGACCGGATGCACGCCGCGTTCTCGGGCGTGAGCGGTGAAACGTTCTGCAATCTCATAGTACACAGGCAGGCTATAACGCCGCGTGTACACGGGGTTTTCCACCAGCCGCCCCCCTTCTGGCTTGCGTCTCGTGCCATACTTGCCGGTCAGCAACCCGCCGCCCAGGGGACTGTACGAGATGAGACCGACCTGCTCCGCCTGCGCCAGCGGCAGTATTTCGACTTCGGCCTGGCGTTTGACCAGGTTGTACATGGGCTGGATGCACTCAAAGCGTGCCAGCCCCTCGCGGGCCGAGATGCCCAGTGCCTTGGCGATCTGCCAGGCGGCCCAATTGCTCACCGCCGGATACAGGATTTTGCCCTGGTGCACCAGATCGTCCAGGGCGCGCAGTGTCTCATCCATTGGCGTGTTTGAGTCAAAGCCGTGCACAAAGTAGAGATCCAGACGGTCAGTCCCCAGGCGATTGAGGCTGGCTTCCACAGCCAGCATGATGTGTCGCCGGGACAAGCCGCGCGCGTTCACGTCATCGCCAGTGGGAAAGTGGACCTTGGAGGTGAGGACTATTTCGTCGCGACAATCGGCAATCAGTTTGCCCAGGATATCTTCGGAGCGGCCGCTGTTATAGACGTTCGCCGTATCGAAAAAGTTGACCCCGGCCTCCCGGCAGCGGCAAAACATGGCCGCCGATGTCTCTTTGTCAGCATCGCCGCCAAACGACATGGTTCCCATACACAGACAGGAAACCTGTACACCCGTCCGTCCCAAGGCGTGATATTCCACCACATGACTCCTTTCTTTAAACCTGTCAGCAGAACGCCGTCCGAGCCCTTCGACCACGCCCCTGGTCCTTTGGCCCAGGGACAAAGGGCTCAGGATGTACCTGGCGCGTAACCGTTTACCAGAGGGCCAAGAAACCCGGTTTTTCTTGCCAGAGAACCCCGTTGGCCTCTGAAAAACA
>CAYVPU010000257.1:0-4862 GCA_964453885.1 uncultured Anaerolineae bacterium | reverse complement strand
GGTTGCGTAAAAAGCGCAAGAAATGCCTCGTACTAGGATCACGGCAGTATCCTTTTCCCCTTTTCTGCGGTGTAATAATAGCACGGATCGAACTTGTTATTGTTCAAGGGAGAAGACCGTGCCAGGGATGGATGAAGCCACCCTCGTCCAACGAGCCTGCCGAATGGATCGAACTGCTATTAGTGCACTCTATCGCCGGCACGTCCAGGCGATATATCGCTATATCTATTATCGGGTGGGCGATGTGTCCACGGCCGAGGACTTGACCGCCGAGGTCTTTTTGCGAGCCATTGACGGGTTGCCGGACTATGAACCGCGAGGGGTGCCGTTTGTAGCCTGGCTCTATCGTATCGCCCAGGCGCGGATAGCCGATCACTATCGCCGGGAACGACGGGTGGGAACAGTGGCGTTGGGGGAAGATCTGCCATCGGCCGAGGATTCGCCACTGGTCAAAGTCGAGCTGTCATTCTATCACGAGGAGTTGCGGACAGCCATCAGTGAACTTACGCTTGACCAGCAGCAGGTGATCATTCTCAAGTTTGTCGAAGGGTTAAGCAACGTGGAGGTGGCTCAGATGTTGGGCAAGACAGAGGGGGCGGTTAAATCCTTGCAGCATCGCGCGCTGGCTGCTTTGCAACGGCTTATGGCACGATCTGACAAGACTAAACCGTAACCCTTGACGAAATGGAGGGCTGACATGGTCAACCGGAAAAGACAAACCTCCCTGGTAATTGCATTGCCCGTTGGTGAGAGAGGACAGGGCCTGGTTGAATACGCTCTGATCCTGGTGCTTGTGGCCGTCGTCGTTATCGCTGTACTTATCATTCTCGGTCCGGTCGTTGGCAATGTCTTCAGTAGTGTGACAGAGGCGCTTCTCAATCCGGGAGGGACAAATGGTCCCCTGGTCAGCGCCTCAGCCGAGCGCAGAGGCGGCGGCCACGCCAATGATGTGGACGTCACGGTAACTGTCTCCAGGAGCACGACTGTAACCGCTACAGATTCGCAGGATGGCATCCCCATTTCTTTCTCTTGTAGCGGCACCTTTGTGGGCACGATCGCAGCGGTGGGCTCTGCTGCCGGAACTGTGACCGTCACCGCCGATGGGGATTCACTTACGGCCGGCTATCCAGTCATGCCGTGACGCCGGCCACTGCCAAAGGGCCCGCAGGAAAACGTGACCTCGCGGGACATCAGAGATTGTTCCGGCAAGACGTCGCTGCTTTATACTCTGCTGTTTCCTGAGAGCCGTTGTCATGAGAAACGTAGAGTCTGAGGAGATTCTGGACATTTGTATAGCAGAGATTCGCTCTGGGCAGGCTACAGTAGAGGAGTGTCTGCGACGCCATGCTGGCCACGCGCTGGCTCTGGAGCCGCTGCTGTGCGAGGTGGCGCGGCTGACCACGCTCCCCTCAGTCTCAATGCCTGCCGATGCCGTAGATGCGCTGGAGCAGCGCGTGATGATCCGGGCTGCAGAGATCAGGGCAGCGACTTTTTGAAAAGAGCAACCCGTGCGGCGACCGTTCTGGTCTCGTCTGGTGGGGAGGCGGGTGCGGCTCTTGCCTGTGGTTTTGAGTCTGGTGATAGCCCTGGCTGTCGCAAGCATGTGGACCGTGTCGGCGTCGGCGTCCAGCTTGCCGGGCGAGGCGCTCTACTATCCTGTCAAACTGCTCACGGAGAAGGCTCGCCTGGCTGTCACCTTCCGGCCCGAGGCGCGGGCGCAGTTGCACCTGTCGTTTGCTGAACGACGGATGGGGGAAATGCAAACTCTACTTGCAGAGGGCAGAGTTGTGGAAGAGGGTCTGTTGGATGCTCTGAGGGCTGAAACGACACAGGCCCTGGAAGAAGTCGAGGATGTGGGCGCCGATCGAAAAATGGGGGTTGCGACAAAACTGCTTTCGTTGACGGAGCGGCAACAGGCGGTGCTAATTTCTGTGCGCGCGCGTGCTCCGGCACGGGCGCAAACAGGTCTCAGCTGGGCATTGGAAGCATCGCGTCATGGCCACGAGTGGGCTATGATGGCCCTGGACATGACACCCGAACCCTCTCCCACGCCGTCGGCCAGCCTCACCCATACGCCGCACGCGACGCCAACCCACAAGCCGGCTCGTACGCCGCACACCACGCCGACTCGCAAGCCGACTCACGCACCCAAGCCAACCAAGACGTCCAAACCTAAGGGGTGATAGTGCCCTCGTAGATCTACAAAGAGGCTCTCCGCTGATTGGGGGAGCCTCTTTGACTTTGAGGGAACCAGAGAATTGTCAACTTTTGCATCTACCTGCTCGACTGTTTACATCGTCCGCTGAAAGGCGCGGGCCCAGAATCGCCCGGCCTGGAACGTGAGTAGCTTCATGGCAACTTGACCCCCAATGCGTCGCCGGCCGCTTGAAGCTTCTCCCGGGCCAGGAGCAGGTTGTCGGACTGGAGGGCGCTATCGGCCTCGTCCAGCCAGTGCTCGGCCTGGGAGACGTCTTTGCCGCGCCCCTTCTCCGCCTCCACCAGCGCGCGCAGCATGTCGAGTTGCTCTTCAAGTTCTTGCTTGACGGTGATGACGGGCGGCACCATGCCAGCCGGCAGGGTCAACGTTGGTGACTGCACTGCTGATGGCGTAATCGTCTCATCTGGTGGCATCTCAGTCCTATCGCAAGCAGGCAGGAGCAGGAGGACGAACAAGGGGATAACCAGGACAAGCATTGTTTCCCAGGGTTTCCGAGTGTTCATAGCTGTTCCTCATGATCCGTTTGGGTCTATCCAGCCACCTGCCGGAATACGCGCAGGTAATTGCCCCCCAGAATTTGGGCCACTTTTTCGTCGCTGTAGCCTCGTGCCACCAGGCCCGCTGTGAGGGCCGGCAGGTGCGAGACGTCTTCCAGGCCCGGTAGCACGCCGTCAAAGCCGTCAAAATCGGAACCGAGGCCCACGTGATCCAGGCCGATCGTCTTGACGATGTAATCTATGTGATCCAGCACCTTCTCCAACGAGGCATCCTGGCGTTCCTGGGCCAGGAAGGGCGGCACGTAGGTCACGCCCACCAGCCCACCGCTGGCGGCGATGCCTGCTAGTTGCTCGTCGGTGAGGTTGCGGTGGTGGTCGCAGAGAGCGCGAGCGTTGGCGTGAGAAGCGACGACTGGCGCCTCACTCAGTTCCAGCACATCGCGCACGCCGGCCGGGGCCAGGTGCGCTATGTCGAGGATGAGACCCAGGCGGTTGGCCTCCCGCACCAGCGCCACGCCGAATTCGGTCAGCCCGCCACCGGTACGGGACTCTCCCTGGCCGTCGGCGGCCTGGTTGCGCCAGTTCCAGGTGAGGCCCAGCGCGCGCAGACCCAAACGGTAGAACGTGCGCAGCATGGCCAGGTCGCCTTCCAGTGCTTCAGCCCCTTCCAGGCTGAGCACCCCGGCCACTTTGCCTTCGGCCTTGGCCTGCTCGACGTCCGCCGCCGTGGTGGCCAGCAGCAGCGCCTCGGGGTTTTCGTCCAGGGCACGGTAAAAGGCGTCTATCAGGCGCAGCGCCTCGTTGGTGGCATCGGAGGGCAGGAATTGCTGGCGGACAAAGCAGGCAAAGATCTGGGCTGTCACGCCGCCCTCGAGCAGGCGGGGAAGGTCAATGTGTTGTGAAGAGATCACACCGCCATCGGGTTGCACCTGGCACCGCTCGCCCAACCGCCGGTCGCCGTCGCGGATTGAGATCAGGGTGTCGCAGTGACCGTCAAAGATCACACTGCTAGCGTGCAGGCTCTTGGCCCGCTGATCGATACTAGTTATCACCGGTTTTCTCCTTCATTTTTTCCAGCAATTCTCATTATGGCCAAGTTTGCATTGTACCGAGCACTGTACCGAGCACTGTACCGAGTCCAGCACGGTGTCCAACCCTGGGTCCTTGATCCTGGGTCTCAAGGACCCAGGGCTTTGGCCCCAGGACAAAGGGTACGGTGCTCTGTGATGGGCGAACTCAAAATGAGAATTACTGCATCTTTTCAGTCGAGTCAGATTGGTTGTTTCTTTTGTTGAGCAGTTCTTGGGTGTAGCGCCACAGGGTGCGGCGCAGCGACTGGTGCCACAGGGCGCTGTGGGGCATCTTTTCGCGGGTGGTCACGATGAGTCGCGAGGCCCGCTTGAGGCGTTTCACCCGCTCGTCGTTCTGCCCGTTGGCTGACGAGTTCTCCGGCGGCAGGCGATCAGTCATCGGTGTCGCCCCCCTGTTCCACTCGCTGGAGCTCGTCCGCCAGCAGGATCCGCCGCCGTTGAAACTGCATCGCTGGTGCTTTGAGGTTGTACAGGTCAATCTTGCGGTTCAGTTCGGCGATCTGCTCGGCGAAGCGATCCTCGGCGCTTGAATCGAGGCCGTATTGCCGATAGCTATTGGCCAACTGGCGACGGGCGGCTGCCAATTCTCGGCGTATCTCTTTGTCCAGTTCGATCCATGCCGGCGCAAAGCCATGATCTTTGAGGATCTTGTGCGCCAGTGCGTTTGGCCCTTCGTAGGGATTGATCGCCTCCATGCGCAATGGTTTGCCGTGACCGGGCAGGTTATCGAACGCACCCTGCTCCTGCGCTTCCTGGATCTGGCGCTCGACGAAGCCCGGCCAGCTTTCGCCGGGTTTGCGACGGCGTGGTGGCTGGTCTTCCAGCTTTGTCATAAAACACCCTTTGACATCTCTCTCACCTTGCAGTAAAATCCCCAGACGTGAAACGCGAAACGTAATACGTGAGGAGCAGGAGGTCTTTATGCCAGGAACCTGCATTCTTCTCGTTCGCCACGGCCAGACATCCTGGAACCTGGGCGCTGGCCAGGTTCGCTACCGGGGCCAGACCGACATTCCCCTGGACGAGGTGGGCCACGCCCAGGCCCGCGCCCTGTCC
>CAYVPU010000256.1:2192-4896 GCA_964453885.1 uncultured Anaerolineae bacterium | reverse complement strand
GAAAAAAGGCACGCAGTCCAGGCTGGCCCGGTAATCGAGCCAGCAGGGGCCGGTCACGAGGGCGCCTGTCCAGCCGTCGGCCCACCGGCCGGCGGGCAGGTAAATTTTGCGCTCGTCCTTCTCGGTCAGGATCGGCGCCACCAGCATGGCCTGGCCAAAGAGGAACTCGTCTTCGACGTTAAAGGTGGTCGGATCGTCCTGGAACTCGTAGACCAACGGGCGCAAAACGGGCAGGCCGGCCTGGGCGCTGTGATGGGCCTCGCTGTAAAGGTAGGGTAGAAAGCGGTAGCGCAGTTCGACCAAACGGCGGAAAATCTCCTGCGTCTGTGGCTCATAGTTCCACGGCTCGCGGTAGCGCGGCCCGCCGCCGTGCAGCCGCGTATGCGAGTTGAATATCCCGAATTGGGTCCAGCGCACGTAGAGTCGGTCGGTGGGCGTGCCGGTGAACCCGCCCACGTCGTTGCTCCAAAAGATGTGTGTGCTCTTGGGAAAACGGCGCAAAGTCAGGGTCATGATGGCGCTTCGTTTGCGTAACACTCACAAGCATGTTATACTTGTCACCATGCAGTGAAATCTGTGGTTCATTCAATCCTTAAAATTCGATGTCATATTTGGCGAGCCATCACCCAGCAACACTTTACAGGGAGATCATCTCAAGGAGGAAAACGATGGAATTTGCAGAGCTTATCAAGAAACGGTACAGCGTACGGGAGTACAAACCCGATCCGGTGGAAGAGGAGAAGCTGCGCCAGGTGCTCGATGCGGCGCGCCTGGCGCCTACGGCGGCCAACCGGCAATCTTTTCAGATCATCGTGATCCGCACGGCAGGCCGCCAGGCGGAGTTGAGGCGCATCTATGACAGGCATTGGTTCGTGCAAGCACCGCTGATCATCTGCGCCTGCGGCATTCCTGCCCAGAACTGGGTCCGCAGCGACGGCAAGAACTATAACGATGTAGACGTGACCATCGCCATGGATCACCTGATCCTGGCTGCTGCCGACCTTGGGCTGGGCACCTGCTGGATCGCCGCCTTTGACCCAATGGCAGCGCGCGAGGTGCTGGGGTTGCCCGAGGGCGTGGAACCGGTTGCTTTTTCGCCGTTGGGCTACCCGGCCGATCAACCCAGGTCAAAGAAGCGTAAAGCGCTATCCGAACTGGTGCGATACGAGCGCTGGTGAGATGGCTACAGCCCCCTCCAAGCTGGGGCAGCGGTGTGCTACACCGAACGCAAAAAGGCCCCGCGCCGGCGTTGGACCGGTACGGGGCCTCGTCATCTAGGTGTTATGCAAGGAGATTGTCATGAGACGCGCAATCATAACCCTGACGGTGATCCTTCTACTGTCCGCGTGTGTCCAGCCCACGCCAAAGATCGTCAAAGAAACGGTCATTGTCACCCAGCCCCCCCTGCCGACTTACACGCCGTATCCGACATATACGCCTGTCCCGCCAGCGCCTACGTACACGCCCTATCCCACGCCGACCCCTCAGGTCGTAGTGCCCACCAGCACGCCAACTCCACATGCCATGGTGCCGACCAGCACGCCGACCCAGGATTCTTCTGCCTATCTGGGCGTGACGCGACAGGGGGGCAGATTGGGGGCAGTATGGAGCCTGGCGAACGTGCGGTATGGTTCGCATCCAGATCGGTTGCGGGTGGTGTGGGAGATGGCTGAGCCCGGCGATCATGTCCCCCTGTTTAAAGTTGTCGAGGTGGACAATGCCGCCGAACCTTTTCCCCTGGGCCATGACCCTTCGTGGGGCGCGGCGCGTATTGACCTGATAATGAGCGATGTGTATGCTTATGATTTTCCCGTCAGCCAGCGACTGCCCCTCATCCCGCGAGATAATCCTTGGGTGACCCGCATTGACCTATACCCGACCTTCAGCGATGCCCATCTGGGTTTCTCCATCGGTCTCAAGAAGCCTTTGGCGTACAAAGTGTACGAGCTAAAGAACCCGGTGCGCATTGTCATAGACGTACTGTGTGATGACTGACCGATTATATTTTACGTTTTACGCATCACGCCCATAGGGGTGTCATGATGAACATAGAAGCCGAAGGGCAGGAACTGCTGGACCAGATTAAGCAGCACATTGACCCCAGGTACCAGGCGGGAATGGCCATGGCCGTCCCCACGGGCCTCAAGATGTATGGCGTGCGGGTGCCCCAGCTTCGGGAGATGGCGCGCCTTTGGCAGCGGGCCCACAAGGCGGTGGCCCGCGAGGATCTGATGGCCCTGGTCGAAGCACTGTGGGACGGCGAATCCCGCGAGGAAAAGATGCTGGCTTTGTATTTGCTCCAGCACCACAAACGCTGGATCCCCGAGTTGACCTGGGCACACTTTGAGCGGTGGCGTCAGGGCCTGGACAATTGGGAGGTGACCGACGGCCTGGGGGTGCGCACGCTGGGTCCCTGGCTGCTGGCCGACCCCGAGGCCAGGCTGGATCACCTTTGGGACCTGATTGCCGACGAGAATATGTGGAGCCGCCGGCTGGCGCTGGTGGCCACCACGTGGCTGAACCGGGGCTACCAGGGCTTTAGTGCGCCCGACCTCACCCTGGGCTTGATTGACCGGGTTCAAGATGAGCGGGACCCCATGATCACCAAGGCCGTTTCCTGGGCGCTGCGGGAGGTGATCAGGGCGCATCCTGATCGGGTGGACGCCTATGTCCAGGAGAACCAGGACGCACTGGCCGTCCACAT
>CAYVPU010000256.1:0-2092 GCA_964453885.1 uncultured Anaerolineae bacterium | reverse complement strand
CCGCCGCCTGGGTGCACAGCGGGCGCTTCTGATCACCGATCGGGGATTGGTAGCCGCTGGCTTGCACGAAGGGGTAGAGCAGTCGCTGGCCAGATCTGGTGTCGCCGTGGACTGTTTCGACGGCGGCCAGGCCAAACCCACGCTGGACACGGTGGCTGCCTGCGTGGCCTCGGCTCAGGAGAAGGAATACGGCGCGCTGGTGGCGTTGGGTGGTGGCAGCAACATTGACCTGGCCAAGGCAGCGGCAGTCGTGCTGCGTTATGGCGGCTCGGCCGAAGCATACTTTGGTGAGCATCAGGTGCCGGGACCGATCCTGCCGCTGGTGGCCGTTTCTACCACGGCCGGTACGGGGTCCGAAGTCTCAGCCGCTTCGGTGCTGGCTGACCCGGCCCACAGTCGTCGGGGGGCGATCCTGAGCAACTATCTACGCCCGCAGGTGGCGGTCTATGATCCCCTGTTGACCGTGAGCTGTCCGCCCCAGGTGACCGCCGACGCCGGAATTGATGCCCTGACCCACGCCGTAGAAGCATACATGGTGGTGGGATACCGCACCGAGGCGGCGGGCGATGAGCCAGCCGGCCTCTACCAGGGGCGCTTTCCTCTGTCAGACTTGCTGGCAGAACGAGCTATCGCCCTCATAGGTCGTTACCTGCGCCGGGCCGTGTATCAGGGCGGTGACCTGGAGGCCCGGGAAGGGATGCATCTGGCCAGCCTGCTGGCGGGGATGGCCTTTTCCAACGCCGGGTTGACCGCCGTCCATGCCCTGGAGTATCCGGTGGGTGTGTTGACCGGCTGCTCTCACGGGGCAGGGAACGGCCTCTTGCTGCCCTACGTGATGGAGTACAATGTCCCCGCCTGCCCGCAGGAACTGGCTGCCGTGGCCAGGCTCCTGGACGAAGAGGTGAGCGGACTCTCGGCCTGGGAGGCAGCCGGACGGGCGGTCGGAGCAGTGCAGCGCCTCAAAAAAGAGATCGGCATCCCCATGCGGCTGCGGGAGCTGGGCGTCAAAGAGGCCGAACTGCGGTTCTTAGCCGAGGCCACGGCCCAGATCACCCGTCTGTTGCGGGCCAACCCGCGCCCCCTCGACGTGGATTCCCTTGAGGCGATCCTGCGCCGAGCCTTGTAGATGTGGTGTGTCCCTTCTCACCGGTGGCAATGAACCCATAACCCCTGCGTGGGCTGAACCACTTGACCTCGCCGCGCTGCTTGGGCAGTGGCCCAGCCTTCAAGAAGCAGCTCATGCACTGCATGGGAACCCCCACCTTATCCTAGCTGCCACCCACACTGCTCTTGACGAATGGCTCCTTCACCTTTTGTCCCAGCGTCCGCCACCAGCTAGAACTCTCACCTTGATGATCAGCCAACTCGTGTCGTCGTTCGACCATGGATTTGAGACGGGGTTTGGCCTCCTCTAGGGGAACCCCCTGGGCCAGGGCAAGCTCTCCGGACAACAAGCCCATGGCTCGATCCAATAGCTGTCGGTCACCCAAGGATAGGTGGCCTTGCTCGCTTCGGAACGTCAGGTCTCTGACTATCTCGATCCACTCTGTTGTCTCCCCGGATTTCAGCTTATCTATGAGGTGTTTCTGTCGCTCCTTGTAATCTCCGGACAGTTCCTCTGGCTCGCCGGCCAGTTCGCTCGTTAACAGACGACGCAACGTGGTTCTCTCAGAAACAGGGCGCAGGCTCTCTTTAGCTCTGTCTGTAGGTATCATCAAGGTCGAGTTTGAGCTGAGCATTTGGATCACAAGATAGCAATGCGGTGTGTCGGTGATTTGCATTTCCTTCTTTTCGGTGATGACACCTGCACCATGAGCATAGTGCATCACCTTGTCACCTACTGAAAACATTATCTTTGCTCCTTCCAGGCATCATGCTCTATCCTCTTTTTCGGCCACGACTTGATCTCTTGGCCTGCTGACGCTTCTTGCCTGACCGGTCACGCCCATTAGCGCTGGACTGTCTCCGCTTTCTCTTCCTTGAGCAGGCTCCTCCACAACCCCCTCACCATCGGGCTGTTTGTCAAAAGCTGGCGGTGATACTCCGCGCGGGCTTTCCTCCCCTGGTCGCTCAGATACGGCAGGCGTGGTTT
>CAYVPU010000255.1:3297-4896 GCA_964453885.1 uncultured Anaerolineae bacterium | reverse complement strand
TACATTCTTGTGAAAATGTGCTAAAATAGATATACCAATCTGGAGATTGGACTTATCTCAAGGGGAGGTGGCCTGTGTGGATACCCTTAGACCGGGACAGCCCGGTGCCCCTGTACCAGCAGATCCAAGGCTTCTTGCGGGAACAGATACAATCCAGTGTGCTACTTCCAGAGGCACGGTTGCCCGCCAGCCGTGAACTGGCTGCCAGCCTGGGCGTGAGTCGCGTTACTGTGACCAACGCCTATGCTGAACTCGAGGCCGAGGGACTGGTCTACAGCCGAGTCGGAAGCGGCACCTTTGTAGCCCCACCGTTGGTCGAGTTGCCAGAACTGTCTGGCGATCATCTATCCAACGACGATTGGCCGATGTGGCAGCAAGAGTTGCTCAATCGCAGGTGGTCGCCGCCTCAATGGGAGTCGGACCAGTTCAGAGATACCATCGTGGGTCCCGATCAAATCTCCTTCGGCGAGGGGCTGGGGGCTGCCGAACTGTTTCCGGTGGATGACTTTCGCAAGGCGCTGCAAACTGTGTTGCGCCGCGATGGCTCGAAGGCTTTGGATTACGGCGATCTTGCCGGTTACCCACCCCTGCGCACTACTATTGCTCAGATCATGACCAGCCAGGGCATCCCAGCACATCCAGAGCAGGTCCTGGTCACATCGGGGTCGCACCAGGCACTGGCGACGGTGGCCTGGCTGTTGCTGCGACCGGGTGACGTAGTGCTGGTAGAAAGCCCGACCTACGCTGGCGCGGTTGACCTCTTCCGCGCCATGGACGTGCGCTTGCTGGGAATACCAGTAGACGAGCAGGGCATGCAGGTAGAGCTGGTGGAGGACGCCTTTCGCACCGCACGCCCGCGACTTGTTTACACGATCCCCACTTTCCATAACCCGACGGGGGTTTGTCTGAGTAGCGCGCGCCGCCGCCGCCTCATTGCGCTGGCCAGTCGCTATAACGTTCCAATCCTGGAAGATGATTTTGCCGGTGACCTGCGGTACGAAGGACGGGCTCAGCCAGCCCTGAAGACGCTGGATCCCGGCGGATACGTGATCTATGTCAGTACTTTCTCAAAGGTATTGATGCCCGCGCTGCGGGTGGGCTTTCTGGTCGCATCAGGGCCGGTTTACGAGCAGTTGCTGGCCCGTAAGCGGTTCAGCGATCTGGCGACGTCCAATCTGATGCAGCGGGCATTGGAAGCGTACATCACCGTGGGCCGCTATCAGGCTCATCTGCGACGGGCTCGTCGGGAGTGCCGGCGACGACGTGATGCCATGGTGGCGGCGCTCACCCGCCACGCGCCGGCTGGGACACGTTGGACAACACCCCAGGGGGGTCTGTTCCTGTGGCTTCAGCTCCCGGATGACCTCTCGGCCAACGAGTTGTACCCCACGGCTGTAGAGGGGGGAGTCAGCTTTGCCGCCGGATCGCTCTTTTTCCCCGGCCAGCGAGAACAGTCCTATCTCCGGCTGAACTTTGTCTCGAACCCACCCGACGTCATTGAGGAGGGGGTTGGAAGGTTGAGCAAGGCCATTGAGCGCTGTCTTGCCCAGGGGCAACGTGAGACCGGAGAACCGAGACATCGAGGACAGGTGGTGATTT
>CAYVPU010000255.1:0-3197 GCA_964453885.1 uncultured Anaerolineae bacterium | reverse complement strand
GAGGCAAGAATCGGGTTCGATGAACCAAACAATTTAAGGAGGAAATCCATGAACACGAAACAGACTCTTAATGCAACCGTCATTGCCATTCTGGCCGTTATGATCGCCGTCATCGCCGTGCTGACTTGGGCCGTGCGAATTCCTATTCCGGCCACAGGGGGTTACATCCACTTTGGTGACGTGGGTGTCTACTTTGCGTCGCTCGCCTTTGGCCCGGTGGTGGGATTGGTGGGCGGCGGCCTGGGCTGCGCGGTGGCCGACGTGTTCAGCGGCTATGCCAGTTGGGCGCCGCTGACGCTGGTGGCCCACGGCTTGCAGGGTCTCATCGCCGGTTACTTTGGCAAGGGCAAGGGCATGACGCACATGCTCATCGGCTGGGGGCTGGGGTCGGTGGCGCTGATCGCGACTTACTTCCTGGGTGAGTGGTTCATGTACGGCCTGGGCTACGGCGGCGCCCTGGCCGAGATCGGCCCCAATTTCATACAAGAGATCGTCGGAGGGCTCATTGGCATCCCGTTGGTGTTGGCTGTCCGGCGAGCCTATCCCCCCATTGACCGCATCGGCCTGGGCCGAACCTGGGAGGAGGACTAGTCCCCCTTGCCCGAAATCAGCATCCGTGACCTGCGCTTCTCCTATCCGCCCCTGCAGCCCGACGGCGAGCCAGTCCGCGTCCTGGCTGGTGTGAACCTGGAAGTCGAACGCGGGGAGTTTCTCTCCATCATGGGGCCGACCGGCGCGGGCAAGACCACTCTCTGCCTGGCGCTCAATGGCATCGTGCCCCACTCTACCGGCGGGCGCTTCGGCGGCGACGTGGTCGTGGCCGGGTTGAACACCAGAGAACACCCGGTTGCCGTCATGGCCTCGCGGGTGGGCATCGTTCTTCAGGACGCGGAGAGCCAGCTTTTCAACATGACTGTCGAGGATGAGTTGGCTTTCGGTCCTGAGAGCCTGGGCGTGCCGCGCGCGGAGATAGGTGAGCGGGTGGACTGGGCACTGGCGGCGGTAGGAATGACCGCCCACCGGGACAGATCGCCGTTTCACCTGTCTGGCGGGCAGAAGCAGCGGGTAGCCATCGCCGCCATGCTGGCCATGCTGCCCCGTATCCTTGTCCTCGATGAACCCACCTCCGGCCTGGATCCGGCGGGCAAGGGCGAGGTCTTTGGCGTCATCAACGAGCTCAAGCGCAACCGGCAAATGACCATCGTCCTGGTAGAGCAGGAGAGCGAGAAAATCGCCGAGTTCTCCGATCGCGTCACCGTCCTGCACGAAGGACGGATCGCCCTGGCTGGCCCGCCGGCCGAGATCTTTTCGCAGGTTGACCGGCTGCACGAAATAGGAGTGGCCGCGCCGCAGGTGAGCGAGCTGGCGAACTTGATCAACAAACGCCGGGGCACACGCCACGTCTTCACCACCCTGAAAGATGCCCGGCAGGCATTGGCCCCGACAACCGTAGGGGCGAGGCAAGTCGGATTGACGGTGTCGAAGCAAGAAACCTACTCTCCGACCTACCTCGCCCCTACCCCTGACGACCCGAATCCCTGCATCCAGGTCCGTGACCTGTGGTACCGCTACGACGACGAAACCGACGCCTTGCGTGGCATCAACCTGGATGTCAAAGATGGAGACCTTGTCGCCATTGTCGGCCAGAACGGCTCCGGCAAGACGACGCTGGTGAAGCACTTTAGCGGCTTGCTGAAGGCGAGACAAGGCGCAGTGCGGGTCTATGGTCGGGACACGGCTGACCTGCGAGTGGGGCAACTGGCCCGCCAGGTGGGGTACGTCTTTCAGAACCCAGATCACCAGATTTTTAGCCCCACGGTGCGGGAAGAGATCGCCTTTGGGCCAAAGAACCTGGGCCTGACTCCGGACAAAGTAGACCGGCGGGTGACCGAGACGCTGGCCCGCTTTCGCCTGGAGGCATACGCCGGCGCGCCGCCGGCCCTGTTGGGTTACGGCCTGCGCCGTAAAGTAGGCGTGGCCGCGGTCTATGCCATGCGTCCTCGCGTTTTCGTCCTCGATGAACCGACCGCCGGGCTGGACTGGCGAGGCAGCCAGGAATTGATGAGCCTGCTTACAGACATGAACGCGAAAGGCCACACGATCATTTTGGTCACCCATGACATGCGACTCGTTGCCGGGCACGCTCACCGGACCGTGGTTCTCCACGAGGGTCGCCTGATCGCCAGCGGCGACACGCAGTCCGTGTTTCAGCGCGCTGAGTGGCTGGCCAGCGCTCGCATTGAGCCACCCCAGATTGCACAACTGGCCCGGCAACTGGTCTCGTTGGGGGCCGAGGTACTGAGAGGCATGCTGACGGTAGAGGCGTTCTATGAGCTTTGCCTTTGACCTTTACGTGACACGCCGCTCGTGGCTGCACCGGGCCGACCCACGTGTCAAGCTGGTCTTTGTTGGGCTGGGCACGGTGGCGCTGCTCCTGTTCAAGAACCTGTGGGTCATGCTGGCGGCGTTGGTCGTGCTTCATGCCCTCGTTCTCTCGGCCGGCGTCCCCCGCGACAGGGTGGGGTGGGTGTGGCGGGCCATACTGCCGCTCAACATCCTGATCCCCGTCTTGTGGGTAGTCTTTTACCCGGAAGGGGATCAGGTGCTGCTCCGTTTCTGGTTTGTCCGGGTCACGGCTCTCAGTGTGGTGCGGGGTGTCGCGCTGGCCTTGCGGCTGGATGCCATCGCCTTTGTCTGGTTCTCCTGGCTGTTCACCACCGATCAGGCCACGCTGGTGCGGAGTCTGGTCAAGCTCGGTCTGCCCTACGAGTGGGGCCTGGTGCTGGCCCTGGGTCTACGGTACATCCCGACTTTCTACGGCCTGTTTGGCGTAGTGACGGATGCCCAGCAATCCAGGGGCCTGGACTTGAGAGAGGGAGGATGGCTTACGCGGCTGCGCGCCTACCTGCCCATCCTGGTGGCTATGATCATCAGCGCGCTGCGGACGGCTGAAAAGCTGGGTCTGGCGCTGGAGGCGCGCGCGCTGGGGCTGCCGGGCGTGCGGCGCACGGCCTTCCGCCAGGTTGCTTTTCGACCGGTGGACTATGCCTACCTGGCTGTCGTCCTGACGCTGTTTGCCGCCCTGGCCTTTCTGCGCTGGCGCTATGGGTTGGGGGCACATCCCTTTTGGTTGGCAGGTTGTTAGCGTAAATTATGTGCAACGCAACGGGGAACCGTTGCCAAAGTCCAAAAACAGA
>CAYVPU010000254.1:0-4898 GCA_964453885.1 uncultured Anaerolineae bacterium | reverse complement strand
AACTGCCGCCCGGCCAACCGATGCGCAAGCCCCGTCCGCTCTTTAAAAAGCTGGATGAGAGCATCGTCGAAGAAGAACTGGCCCGCATGGCGGGGGGATAGCCTCATGAGCATCAAGCTAAAGCTAGCGAGCGCCGGTTGAGTAGCCGAAGGCGTACCCTGTACTGACCGTCCAGGACAGTGTCGAAACCAAGCGAGCGGCGCATCGGCGACCCGCTTGGCCTCGATACGTCGCTCCGCTCCTACTCGGCCGGCGCTTCCTGACCATTACAGCGTTAGCTTGATGCCTATGGGGGATAGCCCTCACCTCCCCGAAAGTCTCGTTTTCCTTGCTCTTCAGACGCAGTTGTGCTACAATAGCGGCAGATATGGTGTTGAACCCACCGTGTTTATTCGGGCCGTGGGCAAAGAACGCAACCGAGTTCGAATCGGTAGAGAGGTGGTGGAATTATGAGTGTTCGAACTTTAGACATAACGGAGGCAATTCAGCCCCTGGCCGAATACGCCCACCAGGTCGACATAGGGCCGATAGTGGTGACCATTAGGGGCCGGCCGGTAGCCGTCGTGGTTGCCATTGAAAATGCAGACCTGGAGACCATATCGTTGAGCACCAATCCACAGTTCTTGGCGCTAATTGAGCGTTCCCGTGCACGTCAAGAGAGCGAGGGCGGGATTTCCAGCGATGAAATGAGACGCCGTTTGAGACTCAACTGACATCTTGACCTACGGCAATAAACACTCGGCTGGTATCCACTAGAGAGGGAATAGTGTTAAAGCAGCAACGCAGCGCTTTGCGAGAGCGCTTGATTGCCGGCTACCAGGCCCGCGCTGGACGCGATCAGGCACTGGCCGAAGAATGGCGGCCGCTGGAAGAAGAGGTGTGGGAGGAATATATCGCAGGGGGCAACCTGGCAGTGAGAAGACTCTTGATAGCCACTAACAATTCCGGCAAGCTTCAAGAATACGCCGACCTGCTGAAAGACCTGCCGGTGACGCTGACCACCCCGGCCCAGGAAGGACTGTCACTGGAAGTGGACGAAACGGGAGAGACCTTTGCCCAGAACGCGATCCTCAAGGCGCGAGCCTATGCCGAGGCCAGCGGCCTGCTCACCCTGGCCGACGACTCTGGCCTGGAGGTGGACGCGCTGGACGGCGTGCCCGGCATTCGTTCAGCGCGCTATGCCGGGGAGGGGGCCAGCGACGAGGACCGCTACCGCCTGCTGCTGCGCAACCTGGCCGGTGTGCCTGAAAAAGAGCGCACGGCCCGCTTTCGCTGCGTCGTCGCCGTGGCCACGCCGGAAGGCGATGTGCACACCGCCGATGGCCGCTGCGAGGGTCTCATTGGCTTTGAGCCGCGCGGGACGCACGGCTTTGGCTACGACCCGGTGTTCTATCTGCCGGATCGCAGCCAGACGATGGCCGAGTTGTCGGCAGAGGTCAAGAACCGGATCAGCCATCGTGCTCGTGCGCTCCAGGCGGCGCTGCCGACGCTGAGGCAATTGCTAGCCGAGGGGACAGGAGCAAATGATTGAGCTCAATCATTTGCAAAAAGTCGTCGGCCAGAGCACAGTCGTGGACATTGAGTCTCTGGCCGCCGGCGCCGGGGAGATCGCCGCCGTTGTAGGCCCGGCAGGCAGTGGCAAGTTGGCCTTGCTGGCTCTTCTCACCGGGCAGTCCCGGCCCACCGCCGGCACGGTGCAGGTGGCCGGCCTGGACCCGACCCGTGACCGGGGGCAGTTGAGCCAACGGGTCGGCGTCCTCCTTGCCGAGAACGTCCTGTACGAACGGCTTTCGGCCCGCGCCAACCTGGTCTTTCACTGCCGGCTGTGGAGACTGCCGCCCGCCCGGGCAGACGAGGTGCTGGCCCAGGTGGGCCTGGCCGACCGCGCTACAGTGTTGGCTGCCCGGCTGCCCCAGGGCCTGGCCCGCCGCCTGGCCTTTGGTCGCGCCATCCTGCACCGCCCGGCCGTCCTGCTGCTGGTGGAACCCTTTGCCGGTTGTGACGCCGCTTCGAGCGCCTTGCTGGCCAGGCTGATCCGCCGGTTGGCCGGTGAAGGAACGACTGTTCTCATTCTGGCCACAGAGGCAACCGGACTAGCTGACCTGTGCCAGGCCGTGCACGAGATGGGGCAAGGCCACATCGTGCGCACCTATGCCCCCCAACAAGACCGCCAGGCCGAACTTCCCTTCAAGATCCCCGCCCGGCTGGAAGGCGAGGTCGCGCTCATCAACCCGGCCGACATTCTCTACGCCTCGACGGAAAAGGGACGAGCCTGCCTGCACACGGCCGAGGGCCAGATCCCCACTCACTTTACACTGGCCGAACTGGAGAAACGGCTGGCCCGCAGCGGCTTCTTCCGCGCCCACCGGGGCTATCTGGTCAACCTGCAAAGAGTCAAAGCGGTCATCCCCTACACCCGCGACAGTTTCACCCTGGTACTGGATGACTCGGCCAGCACGGAAATCCCTCTCAGCAAAACCTCGGCCCGCGAGTTGCGCGAGTTGCTGGGCTACTAGCCCGCGCCGCTCATCCCCTCCCTTACGCCATTCGGTCGCCCTGGACGCCTTTTAGCCCAAATTTATTGCAAATAGGTCTGCGATGCGTTATAATGGGATCATAAAATCGCACGGAGGGAAGTTGATGAACGCCATCGAGGCTGAGAACCTAACCCGCACCTTCAATGGTCTGCGCGCCGTGGACGGCATCACTTTCACAGTGGAGGAAGGAGAGATCTTTGGCCTCCTGGGGCCCAACGGGGCAGGCAAGACGACCGCCATTCGCCTGCTGACCGGCCAACTGCGCCCCACGGCCGGATCGGCTCGCGTGGCCGGCTGCGACGCGGCGAACGAACGAAAGCGCCTCAAGCCGCAGGTCGGCGTCGTCTTTGAGCAGCAGAACCTTTACGAGCGGCTGTCGGGCCGGGAGAACCTGGTCTTTAGCGCCCGGCTCTACGGCGTGGGCGGACGGCGGGTGGACGAGATGCTGGAGCAGGTGGGGCTGCACGAGCGGGCCAGCGATCGCATCCAACAGTATTCCAACGGCATGAAGCAGCGTCTGCTCATCGCCCGCGCCCTGCTCCATCGCCCCCGCGTGCTCTTTTTGGACGAGCCCACCAAGGGGCTGGACCCGACCGTGGCGCGAGAGATCCGTCGCCTGGTGGCCAACATGGGCAGCCAGGGCGTGACGGTCTTTCTGACCACCCACTACATGGAGGAGGCCGATCAACTCTGCCGGCGGGTGGCCTTTCTCAACCAGGGACGCATTGTGGCCCTGGACACTCCCCAGCGCCTCAAGGTGGCCCATGGTCAACGCGGCCTGACCGCGACGTTGGATAACGGGGAGCGCCTCAGCCTCTCCCTGGACGACCCGGCCGACGGGCGACGGCTGGGGGAACTGGTCGCTGCGGGCCGGATTCTCACCCTGCACTCCGCTGAAGCCACGCTGGAGGAGGTTTTCATCAAGCTTACCGGAAGGAGGCTGCTAGAATGAACTGGCGTGTGACCCTGGCCATTGCGCAAAAGGATATTGTGGACGCGGTCAAAAATCTGTATCTCTTATTCAGTCTGGTGTTGCCCATCGGTATATCGCTGCTCTTCCGTCTGGTCTTCCCCGGCCCAGACGAATTAGGTACCCTCACCATAGCCGTGTACGATCCCGGCGGCTCGCGTCTGGTGGCGGCACTGCGAGAGATGTTCCAGGTGCGGCTGCTGGAGGTGACCTCGGACCAACAATTGGCCGAGGGGGTGGAGAAAAAAGCGGTAGGCGGATTAGCGGTGCCGGCCGGCTTTGACGCCGCCGTGGAGGCAGGGGAGCAGCCGGAGCTGACCGTCTACCTCAACCGGCGGCGAACTGGATACGAACGGATCGCTTTCAAACGGCTGGTGGAGCAGCAGGTGTGGGCCCTGGTGGAACAGCCCCCACCTGTGCGCATCACCTGGGCTGACGTGGCCTCCCCGGTAGGGTCACAGGCTGGGGGCAAGTTCCGGCTGGATCACCTCTTGCTGATCATATACCTGGTAATGGCGGTGGCCATGGCCGGGGTCTTTGTGGTGCCGACGTTGTTGGTGGAAGAGAAGGAAAAGCACACCCTGGACGCCTTGCTGATGTCGCCGGCTGATACGGCAGAGGTAGTGGCCGGTAAGGCCCTGACCGGTTTGCTCTACAGTCTGCTCATTGCCGGGGCGTTGCTCGTTCTAAACCACGGCTGGGCGGGAGACTGGCCGGTGACCCTCCTGGCGGTGCTGCTGGGGTCGCTGTTCATGGTGGCAGTGGGGTTGTTGATGGGCAGCCTTTTCCGCACCACGATGCAGGTGAACACCTGGTCGAGCATCTTCATGTTGGCCCTGATGTCGCCGAGTTGGTTTCTCATGCTAGACTTGCCTACCTCCCTGGAAACAGCCTTCTGTCTGATCCCCACCCACTACCTGGCGGATGCGCTGGAGTTGGCCCTGGCCGGGGAGGCGTCCCTGGCGCAGGTGTGGGGCGACCTGGCGGTGCTGGCCGGCAGCGTGATCGTCGCCTTTGCCGCCGTGGTCTGGACGTTGCGACGGCAGGAGAGGTGAAACAAACTGCCCCAGCGCGTTTGAGGGCCCCCTCCCTTCGGCGTATAATCCCTGCCAATTCAGACCCACAGGCTACGATGGAGACGAGTAGGCCACGCGCCCCTTCCAGAGTCGCCGGTCGCTGCGAGGGTCTCATCGGCTTTGAGCCGCGCGGGAGGCACGGCTTTGGCTACGACCCGGTGTTTTACCTGCCAGAGCGCGATCAGACCATGTCCCAGTTGCCGCCGGAGGTCAAGAACCGGATCAGCCACCGCGCTCGTGCGCTCCAGGCGGCGCTGCCAATGCTGAGGCAGTTGTTGCTGTTGGGGAAGAGGTTTTAGTCCAACTCTATCCCAA
>CAYVPU010000253.1:0-4918 GCA_964453885.1 uncultured Anaerolineae bacterium | reverse complement strand
GCAATCATGGCCATCCTCTTTTACGTCTTTCTTCTGACCGCCTCCAACATTCTGCTCAGGAACATTAGCAGCGAGAAGGAAAACCAGACCATCGAGATCCTGATGCTATCGCTCAACCCCCGGCAGATGCTGGCGGGCAAGATCATCGGATTGGGAATAGCCAGCTTGCTCCAGACCATCTCCTGGGTAGGCACTCTCTTTACCTTGATGAACATGGGCGGAGGTACGCTCGGTCTGCCGGAAGAGTTCACGCTCCCCGTTTCTATCCTGGCCTGGGGATTGGTGTTCTTTACACTCGGCTTTGCCATGTATGCCAGTCTGATGGCGGGCGTGGGGGCGCTGGTGCCCAAGCTAAAGGAGGCCAGCCAGGCATCTTTTGTGGCCATGACACCGTTGATGATCGGCTACATAGTCGGCCTCCTGTCGCCGCTAGCCGAGGCTCCCCACGGAGCGATCCCAACCGTATTGAGCCTGTTCCCACCGACCGCCCCAATCGTGATGATGATGCGCTTGACGGTTGGTAACGTGCCGCTGTGGCAACTGCTGCTTTCGGCCGGGTTGATGTCCGTCACCGCCTACGCCATCGTCTGCGCCGTCGCGGCAATGTTTCGCGCCCAGAATCTACTCTCCGGGCAGTCCTTCTCGGTAAGGCGTTTCTTCAGCGCGCTTGTGGGGCGAGCGTAGCGCGCGCTGGCGGTTTTTTCCGTTCGGGCCTGGCCGAGGCTGTGACCGGCCGGGCCCTTTGTTTGGCAGAATCAGTCTCCCTGTGCTATAAGGAAAGCGCCTGTGCCCACGCCACTGCTGACTACCAAACTCATATCCCGCCGCCGCGCCCGCGTTTAATCGAGCAGTTGAACGCGGGCTTGGATCACAAGCTCACCCCGATGCGAAGCATCGGCCTCGTCATCCGCCCTGGCCGGATTTGGCAAGACGACGGCATTCATCGTTCATCCTTCCAGTTCCTTGGCCTGCCCGCGTGCCCCGGCCTAAAGACCGGCCCGGGGCCAGTGGCCCGTATCCTGCGACCGGCCAGACTGCGCGGACCCAGGACCGCTCCCCGCGCGCGCATTGCTGCTCCCACACCACCGGCGCTCCGCGCGCTGCACGTCAGCGGCCGCACGCGCTTTCAGGTCAGTCTTGTAGCGGCGGTGGTTTCCCGCATCCGCACGGGCGGCTGAACCCGCGTCCGTTATCCCACCTCAGCCCAAACCCAATGCAGCCCTTCGGCTCCTTCAGCTCCGCTCAGGACAAGTTCGCTCAGGACACCACCCCGCATCCTTCGCCCACCGCCACCGGTCGAGGCGAAGGAAGCGGGGCGTTTTTCATTTGCCCCAACGCCACCTTTGCGATATACTATAGCCCGTGCGCGCAATCCGCCCCCTCTCCTACGCGAGTGCGCACCCGCCCCCAACGCGATTGAACGACAGCGCGAGAGGCAAAGGAGGTGATGGATACAAAGCAGCATGACCGTCGTTTATCCGTACGCCCCTTGCCAACTTTGGGGCCAGCATCAAGGGGATTTTCAACGGGCAGCTCGATAGTTACGACTCCAGCCGTCACCAGGTCGCCGCCACGGCCACCCCCGGCAAACGGTACCGCAAGACCGTTAAGGAGCAGGCGGCGGTGTCCAAGCAGGAGGCGGTCAAACCCAAGCCCAACCCGCTAGAGTACACCCCTTCGACAGGCCCCTGGTCCTTTGGCCCAGGGACAAAGGGCTCAGGACGCTGCAACATCAACACCGGGGAACGCAACAGCGTGCTCACCCCGGGCGGCATGGGCCAACTGGTGGGCCACCGGTTCAAGTTTGACCCCGCCGACCCGGAGCAGGGCGTTTTCTTCGTGGCTCCCGATGGGAGCAGTTCCACCCGCGTCTCGCTGATGGGCAAGAACATGCCGGGTGAGTTGATGTTCCTCGTCCCGGATACCCTGGTGGCCGGCGACTATCTCCTGGTAGTACGGGCTGACTTTACTAAAGAGGACGTGCGCATGGGCACATTGGAGGCCACGCTGAGTGATCCAGACGGCACGGTGGCGGATACCATTGTCTTTGACACATTCACCCCCAATACCAGCCACAGCCGGGATGAAGCCGGGGCCTGGCACGCTGACTGGCCGCCCAGTCCCGGCGCGCCCAACTTGCCGCCGGGGCCAAGGCCTGAATAATTGACACCCAGGGGAGTGATCTTGAGCTGTACTGGAAGCGGCAATGGTATTACACTTTTCGACTGATATCGTGATGTGTACCTTGACGCCACTGTTGCCCGGCTTCTTTGGTCAGAATGGAAGGACACGGCTAGTCTCCTTGATGGCCACCCTGGTCAGGTGACCAGGTAAAAGACTAGCCAACTGACCAGGCTCAAAACTCCCCGGATGGCTGATGCATTTGGAGAGATTCTGTTCTATACTGAATGTGACAAATGACCAGGTTCGATGAAGGGTTTATTGATGGATGATGAAAGAACAGGAGGGTTGCCATGATTAATCGAAAGAAGCTTGAATCGGTTTTGCGCAAGCGACTGCGGCTCGCGGTACAGACGGGCCTCGCTGTCTTGATCCTGCTCCTTGTCACACAGCCGGTGGCAGCGGGACCCTTGCCCCCGTCTGAGCATCCGTGGTGGGCCCAGTACTATCCGAATAGGACGCTCAGCGGCCCGTCGGTTCTGAATCGCATGGATGATGCGATTGATTTTGACTGGGGCACCGCTTCCCCCGGCCCTGGGGTTCCCGCCGACAACTTTTCCGTCCGCTGGAGTCAGGATACTTGGTTCGACGACGGCACCTACCGCTTCACTGCCCGCTCCGACGATGGCTTGCGCGTCTGGGTGGGCGATACGTTGGTCATAGATGCCTGGTATGACCGGCAGGCCAGTTGGCTCACCCGCGACGTCTATATCAGCCGTGGCGTGCATCCGGTACAGGTGGAATACTATGAGCACGATGGCGGCGCAGTCGTCCAACTGGGATGGAAACGGCTTCAAGGAGAAGTTGGCTGGCTGGCCGAGTACTATGCCAACAAGAACCTGGAGGGTGCACCGGCTCTGGTGCGCACCGATTCGGCCATCAACTTTGCCTGGGAATGGGAAAGCCCTGACCCGGCTATCCCAAACGACCAGTTCTCCGTTCGCTGGACGCGCACGTTGAGCTTCCCGGCGGGGGTCTATCGCTTCCACGCCGCGGCCGACGATGGTATCCGTCTGTGGGTAGACGGCCAGCTCCTGGTAAACGCCTGGTATCTGCAGGAATTGCCCAACGACCATTGGGCCGACCTGGTCATGGACGAGGAGCTCCACCAGGTCAAGGTGGAGTACTTTGAGAATGGTGGAGAGGCGCACGCTCACGTGTGGTGGGAGCGACTGGATGGCTTAACCGGGTGGAAGGGCGAGTACTATGACAACCGGGAAATGCTTTGGCCGCCGGTCATGACGCGGGACGACGCCGAGATCAACTTTGACTGGGGCACCGCGCCGCCCGTGGACTGGATGCCCGACGACAACTTTTCTGTCGTCTGGAGCCAGGAAATGGCCCTTGCGCCGGGCTTCTACCGCATCGCCGTCCGCGCCGACGATGGGGTGCGGGTCTGGCTGGACGACACTCGCCTGATGATCGACAAGTGGCAAGATATGGACAACGAGTTGCACTATGTGGATGGCACCTACCTGAACGGGACGCATCGGTTCAAGGTGGAATACTTTGAGGGGAACGGCCATGCGCGCATTCGCTTCTGGGTCAGCCCCACACCGTGGAAAGCCGAGTATTTTGCCAACCCCGATTTGGAAGGGGAACCGGTGCTCGTGCGGCTGCACGAGGGTCTGAACTTTGACTGGGGATACGGTGTACCCTTCCCCGGCCTGCCCGCCGATGACTTTTCCGTTCGCTGGACGACGCATCAAAACTTTGAGGCCGGTCGCTACACTTTCGACGTTGCTGCAGACGACGAGGCGAGTCTTTTCATAGATGGCCAGCCGGTGCTCGACGTCTGGCAGCCAGTGAATGACTCCGGGTCGGTGACACATTACCTGTCGGCTGGTGAACACACGATCGTGTTAGAGTACGTTGAGCGAGCAGGCATCGCGCAGGTGCAACTAGACTGGCAGAGGTAGAGAAGCTGTGCACGTGCTTCAGAGAGACTGTAGCCAGCCTACGCAGCGCCGTCGCCGGTGCAAAGACGGGAACCTTTGATAAAGCTCTGTCGTCTTTATATTGGAATTCGGCAAGAAAACATTGCACAGCAAACGACACCAAAGGAGGCTAGAAATGAAAAGCAAACTTGTTTTCGCCATCGTGTTGATACTCGCCAGTCTGATGGTAGGATGTGCCGGCACGGCCAAGGCCGACCTCTTGCAATCCGACAAACCTCGTCTGGCGTCCGATGCCGCAGATGCCGAAATGGCCGAATTGGTTGCCGGGAACAGCGCGTTCGCCTTCGACCTGTACCAGAGGCTGCGCCAGGAGGGAGACGGTAACCTGTTCTACTCACCGGTCAGCATCTCTCTAGCCCTCGCCATGACCTACGCCGGGGCGCGCGGCGAAACCGAAGAGCAGATGGCGGCCACGATGCACTATACGCTACCCCAGGAGCGACTCCATCCTGCCTTTAACGCACTGGACACGGCGCTGACCAGTTATGATGGAGCGGATGCCTTTCAACTCAACATCGCCAATGCCATCTGGGGTCAAGAGGGATACAAATTCCTGCCCGCCTTTCTCGATACCCTGGCCGAGAACTATGGAGCGGGGCTGCGCACGCTGGACTTTGTCAAAGAGACAGAAGCAGCGCGGAAAACGATCAATGACTGGGTGAGCGACCAAACAGAGGAAAAGATTCAAGACCTGATTCCACAGGGAGCGCTGAATGCCGCGGTGCGCCTGGTACTCACCAATGCCATCTACTTTAACGGCAAATGGGCGCTGCCGTTTG
>CAYVPU010000252.1:0-4929 GCA_964453885.1 uncultured Anaerolineae bacterium | reverse complement strand
ACATCATGTGCGCAATGTACACAGCTGACTCTCAGGCAGACAATCCTTGATTGTGTTGACTTGCCCCCCAAGAGTTTTCCAGTTGCCAGTGATGACAATGTGGTGTTTCGTATTTTGATGACATTCGTTCAGATTATACCAAATGTGTCATAATATGTCAAGAGTTGCCTGATTCCCAATTCACCAATCTACCAATAGTGCACCTCATTTTGAGCCGACTCGTTAAGATGTGCGTCACAGGTTTGACATTTTCCCCATTTATGGGGTATACTCGTTACTTGAGAAACCAGTCTACCGGGCTGTGGGGCAGGATGGCATCCCGCCTTACGTAAGGATGCACAGATGGGCACACTGTACGTCGTCGGTATGCCGGCAGGCAATCTGGAAGACGTGACGCAGCGCGCGTTACGGGTGTTGCGCGAGGTGGACCTTGTCGTTGCCCAGGACATTCCCCAGGCGCAAGAACTCATGGCGTACTATGGGATAGACACACCGCTTGCCGGTACTGGTTGCACCGGAAACGAAACGACAAGTGAAAACGTAAAAGTTGGTGGGAGCGAGGATGTGTTGGAGAGGTTGACCCACAGCGATGTGGCCTTGCTCTCCACAGAAGGATTGCTGGGTCGCCCTGACCCCGCCTGGTGGTTGGTTCGCACTGCCGTGGAGCGAGGCATCGCCGTCGTATCGGTGCCAGGCCCGCCGGCGGCGGTGACGGCACTGGTGACGTCCGGGCTGCCAGTGGATGCTTACCTGTCCCTCGGCTTCCTGCCCCAGGGTTTCACTCAGCGGCGACAGTTGTTGGGCTCCCGGGCAGTAGAGCGGCGGACGCTTGTGGCTTTTGAAACGTCCAGCCGCTTGCTGGTCGCCCTGCGGGACGTGGCGGAGACGCTGGGCCGCCGGCCCCTGTCCCTGTCGCCCCTGTGGGCCGAGTCCGATGAGGCGGCATGGCGGGGCACGGTGGACGAGGCCGTGGCTCATTTTGAGGCAACCCCACCGCGCGGCGAGTGGGCGCTGGTCATCGGCGGGGCGAGGGGGAAGGCGGCGCGCTGGCCGGAGGACCGGGTGCAATCCGAGTTGGAGCGTCTGCTGGTGAAAGGGTTGGGCCGCAAGGAGGCGGCGCGCCTGGTGGCCGAGGTCTCTGGTTGGCGACCTCGGGAGGTGTATCGTCTGGCAACACAAGGCCGGTTTCACGTTTAGGCTTCTTGGTGTATAATAGGCAGGGCAGCACTGGTTTTACCCTTGACACATATCTTACACTATGGGGGTGTTATGGCGAAATTGCAAGTCGCGCCGGTTAAGACAAAACAAGAACTTATGGAATTCATTTCATTCGCCTGGGAGGTCTACGAGGACGACTCGAACTGGGTCCCGCCGCTAGTCTCCATGATGAGGGACATGTTCGATCCCCAGAAGAATCCTTTCTGGGAGCACGCCGAGTTTCAGAACTTTGTCGTCCGTCGCGATGGCAAAGTAGTGGGGCGCATCACGGCCCTCGTCAGCGGCAACCACAACAAGATTCACCAGGAGCAGATGGGTTTTTTCGGTTTTTTTGAGGTGTTGAAGGATTTTGAGGCAGCCGAGGCTCTGTTCGATGCGGCCGGCGAGTGGGTGCAGGCCAAGGGGATGACTGCCCTTCAAGGCCCGGCCAATCCTTCAGTCAATGATGAGTATGGCCTGCTGGTGGACGGCTTTGACAGCCCGCCGATGGTGATGATGCCGCACAATCCGCCCTACTATGCCGATTTCATCGAGCGATATGGCTTCTTCAAGGCCATGGACTTGTGGGCTTACCACCTGGACACCTCTGTCTTGGGCGGGAAAAAAGTTGACAAGTTGCCTCCCAAGTTGTTGAGGGTGGTGGAGTTAGTTCGCAAGCGATACAACTATACCGTGCGCAACTTTAACCTCAGAGATTGGGACGCCGAAGTTGAACGGTTCAAAAAAGTCTACAATTCGGCCTGGGAGAAGAACTGGGGCGCTGTGGCCATGACCGAGCACGAAATCGAGCATCTGGCCAACGATCTGAAACAGATCATGGATCCCGATCTAGTGTTTGTGGTGGAAAAAGATGGCGAGGTAGTGGGTGTATCCATTACGCTGCCGGACGTCAATCAGGCCCTGTTACGAGCCAATCCCCACCCCAAGACCTGGGAACTGTGGACACTGCTCAAGTTCTTTTGGCATTACAAGATTCGCTCTTGCATTGACGGCATTCGCGTGCTCATTCTGGGCGTGCTGGAACCGTACCGGGGCAAGGGCATAGATGCGCTGCTCTACTATGAGACGGCTATGGCCGCGCTGCCCAAGGGTTACAAGAACGCCGAAATGTCCTGGATCCTGGAGACCAACGACCCGATGAATCGCGCCGCCCAGTTCCTGGGGGGAGAGGTCTACAAGACCTATCGCATCTACGAGAAGCCCCTGTAGCGGCGCTCTCTGGCAGGGACGGTTTATGTCTTCAGAAGAAAACGTAGGGGCGTTCTCCCTGGGTGGGGGTAGCGCGGTTGTAGATGCCCTGCGCTACCGCAACTTTTTGGCTCTCTGGATCGGCCAACTGGTCTCTCAGGTTGGGGACCAGTTCGTCATCATTGCCATCCTGGTGCTGATCAACCGGCTCACTGATTCTGCGGTACCGGTGGGCATTGTGGGGTTGTGCTTCACCGTGCCACAGTTGCTGTTGGGACTGGTGGGTGGCGTCTTTGCCGACCGCTGGAATCGCAAGACCGTCATGATCGTGTCGGACATCTTGCGGGGGCTGGCCGTGCTGGCCCTGGTGATGGTACGGGATGCAAGCCAGTTTTACATCCTCTACCTGGTCACGTTCACGGCGTCAGCGGTGGGGGTATTTTTTGCGCCAGCCCGAAACGCCGTCATTCCCAACGTCGTGCCTGAGCGACTGCTGTTGGCGGCCAATGCGTTGATCCAGGGCAGCCAGGTCATTGCCATGATCCTGGGAGCCTCAATCGCCGGTTTCGTCGTGGATTGGCTGGGCATCGAGTTTGCCTTTGTGTTTGATGCCCTGACTTTTTTCGTGTCTGCGATAGCCATCGTCGCCATGCGCCTCCCTAGCACGGCGACCGTCAACCGGCAGGGCGACGTGCGGGAAATGTGGACCCAGCTCAGAGAGGGACTGTCTTTCATCAAGCGCAACCCGTTCTTGACCAACGTGATGGTGATTACCGGGCAGGCGACGTTTGGTTTTGCGGCTATCTTTGTGCTGGGCGTGATGCACCTGGGTGACGTGCTGGGCATAGACGCCAAGGGCTTTGGCATCCTCTACGCCGTGGAGGGCCTGGGCGTGGTGGTCGGTGGCGCGATACTGACCAAGTTTTTTTCCCGGATCAAGGTCAATCAGGTCGTGGCCCTCTGCATGATCGCCCTGGGTATCTCTATCATCGCTTTTGCTGCCGCGCCCAGCTACGCCTTGGTTATGGTTTCGATGATCGTCATTGGCCTCAGCATCGTCTCGGCGCGGGCGGCGTTGGCTACACTCACCCAGGCGCTGGTGCCGGACGAGAAGCGGGGGCGGGTGGAGAGCGCCGTGGCCATGGTCATTGGCGCGGCGACCAGTGCTTCCACTGGCCTGGCGGGGCTCTTTGGCGATCTGGTTGGCGTACAGGCGGTCTTTTTCGCGGCGGGGGTTGTCACGGCCATGGCGGGCATCGGGGCGGGCTATGTGCTCTCTGGCGCAGAAGACCTGGTCGCCAACGGCGGTTTGGAGTAATGAAACCTTGATGGGATTATAGCGTAATAGAAGCAGGAGGTGAAATGAGGGATGAGTAGACGGGCAGGAAAAAACATCGGCAAACGCTCTGGCAACGAAGGCAAAGACAACGAATTCGACCTGCAATTCATTGAGCAACTCTTTGAAGGAGGAGGTAAAAAATTCATGGACAAGCAAACACGTTTTGGATGCACAACCGCCGCCATCGCCGTGGTGGTGATCGCGCTGTTTATCACCGGGTCGTTGGCCTACACGCCGGTGGATTATGGCACGGTGGCGCTCATCACCCGCTTTGGCGCGGTGACGGGCCGCGTGCTGCAACCCGGCCTTAACTGGCGCATCCCCTTTGTGGATGGTATCATTCGCTACCGCACCCAGGAGATCGTCTACGAGACAGCCGATGTGGTCACCACGGCCGATTACTACGATGTACCCACCGACACGACGACCTCGGATGGGCAGCAGATCTCCCTCAAGTTCTCGGTGCGCTTTCACGTTGATCCCACAAAGGTGGTGGACATAGCCAATAGGCTGGGCAATGAAGAAGCCGTAGTTACCAAGGTGGTCAAGTTTCACGCCCGCATCCTGGCACGCAACGTTCCCAAGCAGTACAAGGCGGCCGACCTGTACGCCGGAGACATCTTGGAAGTGCAGGAGCAGTTCAGAGCAGAGCTGGAGCCCTTGCTGGCCAAGGACGGGGTGATCCTGGCTGACTTTGGCCTGCGCCGGATCAGTTTCCAGCCAGAGTACATCCAGGCCGTGGAACAGAAGCAGATCGAGGCCGAAAAGATCATCGCCGAGCAGTACAAGCGGGATCAGGCCACGTACCAGGCCGAGGCGACCGTGGAACTGGCCAAAGGTGATGCCAACGCCACCATCGAGCTGGCCCGTGGCGAGGCCGAACGGAAAAAGGTCCTGGCCGAGGCCGAAGCCGCGGCCATCGAGTTGAAGGGAGAGGCACTGGCCAAGTACCCGGAAATCATGCAGTTCGAGTTCATCCAGGGCCTGGCCGACCCCAACAGCACCGTCAAATGGGGCATAATGCCCGCTGGCAGCCTGGTGCCATTTCTGGACGTCACGCAACTGACGACGCCCTAAGAGAGCAACCCCCAGGGCACAACGACCTGAAGCACACGACCTCCGAGGTTTCTCAAGTGGGTAGGCGGGTGGAGCTACCACCCGCCCCCCGTTGTCGCAATGGGGTC
>CAYVPU010000251.1:4229-4946 GCA_964453885.1 uncultured Anaerolineae bacterium | reverse complement strand
ATAATCGAAATCGTTTTTCCGGCTGTGGATATTTACTTTGGTGTAGCGTTTCTTTGAGACGTAAAATCTTGCGTCTCTTGACCTCGACAAAATCGAACATCCTCCAAAGTCCTGACTTTTCCCCATAACGGAAACTGCTAAAGCTCGAGGGTAGTGGCTCACACCGCAAACCGAAAGTGGATCACGTCGCCGTCTTGCACGACGTACTCTTTGCCTTCCACCCGCAGCAGGCCCTTCTCACGGGCGGCGGCCACGGAACCGGCAGCCACGAGATCGTCGCAGGTCACCACCTCGGCACGGATAAAGCCACGCTCCATGTCGGTGTGGACCTGGCCGGCCGCCTGGGGGGCGTGCGCGCCCCGCTGCACCGTCCAGGCCTGCACCACGCGCCCGCCAGTGGTGGTGAAGAAGGTGATCAGGTTCATAAGGCGGTAGCCGGCGTGCACCAGTCGCTGCAGGCCAGATTCCGCCATGCCCAGTTCGGCCAGGTAGTCGGCGGCCTCGTCGAGTGGCCACTCTAACAAATCCATCTCGACCTGGGCGCAAATCGCGACCACCTGCGCGCCCTCGCTGGCGGCGTGGGCGGTCACCCTTTGGAGCAGCGGCCCGCCGTCAGGGCAGTCGTCCTCGCCAATGTTGGCCACGTACAGGCGAGGCTTGGCCGTGAGCAGGTTCAACTCTTTTGTCCAATCCACCTCCTGCCCGGTCTCGGCAAAG
>CAYVPU010000251.1:0-4129 GCA_964453885.1 uncultured Anaerolineae bacterium | reverse complement strand
CCCTGTGCTGAGGCCCAGGACTCAGTGCCCTGTGCTGAGGCCCAGGACTCAGTGCCCTGTGCTGAGGCCCAGGACTCAGTGCTCCGGGCCGGTAGGCCGTCGTCCAGGTGTGCCCGAAGGCGTTCCAGCCAGTCCAGTTCGCCAGAGTGTTCCCTGGGCTGGGCCTTGGCCGAACGCTGCACCTTCTCCAGCCGCCGCTCGACCGTCGCCAGGTCGGCCAGGATCAACTCTGTGTCTACGGTTTCGATGTCGTTAATGGGATCCAGGTCGAGAGTCACGTGGGAGACATCACTGGCCTCAAAGCAGCGCACGACCATAGCGACGGCGTCCACGTTGCGGATGTGGCCCAGGAACTGGTTGCCCAGCCCCTCACCCCGGTGCGCGCCCTTGACCAGCCCGGCAATGTCCACGAAACGAACCGTCGTCGGCACGACCTTTTCCGGCCCCACGAGGGCTGCTACGTCCGTCAGGCGGCGATCTTGAACCGGCACAACACCGACGTTTGGCTCAATGGTAGTAAAGGGATAGCTGGCCACGGCCGCCCCGGCTCGCGTCAGCGCGTTAAAGAGGGTAGACTTGCCCACGTTGGGCAACCCGACGATGCCGATTTCCAGGGGCATGGCGCTACTCCGATGCTTCTTTACGCTTTTGATGTGCGCTGAGCATGCTTGGGCACAGCAAAGAAAAACGTACTGCCCTGGCCTGGCTTGCTCTCCACCCACACCTTGCCATTGTGCCGGCCGGCGATGGACTTGACGATGGCCAGACCCATCCCTGTGCCTTTGATTCTGATGGTGTCCCGTCGTCTGATGCGATGGAACTTTTCGAACAGGCGTGGAAAATGCACCGCCTCAATGCCAATGCCGGTATCCTTGACCCAGACCACCACCTGCGAACTCTGCTCGGTCAGACCCACACTGACAGAGCCTTCAAAGGTGTATTTGATGGCATTGTCCACCAGATTGGTGATGGCATGTTCCACGAGCACCCGGTCACCCCACACCGGCGAGACGGGCGTCTCTGGGAGGCGCGTGGTCAACTCTAGCTTTTTGGCGATGGCACGGGGACGCAGGTCTTGCACCACGTTGCGCACCAGCTTGTCCATCCGGCAAGGCGCCATTTCGACGTCCACCCCGGCCTCAATGCGCCCAATGTCGAGCAGATCGTCAATCAGGTGGGTCATCTGCTCTATGCCACCGACGATTCTGCCCACGAACTCTTGTTGCTTGGGGCTCACCTGGCCCACCATGGGGATCATGGTCACGTATCCTCGCATGGAGGTAAGCGGCGAGCGGAGGTCGTGCGAGACTGTGTTGACAAAGTCAGATTTCATCTGATCCAGTTCTTTGAGATAGGTAATGTCACGCAACACAGCCACGCGCCCGGCCATCTGGCCCTGCTGTTGATTCACGGCACAGACGCTGGCATAGAGCACCCGCCCATCCGGCAAGGTCAGCTCGCCCGTCAGGACACCACTTTCGGCCTCCAGGGGGGCGGTGAAAAGCTGGCGGGCCGCTTCAGGGCTGTCAGCCAGCAGTGTCTCTACTCGCTGGCCCCGAGAGTCCACCAGCAAGCGGAAGGCTTGCTCAGCAGCGGGGTTAGCCAACAGCAAATTACCTTGATCGTCGGTGACAATGATGGCATCGGAGGCACTGGACAGAATGGCCTCCAGGCGCTGCCGGCCATCGCGCGCAGCGGCAAAGAGGCGGGCGTTCTGCGCCGCCACTGCCGCCTGCCCGGCCAGGGTTGAGAGAAAGTCAACCTCCGTTGCCTCAAAAGAACGCGGCGCATCAAAGGCGAGCCAAAACACACCCCTCAGGCGACCGCGCGTGGTCAGTGGCAGGCCGTACAAGGCCCTCAAACCAGCCCGCCGCAAGGTAAGGAGGCGCGATTCTCGTTCGCGGGCCAGGTTGTGGATGAGCAGCCGCCGTCCCGGTAGGACCATGCTGGCAGCACAAGAATCGAGGATAGCCAGCATGTCTGCCCTTAGCCCCAGCGAGACAGTGTTCTCCACTGTCTCGCTGGCTGAAAGCAGCACAATGCGAGCCGCACAGGCCCCAGTTTTCTCCAGCGCACCCTCCAGGATGGGCAACAGGCTATCATTCAATTCCAGGCTACCGGACACTGCCTGGCTGACCTGCCACAGTAGCGAGAGTTGATCCAGCCGCTCCTTGAGGCTGCGTCGCATCTGCTCAAAGGCCGTGCGCAACCGGCCCACCTCGTCCTCGCCAGCAGCTTCTACCGGCGTGTCCAGGTGACCGGCGGCGATCTGCCCGGCCACCTCGGCCAACTGCTCCATCGGCTGCATGAGATAACGCGCAGCAACGAAAAGCAGTGCTGTGGCAGCGATAGCCAGGAACAGCAGACGGATCAACAGAGGAGTCGAGATGTCCATAGCCTGGCTTAAAATCACCTCGTAAGGCATCTCGAGTACCACCATCCAGGGGTGCCCTTCTACGGGGCGGTAATAGACCAGCCGTTGCAGATTGTCAGGAAGCGACAGATCTTGATAAGCCCAGCCGCGTTGCGTTGCGTGAGTAGCCAGGGGATTGGCCTCGGGTTGCCAGGGTTGGAGCAGCCTGGCGGGATCGGTATGCGCCACAATCCGGCCTGCCCGATCCACAATAGAGCCCGTGCCAGCGCCCATGGTACCCTGCAAGCTGTCGAGGATGCCTCGGAAAGTAGGATTTTCGTTCAGGCTCACCCGACCCAGCAGGACCCCCAGGCCCAAGTCTGTCCGATCCAGGGGAGCCATAAAGCTGACGATGAGTCTACCTTCCGCGTTACGGTGTACCTCACCGTCCAGTGAAATGCCCACAGTGCGCACGCGGCCCAGCATCTGCCTTTCTTCGGCCACCAGCTCGGAAGACGCACTCAGGGGATAGGACTCTGTGGCTTGGCCCTGGGTGTTCAGCAGGATCAATTGGCTGAAAAAGCCCGGCGTGTTGATATCCTGCTGCAACTTTGCCAGGCGCGTGGCCCGGTCCGGGTTGGACAATGCCTCATCGCGAGCGAGACGAGCGAGCAGCGACCGTCCCTCAGCGAAAAAAAGCGGAATCCAGTCAGCCGCGTGTCCGGCGTCCCGCTCTGCCTGGGCCACAACTTGCTCCGTGGAAACCCGCACGCCGGTTACGGTGACGGCATAAAAAAGTACGACAATGATCAACAACATCAACGGCACCAGTGCGAACAACAGGCGCTGCTGGAGGCTGCGTTCATAGGGCGGAATGACCCTGCCTTTGCGAACAGGAGCCAGACCGGGAACGGTCCAGAACAAGAGTTGCAGCACCACACCCACAGCAGTCCCTGACCAGAAGACAGGCGGAAGTGAGGCTACCGAGTAGGAGCCAGCATAGTTAAGAGCATAGAGCGAGAGTGCTGGCGCATCTGCAAAGAGGATGGGCACCCGCAGCAACCAGGTTGCCAACGAGGCCACCGGTATCGCCACCACAGGCTGACGAAGCGCCTTGCCAAGCCCGCCGGCATAGTCTTGCGTGAGCAAAAAGCCGACGAGCAAACCAAAGCCCAGCGCCTCAAAGACCTGGAGCCACTGGCCCGTCTCGAACGCAGCTCGCACCAAACCGCTCCCCAGAGCGACCAGCGCAGCGGGCAAGATGCCCAGGCGGGCGGCAGCAACGCCAATGAACAACAACGCGACAAAGGGCACTTGCAGAGGACGAGCATCGGCCGACATTCCCGGTACTGGTGGAAACCCCAGGCCTGAGAAGCGCAGTGTGAGGGCATTGCTGAACAGAGCCGTGGTCAGAGCCAGCAGGAAAAAAAGTGCCAGCCGCCGCCCGCGAAGCGACGAGAGGTCCTTACGCAAAGCAAACAGCGCCGGAAACATGGCGACCAGGTAGAGCAGCAGGAGCAGATACCCCTGCAGCCCCGGAGGCATGACCAGCGCTTGACTGTCCCATGGACCGAACCAAACAATTCGCATAGGCCGGTTGTGAAAAAACTTTGCACTTGTTCATTTATAACTTTGTACTTTAGGAGCAGAAATCAGAGGTAAAATCGTCGCAAAAGTACGAATTTGTTTTTGAACAAGTACTTTGAATCGAGTAAATTGCCCTGACGGATCAGCTATTCTCATTCGAGTTCACCCATCACAGAGCACCGTACCCTT
>CAYVPU010000250.1:2503-5052 GCA_964453885.1 uncultured Anaerolineae bacterium | reverse complement strand
GGGGTACGGCGGGCGTTCGTGCCAGGACGGTGAGTTGGTTCCGTTCTTCAGCATCAAGGTCCTCGTAATCGCCGCTAGGAATTGCAGCGCCGGTCGTCTTGCCCTGCAATACCCAGGCCAGCACATTCTCCTCGCCCAGAGCGAGCACGTAGCCCATCTCATCGGCTGCGACAGCACCGGTTGCACCGGTCTTTTCGGTAACCTGGAAGCCGAGTCCTACACTACCCCCACGATGGCAATAACTTGTGTTGTTTTTTGTAACATCTCGGACCTCCTTGGATTTCGGTTACTCTGATGGAACATCTAATCGCACAAAGGCGCGGGCGCTGCCCAGGGCTTTGCCGAGTTCCTGCACGGCTGTCTCAAGGATAGTGTTTACGTCGGTTGTGCGGCGCATCTTGTCGGAGAGTTCGAGCACCAGCGCTTCGCGCTGGGCGCGTCGCTGGGCTTCATCGAAGAGACGGACGTTCTCCAGGCTCAGGGCCACCTGGTCGGCCACTGCTTGAGCCACAACAACATCCTCATCCGCCCACTCACTCCCGCTGTCTCTCTTGAAGCCCAACAGGCCGACGGTCTCGCCGCGCAGCGTGATGGGCAGGCTGAGCGTAGTCGCTCCGTCATCGTCCGGCATGATGACGGCCTGACTCTGGCGCTGGGCGTCGGCCATAGATGGCAGCCAGGCGTTTGGATCGGATTCCACGTCTCCGGCGACGTAACGATAGCCGACTGCGGACGCGCGGGCGGCGATGAAACCGGTCCAGGCTTCCCGCAGGTAGTGGCGGTGGACTGCCTGCGCCTCGGCCAGGCTCTCCTGGACCTCGGCCAAGAGACGAACGTTGTCAATGGCGAGGGCGATCTGGTCGGCTATGGTTTGCAGCACCGTCACGTCCTCCTCAGAGAAAGCGTTCAACTTTGCGCTCTGTACGTCCAGCGCGCCGACGACCCGCCCGCGAGCCATAAGCGGCAGCGCCACCTCGGAGCGGGTCTCTGGCAGGAGGGGATGGTCAAAGTGCACTGCGTCCTGGCTCACCTCCAGCGCGACGCGCGGCTGGGCGTGGGCCGTGCACCAGCCGACCATAGAGTGCCCACCGACCTCCAGGCGAAATCCTTGCTCCAGTAAGAGGTCACCGACCTCGCCCACACCAGCGCGGTACTCTGCCCAGCGGCCTGTCTCGTCCAGCAAGAAAAGGCCCGCATGATAGAGATCGAATCGCTCACCGATGAGGATGGCGACCTGATGCAGCAATTGATCCAGGTTCAGCACCGAGGTGGCCCGTGTGGCCACCTCGGCCGCGGTTTGCAACTGCACGGCCCGATGCTCCAGGTCGGCCGTGCGCTCGGCCACGCGCTGCTCCAGGCCGCTGATGAGACCACGAAGCTGCTCGGTCATACTATTGAAGGCGCGGGCCAGGACGCCGATTTCGTCCTCGCCTTCCACCGGCGCAACGCGGGTCAGATCGCCAGCAGTGATGGCAGTCGCTGTGTCGGTCAACGCACCGATGGGCTGGAACGCCTGGCGGACGGTCAACCAGGCCAGAGCTAGCACTACAGTCACTCCAACGGCCAACGCCGTCCAGGAAACCCGCCGGAACTGCCGCAGGGCACTCAGCACCTCTGCCCCCTGCTGTTGAACGACGGCTTGCTCAACCAATGCGTCTGCGCGGACGCTCACAAAGATTACCACTGCCACGAGGACAGGGACCGTGATCACCAGGATAAGAACAGTCAGACGGAGCTGTAACCGGCCCCTCTGCAAGCGCCGTTCCGAGATCATTTGTTGGAAAACGGCATAGGCGTAGGTGAGGACCAAGACGACATTGGTAATGAGGGTAGATACTCCACCAACGAACAGGTTACGCAGTCCGATCTGGATAGCTATAATAGCGATCTGCGCTCCCAGGAGCAGCCATGCTAGCTGGCGGGCCAACGGCGTCACCTCTTTGTCTCGCAGGCCAATATATAGCAGGGGAATGACAGCCACCAGTGGTATCGCGTAAAAGTTCAACACTCTGATTGGCAAGGACAGGCTGCCGACGGCATACTCGGACAGGAGTACAAACCCGCCAACATAAGCTTCCGTATCAAGACCGGTATACCACAGCCGCGTGCCCAGGCTGATGTCCAGCAGGGTCAATAGAAGGGGTAGGAAGGCCAGGCCGTAAATCGGCCACCAAGCCCGCCACCACCGGCCGCGCAGCCACCGGGGTTTCAGCAGGACGACAGCGACGAGGAGCAGCCCTGGTTGAATGGCGGAAGACGTTGCGGCCAGGAGATAGGTTGGCCAAGCAGCCTGGCTCGCGTCTGCTGCGCCTATCACCAGACCCAGGGCAAAGTTGCTAATCGCAAGGAACAAGAGAAAGACACTCACGTGGCGGTTGGCGGTGTGCCAGACGTTGAGCAACAAAATGTATAGGGCCAGAATAAACTCGGTCAGAGCCAGGAACCAGGCGATGAGTTGTAAAGCCTGGTCTACAGAAGACAGAGTCATGCGTTCACCTCCTCGCCTTCACCGTGACCATCGCCGCTGGCTCGCGCGGGCGGGGCTGGAG
>CAYVPU010000250.1:0-2403 GCA_964453885.1 uncultured Anaerolineae bacterium | reverse complement strand
GGTTCAACTCGCGGGTGCGGTCGGCCACGCGCTGTTCCAACGTGGCGCGGAGGATCTCCAACTGTCGCACCAATCCCTTTGTACGCTCATGTGCCTGCTCCAGAGAGTGGAAGGCCAGGTAGGCCAACCCGCTGATGGCACCGAACATAACCAAGCCAATGCCGAAATACAGAGAGACACGCTGTTCGTTTGGCAGTACGAACGGAGGCTTGTAAAGTCCCGTTTGTTCCAGGGTGAGCAGCAGGAGCATCACCAGCGTCACCAACCCGCCATACTCTAGCGCAGCCTTGGGTCCCAGTAACATTCCGGCAATGAGGATGGAGACAATGAAGGATAACTGAGCAGGGCTTTGATAGCCATCGAACACCGCTACTGCCAGCGCTATGGTCAGAAACTGCACTCCCAGGAAGAACCATATGCCGGTCATTACGCGCCCCCGCCGGACCAGAGACCAAGCCACCAGTACACCGACAAGGATAATGAGCGAGACAGCGATGGCACGGAAAAAATCGTCCCAGGATCCGCTGCTCAGACCAACGACCACAAAAACGAGCAGGACGGCTACGATGATCGCTACGACGACGAGGGTGAGAATTCCCAGCAAACGCCCTCGGCGGGCCAATTCCTCATCGGCGACCGGAACGGCAAGCCACTTTTCGATCCCCTTGAGAGACTCCGAGAGCTCTGCCCTCCCCCCCTCTGGGGGGGATTGAGGGGGGGGGGAAACACGTTCGCCTCCGGCTTGGGGTTCTGCCGCAGGTAGCCGATCTTCCGGCCCATCAGCTACCTCCAGCGGCGACTCTACTTTTGGAGCGGGCGTTTCTGCCCTCCCTCCCTCTGGGGGGGATTGAGGGGGGGGAGGAACGCCCAGAGCCGGTTCCGGCTTTGGTTCAGGAATAACGGCATCAGAAAACAGCCCTTCGAATTGATTCTCAAAGCTCTTCTTAGGCATGGTTCATCAACTCCTGGGCCAGGGCGCGATATTGCACAGCGCCGCGCGTGCGTGGGGCATAGAGAGTAACAGGCAAACCAAAGGCAGGGCTTTCCCGCAGTCTGGTGTCTACCTCAATGACCGTCTCGAGCAGTGCGGCCGAGAACGTACGTTCCAATTGCTCACGGACAATGTGTGAAATTCTGTTGCGCCGGTCGAACATGGTGATTAGCACACGATAAACCAGATCAGGGTTCGTCCTTTGCCGCACCATCTGTACCAGTTGTAACACGTCGCGCAGGGAACGGCTGGCGAAATACTCGCACTGAGTTGGAATAATCAACAGATCGGCGGCGGTGAGAGCATTGAGCATCAGCGTGCCAAAGGATGGCGGGCTGTCCATGAGGATCACGTCGTAATACCCGCTGTCTGTGGCATCAAGACGATTCTTGAGAAAATGCTCATAGTTGGGCCGATCGTAGAGCAGCTTGTCCAACACATTCACCCCCTGGTTAGCCGGGGCCAGATCCAGAAGAGGCACACCAGTCTCGCGGGTGACGCTCACCAGGGAAGCGTTGCCCAGGAAAGCATCCCGGATGGTGTGGCGTAACTCGGCAGGATGCAGGCCCAGCGACAGGGTGAGGTGCGCCTGGGGGTCCAGGTCAATCATGAGCACGCTCTTGCCCTGCTCGGCCAGGCTCGCCCCCAGTGAGAGACAGGTCGTAGTCTTGGCGACGCCTCCTTTTTGACTGGCGATTGCAATGATCCTTGGCCAAGTCATACAATGCCCTCCGCTTGCTCCCTGCCCTGACCACCAGGGCCGACGATAGAACTGGCCTCGGCTACAGGCAGTGTAAATGCAAACATCACCGGCTGTGACAGACCATCCCCAACCCAGAAACGACCACCGTGCAATTCGACGATCCGTTTGCTCAGGATCAGCCTGATGCCAGGGTCCGTGCCATCCCAGACTATGCCCTCGTCAGAAAGGCCCTCCACATCCCCTTTGATAACATCAGCATCAACAAAGCACGGCGCGTCGGAGCCAGATGCGACGCTTACCACGACCTCTGTGCCGTTCTTGCCGGTAAGCCGGGCGTCCACCATCACAGCATCGCTCTCGGTTGTCTCAACGGCGCTAGAGACCAGGTGGGTCAAGACCTGGCAAAGACGTGCGCCATCGGCCTGTAAAAGGGGCAGACTGGCCGGGCACTCGGAGCGCAGAGCGATGGATTTGTCCTCAGCCAGGGGAGCAACTCTGTCAATCACGTTGGCAACGATCTGACGCAACTCTACCAAAGTTTTATCAAGAGGCTGCTCGCTGCTCTCGAGGTCTATCAGTTCCAGGATGTCATCCAGCAAACCCAGCAGATGCTGCCCACTGCGGTTGATGACGCTAACGTCGGAACGTTGCTGATCGGTGAGCGGGCCATCCACCCCTTTCAAGATGAGACGTGAAAAGGGGTGGATGG
>CAYVPU010000249.1:0-5074 GCA_964453885.1 uncultured Anaerolineae bacterium | reverse complement strand
CGCCAACACGTCTCCTGCCTGTACCCAATCCCCTCGCTCCACGAGCACGTCGCCGACAAAGCCATCCGCCCTGAAGAACAGCTCTTGCTCCAACAGTGGAGAAGCGCGAGCGGTGAATTCCAGGCTCCGAACAACCGTGCCCAACTGGATGGTGTACGTCGGCTTTTCGGGGATGATGGGCGTCGGCAAGAGTGTGGGCGTAGGTAAAATGCCGGACGTTTGCCCCGCTCCCGTATTGCCGCATGCGGTCATAGAAAACAGCCATGCTAGCATCATTCCCAGAACACAGATTTTTTGAATTGCACGTTTACGATGGTTAATTTGTTGCATAAAACACCTCATTGATACTGAAAGCGCCAGGAGTCTGCTGAGAAAGTCGCCATTTTGGACACAGAGCTTCACAGAGACAGAAAAGAGAGATACTCAGAGAAACTCTGTGATGCTCTGTGCCTCCTCTGTGCGCTCTGTGTAAGGTTTTTTCAGTGTTCTCCTAGACAGTTTCACCCAGTTTCACGGCCTCGAACACCCGCATACGGATGAGCAGAACGGCCAGCACCAGGACAGAAATGATAAACATCACGCCATAAATCGCAAATATGGTACCTAACTGCTCCCAGGCAATTTGCACGATAAAGGGCGGCACAAGGGCCGTCTTGTCGCTGCCAACCTGAAAGTATGGTATAAAAAGAGCGCTGGCCCAAACACCCAATGCGGTTCCAATAAGCACCCCGATCAGGATGAGAACGGCCAGTTCGCCGGTTAAAAACGCCGCCATCTGCCCGGCCGAAAGGCCGATCGCACGCAGCATCCCCAGTTCAATAAAGCGCCGTTGAAAGGAAACCACAGCGTAAACCAGAAAACCAAGGACCGTCAGCACGGCGGCGGCGATAAAGCCGACTGAAAGCAGGCCGAACAACCCTTGTCGTTCGGGGCGCGTCTGCTCGGCCAGGACCGTCTCGCGGGCGTCCTGGCCGGTCACGACTACCAGCCCCAGGTCGCGCACGCCCTCTATGATGGTTTCGCCAGGGACGGCGGCGTCGGTCGCCAGCCACACGTCGTAGGGGTACGCTCCCCCCAGGGCATTGTGAATGTGGTCCAGGTTGGCGACAAAGAAAGGGCCATCCTGAGGGTACAGCGAGGGAAAGAGATCCAGCGCCCCCACGATGGTAAAAGAAACGTCGGCAAATTCCCCGGCCGCGCCTACGTTCAGGCGCAGCGGGTCACCGACCACCAGCCCTTGTTGCACCATAAAGCTGCCGCTGACCAGAATGCTGTCGGTCGCCACCGCCAGCCGGTTCATCAACCCACCCAGCGACTCGTTATAAGCAAAATCGGGGCGAAAAAAGGCCACCTGGGCAAAATCAACCCAATCTATGCCCAAAATACGTCCTGTCTGTTGGTGACCGCCGGTCTTGGCCGTGGCGTCATAGTCGCCTACGCGCGCCGCTGCCTGTACGCCGGGGACGTTCAAATGGTCGCTTACCGGCAAAAAAAGCCATTGGGGTTCGTCTGCCGATTCTTCCCCGCCCGCACTTGTTTCCCCCGGCATCTCAAGCGGTTCCCCCTTCTGTGTGCTTTCGCCCAACTCGGCCAGATTCAGATCGGCGCCGATTTGGTAATAGACCTGATCCCACAGGTGGTCATCCAGCGTGACGGCCATCGAAGCGCTAAAGGTCGCCAGGCTCACCGTCAGGCAGAGTAGGAGCAGCGGCCCCATATATTGTGAAGAGGCGCGGGCCAATTGGCGCAGCGTAAGCAAGAGGGTGGTCCCCTCCAACCACGACGCCAACCATGCCAGGGACCGCACCAACAATGGGAAAAGACGGATGAGGATCAGTCCCAGGGACAAGCAGAACAGCACCGGCACGATAAAGAGCAGCGGATTGGCAAAGGGGTCGTTGCCCCCGGCGCCCAGCGCAATTGTGCCTTGCCTGTCAAACTGGTACCAGCCGTAAAGAGGTGGCACGAGCAACAAAACGTCCAAAAAGTATCGCTGCCAAAAGGGAGCCAACAACGATCGGGCCTGTTCCCAACGCAGGGTAACAATGGAATGTTTTGCCACAATCAGGGCCGGGATCAGGAGAGCGATCAATGTCAACGCCACGCCGACGAGCGCGTAACCAAAAGCCGTGGGGGTTAAGACGATGGCTAACGACTCGGCAGGGTCTCTCGTCAATAGGGTCGGGTCAAGAAAGGTGCGCGTTTGGCTCACCAGTTGGGCCATCCATTTGCCTAACAAGAGCCCCCCGGCCAACCCCAGGCCGCCGATCAGCAGGCCTTCAAGCATAATGATACCGATAATTCGCCGGCGTGCGATCCCCCGGCTGCGCATGATGGCGATTTCGCTCTGCCCGCGTCGTACCACCATACTGGCGATCAGGTTGATAAAGTAAAAGACAAGACCGATCACGGGCAGGCTAAAGATGGTCAGGACGAGCGTCAACAAATGGGAAGATTGGCCATAACTTTGCAGCGCGGGCACGGGTGAGATGTCCAAGGCAGCATTGTCGAGCAGAACGGCGACACGGGCCTCAACGGTTGCGACGTTGTCCAGCAAGCCGTTGACGTTAGCTGGCCGGACGAGACTGCCATCGTAAACTTGATACCACACGGCAGACGCCACAGGTGTCTCTGACGCCGGCAGTACTTGTTGAACAAAAGCACTCTCGCTGGTGAGAAAAATCTCGTCAAAGGCGTTCGGCTGGTAGAACCAAAAGGGATCGGCCAAATCGATAGGCTGCCACACGCCGGCGATGTGCACCGGGATTTGCGCCCCGTCCTGACCGGCTGCAAACAGGATGTAGCGCTCCCCTACCTGCAAGCCCAACGTGTCGGCGATTTTCCGGCTGATGAGGATCTCTACTGCTTCCGCGCCGCCCTGCGGCGTAGGCTGATTTTCAACCGGAAAGCCACCCTCTACCAGTTGGATATGCTCGTCGAGACCTGTGACAAAGCCTACACCGGCCCACATGAGCGGTTCGTTCGGGATAAAGGCCACGTCCTCGGTGGGAAAAAGGCGCAGTTTATCGGTCGCGACGTGTCGAATTTGAAACTCGACCGGCAGGCCGAGAATGTCCGGAGCCTGTTCGGACAGATACACATCAATGGGTGTATACGCCTCCCAGGCGACATGGCCATGCCACGACCCGGCGTAACGCCAGAGGAAAGCAAATGGCGGACGATGTGTCCCCGCTTCCGTCAACTCGCCTTGAAGCAGTTTGTTCTGCGCGGCATCGGCATAGAGGGGGACGCTGGACAACAGGCCGACGGCCACGGTCAAGCCCAACAAAAGGCACAACATCAGCAGGCGGTGGTTCCAGATGCGCCTGGCCGCCAATGTGATCAGGGACAATATCGTGAGCGTGATGCGCATCACGCCCAAATTCCTCTTATTGGTGTTTGGACTGGCCAACCTGTTCACCATCCTGGCATCTATTTGCAGGTCTGCTCTTCGACAGGGCACCGTCCTGGCACGAGGCTCAGGACACCGCCCCGCTTGAGGTTGCCGTGCTTGTATAGTACCACAAAGATGTTGAGATTTGGTGCAGATCAGGTCAAGATCTGATGCAATTCTTTCGAAGGTTGTTGCTCAAATGAACCAGAAGCTGGAAGTGTGGAACTTGGCCCAAACATCACCGTTGAGCTGAATGACAAAGGCGAAATGGCTGGTGTTGAGCTACTTGACTGATCTTCGCAGGCCAATTCGGACCTGGCTGAAATGGGGGCCAAAAGCAAAGCGGGAGGACGCGAGAGCGCCTCCCGCTTTTGCTTTTCGGACCAGGCATCGTTCTGGTGGTTGATTTGTGAGAGCCTTTGCTGTATAATATTGAGCGAAAAGGGTAGCGATAGCAAGGAAACACGAAGGCATTAACAGCTCTGAGGACAGATCCCTATGAAATCCGGGAGGCAACTGCTCAATACGTCACTCATGCGGCAAGACTATAGTTAGCCCGCCGCACACATGCAATAAACGCACTTGGCGAACAACTGCACCGACGAGCTTGAGCTATCCATCGGGCTGAAGCCGGAAGGATGAGGGTACAGCAGAGATATGCTGTTTGAATGGGATGAAGACAAGAACAGAGCGAACATCCAAAGGCACAAGATAGACTTTGCGGATGCTCCAGCAGTCTTTGGCGGCCCTATGCTGGATGAGCGCGAAGATTATGGAGAACAGCGCTGGATTGGTATAGGCTTCCTGCGGGACATCGTCGTCGTTGTGGTGTTTATCGAAAGCCGGCAAGATACGATCCGCATCATCTCTGCGCGAAAGGCGAGCAAACATGAACAAAAGAGATACGAACAAGCACTCACAAACTGATTGGCAGAAGTTGGAAGCCATGACGGACGAAGAGATTGATTGCTCTGACATTCCGCTGTTGGACGATGGTTTTTTTGCACGCGCTACGCTACGGTTGCCTCAGCAGCCGCAAGTGGTGGTGACAATGCAAGTAGACCCCGACGTATTCGCATGGTTCGATGCCCAGGAAGACGGATGGGAGCGGCGGATACGGGCGGCATTGCGAATCTACGTTGAGGCGCACAGAGAACAACAGCTAGCTCCCACCGCCTAACATCGTATGGAGCCGACGCCCACCCCTGCCTTTTTGACTAGCATCCAATGCTTGCTACAGCATTGGTGATTCAGGCGGGTTTCGCCAGCAGTAGCGGGCGGGCGTGGCGGGCTTCGTGCGCTGGTTAGCTGAAACGGGCCAATAGCAAAGCGGGAGGTGGACAGCGCCTCCCGTTTTTGCTGTTGGGTCGACAGAGACGGGACAAACCTTAGCAGGGTTACTCAAACCGCAGAGAGTCAATAGGATTCAGCCTGGCAGCCCGGCTGGCCGGATAGAGACCGAAGAAGAGGCCCACCGCAACAGATACGCCCAGAGCCATGACCACGCTGTCGGTGGTGACCGCGGCACGAGTGCCACCCATCAATGGGGTGACCAACTGCGCGCCGCCGTAGCCGGCCAAGACGCCGACAAGCCCCCCTGGAAAAGCCAGTGCCATTGCCTCCATCAGGAACTGGGCCATGATGTCCCGCCGTTTGGCCCCCACCGCCTTGCGGATGCCG
>CAYVPU010000248.1:3013-5087 GCA_964453885.1 uncultured Anaerolineae bacterium | reverse complement strand
GTGGGTATCCAGTCACTGTACCGAATCTTGAGTCCATGATCGTCAAGATAATAGGCCCGCACTTTACTGGGGTCTCGATCCGGGCAGGTCTCCAGATAGGCTGCATAGGCAGCCTCGTTGCCAAATACGAGGTTGCCCTCGGCGTCGGTGTAGAGGGGTTGCCGCTGCGCTTCGCGCACAACCTCACGAATGATCTCTTTGAACTCGCCAATGGTTAAATCCGCCACACGTCGTTCAGCAACGGCTGCTTCCATGTCTCCCTCCCAATCACGCTACGGGTACATCCGCCCCAACAGCCGGGGAAACGGTATCGTCTCCCGAATGTGGTGCAGGCCGCAAATCCAGGCCACGGTGCGCTCGATGCCCAGGCCAAAGCCAGAGTGCGGCGTGCTGCCGTAGCGCCGCAGGTCGAGATACCACTCGTAGGCCTCGCGAGGCAGGTCGTGGTGTTCGATCTGCTCCTCCAGGAAGGCAATGTCCGGCGAACGCTCGCCACCGCCAATGATCTCGCCATAGCCTTCGGGGGCCAACAAGTCCACCGAGCGGCACGTCTCCGGGCGTTCCGGTTCCTGGGCCATGTAGAAGGCCTTGACGCCAGTGGGGTAGTGGTGCACGAAAACCGGCCTGTCGAACTGTTCGGCCAGCGCCGTCTCGTGGGGCGCGCCAAAGTCCCCGCCCCATTCGAATTCCAGGCCGGCGGCGTTGATGCGCTCCACCGCCTCGTCGTAGTGGATGCGCGGGAAGGGCGGCACGACGTTCTCCAGCCTGGAGATGTCCCGTTCCAACAACTCGAGTTCTGCCCTGCGCTCTTTTAGCGCCGTCTGCACGATATAGCTGACAAACTGCTCCTCGACTTCCATGCAGCCGTCGAGGTCCACAAAGGCCATTTCGGGCTCGACCATCCAGAATTCCATGACGTGGCGGCGCGTCTTGGATTTTTCGGCGCGGAAGGTGGGGCCAAAGCAGTAGACCTTGCCGAAAGCGCCGATGGTCGCCTCGTTGTATAGTTGGCCGCTCTGGCTGAGGTAGGCCGGCGTGCCAAAGTAATCGGTCTCAAAAAGGGTCGTCGTCCCCTCGCAGGCGGCCGGGGTGAGGATGGGCGTGTCCATCAGGACAAAGCCGTTGTTGTCCAGCCAGTCGCGGATGGCCTTGATGACGGTGGCCCGCACGCGCAGCGCGGCCCACTGGCGAGTGGAGCGGATCCACAGGTGGCGGCGATCCATCAAAAAGTCCACGCCGTGCTCTTTGGGCTGGATGGGGTATTCCTCGGCCAGTTGCACCACCTCAAGGTCAGCGACGCCGATCTCGTAGCCACCGGGGATGCCAGGGGCGCGCGGATCGGCGCGCACGACGCCGGTGACGACGAGCGACGATTCCTGGGTGAGCGACTGCGCCGCTTCAAAGACCTCCGGCGATACTTCCTTTTTAAAGATGATGCATTGGACAATGCCGCTGCCGTCGCGGACCTGGAGGAATTGCAGGCGGCCCTTGTCGGTGCGGGCGTAGAGCCAGCCTTTGACGGTGACGGTTTCGCCCTCGTGGGCAGCGATCTTTTCGATGCGGAAATCGGTAGGCATTAGTTCTCCTTTGGCAAGTCAGCAAATCGGCGAGTCATCGAACCAGCGAATGGGCAAATGAACAGGTTGGCGGGTATTGTACTCTGAACGGGAGAGAGTGTCAAGAAAAAGTCAGTGAACAACCTTGCGCGTCAGGGTAAAATCTGCTACAATTGCACCGCTTGGTTGTTCGTCTGTCAATCCAGCAGAGAGGAATATATTATGGGTTTAACCGTGAAAAAGGCAAACGCCCGCAGCATGATCGGGCAGGTAGCTTTGGAACTGACCAGGCTGCCAGAGGAAGACCTGCCCCTGATCATCGAATTCGTGGACTATCTGAAGCAGCAGCACCGAACTGCACCACAGCGACGTCTGTCTGTAGCCGAGATGCGGGCCGAGGCACGACGCCGTGCCAGCCTGCTGCGTAAAGTACCGCGCACCGAGATTGTGGCCCGTTTTCGGGAACTGGCCGAAGGGATCCGCCAGGAAGCAATTGCCCAAGGGACTGCTATTGAGGG
>CAYVPU010000248.1:0-2913 GCA_964453885.1 uncultured Anaerolineae bacterium | reverse complement strand
CGAGGTAGAAGCAGACAACTGACACCCCAATCAAAGGAGAGCAAACATTGAAATACATCTACGCCCTTCTCATCTTTGTGCCACTGGCCATAGTGGCTGAACTGGCCCACTGTAGCCCCAGCCTGATCCTCATCAGTTCCGCGCTGGGCATGATTCCCCTGGCCGGGCTGATGGGCGAGGCCACCGAGGAACTGGCAGCGTTCACAGGCCCCAAGCTGGGCGGGTTTCTCAACGCCACCCTGGGCAACTCTGCCGAGTTGATCATCACCATCGTCGCTCTGAACGCCGGCAAGGTGACGTTGGTGAAGGCCTCCATCACAGGCTCCATCCTGGGCAATCTACTGCTGATTCTCGGCCTCAGCATGTTGCTGGGCGGCTTTAAGAACGGCCTGCTCAAGTTCGACCGCACGCTGGCCGGCGTCAGTTCCACCATGATGATCCTGGCCGTCATCGGCCTCATCGTGCCCACTGTCTTTTATGGATTCCACGGGCCGGAGCACCTGGCCGAAGACCTGGAGAACTTGAGCCTGGGCGTGGCCGGTGTGCTACTGTTGCTCTACGTCCTGAGCATAGTATTTATCTTCACGGCCGATTTTCTGGGACGGGAGGCAGGGACGGCCGCACCTGGCGACGAAATTGCGCACCACGAGGCCCGCTGGAGCATACGGGTCTCAGTCGGCATTCTGGCTGCCTCCACCGTGGCCATCGTCTTTCTGAGCGAGTCCCTGGTGGGCGCCGTCGAGCCAGTAGTGCACGAATGGGGCATCAGCGAGTTCTTTATCGGCATCATCCTGGTGCCCATTGTGGGCAACGTGGCGGAACACCTGGTCGGTGTCCAGGTGGCTATAAAGAACAGAATGGATCTCTCGCTTTCGATCTCTCTCGGCTCAAGCATGCAAATCGCGCTGTTCGTCGCGCCACTGCTGGTCTTTTTGAGCCTCTTTGTGGGGCCGGAGCCAATGAATTTGTACTTTAACACTTTTGAAGTCGTTGCCCTGGGTGTGTCGGTGCTCATTGCCGCGCTTATCTCCCTGGACGGTGAATCGCACTGGCTGGAAGGAGCGCAACTTCTGGCGGTGTATGTCATTCTGGGCATTGCGTTCTTTTTCCTGCCAGCGTGACAGAATTGTAGTCGGAAAACTTGACTTTGCAGCAAAAGTGAGGTAACATAAGCCTGAGGGAGTTGGCCGGCACGGCAGCGTCAGGATCGAGGGTGTACCACTGTCATGGTCAAGGGAAAAAGCAAACAGCACGAAAAGCAGCGCTCGTCTACGGTAACCTGGTCCCAGTTTGTTATCATCATCCTGATCACCATGGCTTTGGTTGTGGTGCTGGATTTTGGGCACCGGGCGGCTGTCAGTGCTGACCTACAAAGGGAGGCCCGGCGATTAGAGCACAAAGTAGCCACGCTGGAAGCCGAAAACCTCGCGCTTCAGACCCAACGGGAGTGGGTGCAGACAGACGATTACGTCGAAGAATGGGCGCGGACAGAGGGCATCATGGTGCTGTACGGGGAGACGCCCGTGATCCCAGTGCCGGCCGACCAGGCTGCGCCAGTCGAGAGAGCAGCCATACCTGCGCCTCCATCGGAATCCATCAAAGCCCCCTCTGAGGAAACGTCTGACCACTGGCAGGAGTGGTGGACGCTCTTTTTTGACGCCGGCAAAGAGCCAGCGACAATAGAAAAGAGGTAACCGTTCAGGGGGTGTTCAAAAAACCCGAGAATTGGGCCAGGATTGGGAGATTAGGGGATGAAAATAAACGAAAAAATCTCCCAATCCCCTCATCCCGGCGAAGAATCCTTCGGTTCGACGTACCCGCTGAACGCTTACGAAAAGAGAAACTAAGGCCAGGGTGCTCATTCTTTCTGGGCAGCCACGGCGCTCTACCTGGCTGAGAAACACGCGCCAGGAAGAAGCAGCTACCACAAGGGGTGGTGTAGACGCCCGATTGAGGGGGCACATATAGTAGTGAGTAGATTGCCCAAAACAGGGCATTTTTTCTCTTGACGTGAATGTCGAACTGTAGTATAATCCCGTTCGCGATGCGGGGTAGAGCAGAGGCAGCTCGTCGGGCTCATAACCCGGAGGTCCCAGGTTCGAATCCTGGCCCCGCTACTGGAGAATGAAAACGCCGCAGCCGTTTGGCTGCGGTGTTTTTCGTCAGAAGCACCCGCGCTTGCATTTCCTTTTCTTGATTCCCCTGGTCATCGCCGACTTTGATGAGCGGGCAGCGGAAGCATACGGGAAGGTGCAGGGGAAGCCGATTGGAGCGCTGGATACCTTGATAGCGGCCCATGCTCTGAGCCTGGAGGCGACGCTGGTGACGAGCAACACAAGGGAGTTCTCGCGGGTACCAGGCTTGGGGGTGGCTAACTGGACGGAGGGCAGTCCACCCTGTTGAGTAGCCAAGAGGAACATGGTTTCAGGGAGGTTTACATTCAGCCGGGGAGGGTTTGGTTACGGGCTCATCCTTCATCACCGGTGACAGAGACTCGCTGTCGGGAATGGTCTGACGACTTCTGGTCAACAGTGCTTTCCTATAGGACAAGAAAGGCACGTCTGCAAGAGCAGGCATGCCTTTGCTGTGTTGCGATAGGCATTACCCCAGGCTGGACCCAACCTATACGATGCCCCCCCTTTCTTGAGGGAGGGCTCCTCTTCTCAACTTTATACGAGCGTGGTATAATAGCGCAACTTTCCATGAGTCGAGGAGACACGAACGTCAGAAATGGAGTAAAGATCATACCGGCCATATAGCCGTGGTATTCTTGCCGTCGCCAGAATTTACGGCATTTTTACGCATACTTTCCGTTGACTGTGCTACAATAGGTCTATGGCGTTTTTCAAGCTTGGTAGAAAGATCGTCTCACCGTGTCAGAATCCACAAATATGGTACGTGAACCATTCATCC
>CAYVPU010000247.1:0-5120 GCA_964453885.1 uncultured Anaerolineae bacterium | reverse complement strand
GCCCGCTTGCACCGGCCTGGCTATTGAGGTACAATACAGGGCAAAGAATCCACTGCCCTCTGAAAGGGCCAAGAAGGAACGACGCCATGGACCTCAAATCGCTGGGTACGCCCAAGGTGCTAGAGTTGGTGCTGGAACTCAAGCAATACCCCATCCTGACCCGCCAGATCCGGGAGCGGATGCGCCAGGAGATCTTGCGGCGGGGCATCATCTCGCCAGTCAACTTTGAGCAGGAAGTGCGAGAAAAGGCCATCGCCTCACAGCTCCGGGAGGGACTGACCGATCCCATGGTCGGGGAGCCTTGGGACGTGTGGCAACAACGGCTAGAGTTGATTCGGGATGATCTGACTGATTTCTACTTTGCTCACAACATTCCGCACTGGCGTTTCGAGCAAATCGTCCAGGAAACGCTCAAGCGGCGAGCCCCAGACCGGGAAGCGGTGCTCTCCTTCAACCCCGAACTGGCACCCTGGGCCATGCTCTTTGCCCTCGGCCAAGAGTACGAAAGCTACCCCCCAGAGGAGCGAGTTCGAGTCCAACATCACCTCAGAGAGATCGTCGTCGTGCTCACCAAAGGGATGATCAGCGATCAGGCGGACTTTGTGGCCCTGGCGCGTGAGTTCTTTACCGTGGCCGACCTGAAAGAGATCCGCCGCCGGCGCATCGGGAGGGGCAAGATCGGCGGCAAGGCAGCCGGTATGATGCTGGCCTGGAAGATCCTGCAACGGGTCAAAGCAGAGACAGACTCTGAGTTTTGCGAACGTGTCACCATTCCCGACTCTTATTTTATCGGCGCCGACGTATTCTACGACTTTCTCGCCCACAACGACTTGTTCTCCTACATGAACCAAAAGTACAAAAGCCGGGAAGAGATCGAAACAGAGTATCCTCAAATCCGGGATACATACATCGGCGCCCGGTTCCCGGACGACGTGATCGAACGTTTGCACTCGTTGCTGGACGAGGTGGGAAACGCGCCGCTGGTAGTGCGCTCTTCCAGCCTGCTGGAAGACAACTTTGGCTTTGCCTTTGCCGGCAAGTACGACAGCTATTTCCTGGCCAACCAGGGCACACCGGACGAGAATTTGGCTGCGCTCACGCGCGCTATCTCGGCCGTTTATGCCAGCGTTCTCAACCCCGACGCGCTGCTCTACCGGCATCACATGGGCCTGCTGGATTACGACGAGCGGATGGCCATCTTGCTCCAAAAGGTGGTGGGCACACCCTACCACGACTACTTTTTCCCGGCGCTGGCCGGCGTGGCCTTTAGCCGCAACCCCTTTCGCTGGAACCCGCGCATCCGCCGGGAGGATGGCCTGATACGGCTGGTGTGGGGCCTGGGCACCCGCGCTGTGGATCGTGTCTCCAACGACTATCCGCGCATGATAGCCCTGAGCCATCCCACGCTGCGTCCCGAGGTGAGCGCACAGGCTATCAACAAATACTCACAGCGGTTCGTAGACGTGCTGAACCTGGAGAGCAACACTTTTGAAACGCTACCTGTCTCCCAGGTCATCGCCGGCGACTACCCCGGCCTGAACCTTCTGGCCTCGATGGACAAGGGCGATTACGTGCAACCAATCTATTCGCTGCTGCAAGACCCCGAACCGCACTCGCTGGTGCTGACCTTTGATAACCTGTTGAGCAATACCGACTTTGTACCGTTGGTAAAGTACTTGCTCAAAACAGTCGAGCGCCACTACGGTCGTCCGGTGGACACCGAATTTGCCGTCGAGATCGTTCGCGGCTACCCCCGCCCCGAATTAAGGCTCTCCCTCCTCCAGTGCCGGCCCCTCAGCTTCCGGGAGTGGGGCCAGCCGGTGCAGATTCCAGAGGACGTGCCGGAGGCCGACAAGATCTTTACCGCCAACCGCTTGGCCCCTCATGGCATCGTCTCTGGCGTGCGCTACGTCGTCTGGATAGACCCCCGCACCTACGACCAGATCGCCGACCTGACGACGAAACTGCAATTGGCTCGAGTCGTGGGCCACGCCAATAAACGCCTGGAGGGTCAGCGTTTCATCCTGATGGGACCGGGCCGCTGGGGCAGCGCCAACTTGGACCTGGGCGTCAAAGTGACCTACGCCGACATCCACAACGCCAGCGTCCTGATCGAGGTTGCCCTGTCGCGGGGCGACCACGCCCCGGAGGCATCTTATGGCACCCACTTTTTCCTGGATCTCGTCGAGGCGCAGATTTTCCCCCTACCCCTCTACCCCGACGATCCCGATACCCTCTTTAACTGGCGCTTCTTTGACGAGTCCCCCAACGTGCTGGCCGAACTGGTCCCCGACTGGGCCGAATATGCGGCTTACGTCAAGGTGATAGACGTGCCGGCCGTCGCGGACGGTCGCCACCTCGAGATCGTCATGGATGACGAAGCGGACAAAGCCCTCGGCTATTTGAGACAAGGAGAGTAAAATGCCCCAAGTCACGCTCATGGGCGCGGGAAGCGCTGTTTTCTCCCGCCAACTGATAGTTGACATCCTGCTCACTCCCGGCCTGGATGGCGGAAGCTTTGCTCTGGTGGACATTGATCCGGCACGCCTGGAACTGGCCCATCAACTGGCCGAGAAGGTCATCGCCCTCACCGGCAAGGACTGGACGGTGAAAGCCTCCACCGACCGCCGCCAGGTGATAGGCGGCTCCGATTACCTCATCAACTTTATCGAGGTCAATGGCCTGCAAACGGTACGGCTCGATCACGAGATGCCCATGAAATACGGGGTCAAGCAATGCATCGGCGACACCATCGGGCCGGGTGGAATCTTTAAGGCGTTGCGCACCGGCCCTGATTGGCTGGACATCCTCTATGACGCCGAGGAACTGTGCCCCGATGCGCTGGTGCTGAACTATACCAACCCCATGTCCATCCTCACCCTGGCCGCACTGCGGGCGACGGACATGCAAGTGGTGGGCCTGTGCCATTCGGTGCAGGGAACCTCAGAACGGCTGGCGAGCTATGCCGGCGTACCCTACGAAGAGATGCGATGGCGCTGCGCCGGCATCAACCACAACGCCTGGTTCACCGAGCTGACCCACAATGGCCAGGACCTCTACCCGCTGCTGAAAGAGCGCGCACGCGAACCGGCTTTCTTTGATCAGGACCCGGTTCGCTTTGAGATGATGCAACAATTCGGCTACTTTGTCACCGAGTCCAGCGGTCACTTTTCCGAGTATGCACCCTACTTTCGCAAGCGGGACGACCTCATCGAAAAGTACGACCGTGACGGCTACCGGGGCGAGACTGGCTTTTACGCCAACAACTGGCCAGCCTGGCGAGCGGCGGCCGACGAGTACGCCCGGCGGATGCTCACCGGCGAGGCCGAGATCGAGCTAGGCCGCAGCCACGAGTACGCCTCCTACATCATTGAGGCCCAAGAAACCGGCGCGCCCACGCGCATACACGGCAACGTGCTCAACACCGGCCTCATTGATAACCTGCCCCAGGACGGCTGCGTGGAAGTGGCCTGCATGGTGGACAAGAACGGGGTCAATCCCTGCCACTTTGGCACCCTGCCGACGCAACTGTCAGCCCTCAATCAGGCCCACATGGCCATCCACGAACTGGTCGTAACCAGTCTCCTGGAAAGGGATCGCCAAGCGGCCGTCCACGCGCTGATGCTCGATCCACTCACGGCGGCGGTCTGTTCACTGGAAGAGATTCGTTGCCTGTTCGATGAGATGTATGAGGCAGAGCGCGAGTTCATCCGTGTCTTTTAGAGGAGCATTTTGAACCTCAACGCCCGCATCAACGCGGTTATCAATTCCACAGACCAGCGAAACTACTTGCTGGGCATCGTCAACGGCGCGTTCACCCAACTGGCGATGAACCTCACCCAGCCCGGCCTGGTGCTCCCGGTGTTTGTCCGGGCACTGGGTGGCTCCAACGCTCTGATCGGCTCTCTGTCGGCCATTCGCTTCGGGGGTTGGCTCCTGCCACAGTTCCTGGTGGCCAGTTGGATCCAACCCCGGCGGCGCAAGGCACCCATCGCCGTAGGCATGGAAATTGTACGGCTGGCCATCTACGCCACACTGGGTATCCTCACCTACACCCTGGGACGTTCCAACCACAGCCTGCTGCTGTTTCTTTTCTTCGCTCTTTTCACCCTCTCCCGTCTGACCGCAGGCACCGGCGCGTTGGCACGCACGGACACCATCGGCAAGATCGTTTCGCCGCACCGACGGGCCTCTTTCTTTGCCGCCCGGAGCTTTTGGGGCGGGCTGTTCGTGTTCGGAGCGGGCTTCCTGGTGCGTTATGTGCTTGACGAGACCCACGGCCAGCCGTTCCCGGTCAACTTTACGCTTCTCTTTGGCCTGTCAACTTTTTGTTTCCTACTCGCCCTGCTGGTTTTTGCCCAGGTCAAAGAGCAATCCGGCCCGGCCAACCGGCCCCACCATTCGCTCAAAGCGCAACTGGCCCGTGCTCCCAAGTTGCTGAAAGGGGACCCAGCCTTTCGGCGTTACGTGCTGGTGCGGATCCTGCTGAACATGACGCGCCTGTCAGCGCCCTTTTATCCCATTTTCGCCCTGGACATCCTCGGCGCGCCGGCCTCTATGGTGGGCTTTTACCTGTCGGCCCAGACACTGGGCCGCATCCTTTCTAACCTGCTGTGGCAGAGGTTGGGTCGGGCGCGGGGCAATCTTTTCCTGGTCAAGACTGCCTCCCTACTCACCGCCCTGGAACCTCTGCTGGCAGTGACGTTACCCTGGCTCATGCGACTGGCCGGACTGACCGTAGAGGGCAGCGGGTTGCTGCCGGCTTACCTTTTCACCGGCGTGTTCCTGGTTGCCGGCGGCACCCAAAGCGGGCGTTCCATCAGCTTTATGGCCCTGCTGCTGGACCTCGCCCCCGACGAGGAGCGGGCCAGCTACATCGGCCTGGTGAACACAACCCTGGGCTTTGTCAGCCTCTTGCCCATCCTCGCCGGTGCGATCATTGACCGGGTAAGCTTTGAGCCGATTTTCCTCGTCGCCACCGGCCTGCTTCTGCTGGGCTATCTGGTGACGCTGGGGTGGGGGAATGAGGAACGAGGAACGAGAAATGAGAATGAGGAATAAACGGCCTCTTTGACAGGAGGGGCGGCCTGTGCTACTATAGTGAGCCGTGGTGCGTATTG
>CAYVPU010000246.1:2471-5130 GCA_964453885.1 uncultured Anaerolineae bacterium | reverse complement strand
ATCAGGTCGCGGCGAAAGGTCGTCAGGCTCTCACAACCTTTTTCGGTGATGACCACGTCGTCCTCGATGCGGACGCCACCCTTGCCTGGCAAGTAAATGCCTGGCTCGATGGTGAATGTCATGCCCGGCTGCAATATCGTGTCGTTGCCGTCCACGATGTAGGGTGGCTCGTGCACTTCCAGACCCAGGCCGTGACCCGTGCGGTGGATAAAAAACTGGCCATAGCCCGCCCTCTCGATGACCTGCCGGGCGGCCCGGTCTACGTCCTCGGCTTTGTCGCCGGGGCCGGCGTAGCGGCGGGCGGCGGCGTTGGCTTTTTTCACCACCTCATAGATGTCCTTCAATTCAGGGTCCAACTCGCCCACGGCAAAAGTGCGGGTGATGTCGGCCGGGTAACCGCGATAGGCCGCGCCGCAGTCAAAGAGCAACAAGTCGCCCGGCTGCACCACCCGGTCGGAGGCGCTGGTGTGGGGCGAGGCAGTGCGCGGGCCAGAGACAACGATGGAGCCAAAAGCCAATCCCTGCGCGCCAGCGCGCAGCATCTCGATGTGCAGGATATTCTGAATCTCTAGCTCGGTCTGGCCCGGTTTCACCTGCTCTAGCGTGGCCTGCAACGCCGCTTCGGTGATGCGCACTGCCTGGCGCATGTGGGACAATTCTATCTCGTCCTTGATCATGCGCAACTGGGGCAGCAGAAACTCGGTCGCCTGGATGTGGCAGTCGGGTGCGATCTGTTCCAGGCGGCGCAACTCCAGGATGCGCATGTGCATGTACTCCACCCCCACCGTCTTGCCGGAGAGTTTCAGATCGGCTCCGGCGCGCAGGAAGGCCGCTTCGTGGCCTTCTTTGTCGGTGTAGGGGTAGAAATCAACGCTGTAAGGAATTACCTCTTTGGCGTGAGGGGCCTCCAGCGAGGGCAGAGTCAGAGCCGGCCGGCCCTCGGCGGGAAAAAAGGCCACCGTAGGCCGCTCGCTGAGGCTCATCGTCAACCCGCTAAAGTAGGTGAGATTGGCCCCCGGAACCAGGGCTATATAGTCCAACTCATACCGCTCGAGCAATTCCGACAGTTGTTCCATCCTTCTCTCATAGTTGTACACGGGTATCTCCTTTACATGCGTGAAAAAGTTGACAACCGAGGCGAGTTGAGTATAATTAGGCGCGATGCCCCGGTGGCGGAATTGGCATACGCGGCAGGTTGAGGACCTGTGCCCTTTTGGGCGTGGAGGTTCAAGTCCTCTCCGGGGCACACTTTTGCGCCTTTGCTACGATGGTTAGAGCGCTTGTGAGAGCCGATGTTACGCGTGCATCGGCTCTTGTCATTATACGCAAATGTGCCCCATTTGCAAGTTTACTCGAGGTGGGTTCAACTATATGGCGAGTGGCTTGCCCGGCCGACTACTATGTCCTGATGCTCAGCATCCCCGCCACGGCCGCCTTGCGCTAAGTGGACGCCAAAGAGCCCAGGGTCTTTCTTTGGGATGGGAACGACGTCGCCCGCAAGTTAAAGAACTACCCGGCCATTGTCGAGGACTTTTTGGGTGCCGCGTGGCGGGAGGTGTTCTGTGGATAGTCGTTGTCGTACCGGGTCTGAGGCTTGTGCCGGGTCAAGAGGTACTCGTTGCTGATGCTGCCGTCGCTGAACAGGTTGAGGGAAGTGCTGGTCGTGTGGCTAAAGTTCCAGTAGGTGACCTCCATGCCGTGGTAGTCGTACACCGGGTTGTGGCGGTAGGAAGCCACCGGCGTCAGGTTGGAGAGGGCATTCCAGCGACGGGTGTCGCCGTACAATTGGCGGAAGACCAACCGCCGCACGCCGATCTCGTGGCAGCGGGCGAGAAACCCGTCCACCTGGCCGGCGTTGTGCTGGTTGATGATACAAGAGACCTTGACCGGGATGCGCGCCTGGTGCACGATGGCTGCCAGGTTGGGTATGCGCCGCGTGCCGGTCATCTTTTCAAACGTGTGCGGGGCGAAAGAGGGAAAGGAGACCGTGGCCCGGTCGTAGCGGTTGAACACGTCTATCCTGGCCAGGGCCAGTTGTCCGTTGGTGTGCAGGGAGGAGGGTTGTCTATTCAAAGCTTCTCGGCGGTCAAAATACCCACACAGTGGGCAGACCAGGACTGGAGCGATAGTTGTGACCGGCTCGGTGACGGTGGCCGGTGAGACTATGTCGCGCCGCGCTGTCCTTGCTCACTCTCTCTTGTTCCCTACAGTCGGATGTGGTATAATAAATACGGTAGCTAAGACAGTTGCCTGTCACCCCATAACTTGGTTGACATTCTTGCTAAGCGAGAAAAAGTGTTAGTGTCCATCTCTCAGGCTCACCTCTCGGGAGGCGTCTAATGACCTACACAGACCTGGCGCAACAGGTACGCGCTTTGCCCCGGCCGGCGCGGCTGGCGCTATTGCAAGAGTTGGCGCGGTCGTTGGTAGATAAAGATGCAGCGTCGTCCCGGACCCCTTCGCTGGCGCGCGTGCGCGGGCTGCTGAAAACCGACGCGCCAGCACCTACGGACAAATGGTTAAGGGACGCTTACATCCAATACCTGCTGGAAAAGTATCAATGAAGCGTGTGCTGATTGACACAAACGTGGTGCTGGATGTGCTGTTGGACCGTGAACCTTTTGTGGAAGATGCAGCGGCTATCTGGCAGGCGGTAGAG
>CAYVPU010000246.1:0-2371 GCA_964453885.1 uncultured Anaerolineae bacterium | reverse complement strand
GTTGGACCGTGAACCTTTTGTGGAAGATGCAGCGGCTATCTGGCAGGCGGTAGAGAATCAAACGATCCAGCCGCTCCATCGGTCACGACCTAACTCACCTGCTGGGGGAGTATCATGCATACGCCCGGACAGATCAATTACGGTCGTCCCTGTACGGGCGTGACCTGCAACGCGGCCACGCCCAGGTCGGCCACGGCACGCCCGCGCTCAATGATCGCGCGCGTACTATCGGCGATGATGCCGGTGATGACCGTCACCCGACCGGCGGCTTCCTCCACAGCTATCGCTGTGAGCAGTCGGGTTTCCTCCGTGGTTAGTGTGTGTCCTTCGCGCCGGTGCTGTCACACACGGCGAGTCCGTGTACCTTGGCCGTCTCGATCAGATAGCGCAGATCGGCACGAAAGGCATCTGCATCCACGCGGCCTGCTGCGTCGAAAGGGGTCGTCATAGGGGGCACAATGCCGTATATAGATGGCATATCAATTCCCTCCTACGGTTCTGCGGCCCGGCGGGCGGCGGCCAGGTTGGCGTCAGGGGAGGGGCCTCTGATCACACAGTCTGGCGCTAGAATGAACCCCCTGCGGCCGGCCTCGGCGATGGCATTGCGCGCCTCGGTCAGCACATCTTTTTCTGCCCCGTTGAGCAGCGTGTCCAGCGATAGCCCCCCGGCCAGTGACTTGTCCGTCATCCGGCGGGCGTCGGTCAGGGTGGTGCCGCTGGTGTGGGCGGCCCAGTTGATCACGTCTACGGGGTAATCGGCCACCAGGTCGAACATCAAATTTTGCTTGCAGACGTGCAGCATCGTGACCCGCGATTTGCCTCTCAGGGACTCGATCACCGGCAGATCGTATGTCACGCCAAACTCTTTGAACTCTTGCCGCGTCATCAGATCGGTGGTGGCCATCTGGGTGGCGAAAAATAAGCCAGGCGCGCCCGCTTCCAGGCAGGCGGCGGCGTACTCGATGGCCACGTCGCGGATGACGGCCAACCCGGCGTGGAGCTTTTTTGGTGATTGCCGGATGTAATCGACGAGCCGCTTGCCGGAGACCTTGTCCCCGCACAGTTTGAAGGCGATGTTCAGCGGGCTGAAAATGGTCATCATAAATGGCGCGCTCCCATCCAGGCCGGCGGCTACGTGATGGATCATCTCCAGTTCCCGCCGCAAAGCCCCCTTGTTGACATCCAACCTGGGCAGCGTCTCCCACTGGTCGGCGGAAGTGATGACCGGCCGCACGGCCAGGGGTAAAAAGTCGTCGTCGCGGCCGAACTGGATCGTGGCTCCCCAATCTTGAATGGGGTAGAGGCCGCTGGGCGTCAGTTTGATCAGGTCGATGTCGAATTGACGATATAGGGCCAGGCTGACCTCGGCCAACTGGCCGGGGGCCCGGTCTTGCAGATGGTAGTGTTTCCACAGGCTGATGGGCACGCGATCAACCTCTGCCTTGTTCAGGGCTGCTTTGACCCTCTCCCATTTGTTCATCTTTTTCATCGGTGCTCAAATCTCCTTCTTGCTATGGGTGCTTTTATCACGAATGGCACGAATCAACTAATTTCACGAATGATTTTCAGCAAATTCGTGCCATTTGTGACATTTGTGATAAGAACTATCTGGTAGTGAGTACTCCTCAAACCAGTTTCTGCCGGCGCGGATCGAGCGCGTCGCGCAACCCGTCTCCCAACAGATACAGGCCCATCACCAGCAACGTGATCGCTAATCCCGGAAAGATACCATACCACGGGGCCAGCGGCAGGTAGCCTCTGCCGATGCTCAACATGGAGCCCCAAGAGGGGGCGGGCAGAGGTGTGCCCAGGCCCAGAAAGCTCAGCGCGGCTTCCAGCAAGATCGCCCCGGCGATGGAAACGGTGATCTGGACCAGCAGCGTCGCCACCACGTTGGGCAGAATGGAGCGAAAGATGATCCGGGCCGGCCTGGCTCCCACTGCCCGTGATGCTTCCACATAGTCTTTTTCTTTTTCTGCCAGAACGTTGGCCCGTGTCAGGCGGGCGAAGGCGGGGATGTTGACGATGGCGACGGCCAGCATGGCGGTGAAGGCGCTTGGCCCCAGCACGGCCAGGATGACGATGGCCAGCAGTATGGCCGGGAAGGCCAGCAGGGCGTCGAAAAAGCGCATCGTCACCGTGTCGAACCAGCCGCTCTCATAGCCCGCCACAAGCCCAACCGTCACGCCGACGACGGCAGCGATGGCGATGGAGATCAGCCCCACGCTAAACGAGTTGCGCGAACCTATGAGGATGCGACTCAGAATGTCGCGGCCAAATTCGTCCGCGCCAAAGGGATAAGCCTTTGAGGGCGGGTGGAAGCGGTCGGCGGCGTGCATTTCCAACTCGTCGTAGGGTGCGATCATTGGCG
>CAYVPU010000245.1:0-5132 GCA_964453885.1 uncultured Anaerolineae bacterium | reverse complement strand
GGGTTGGAAGGAAAGGCAGCATCATGATCAAATCGCTGGACGAGACGATTAAGGCATTGATCCTGGAAAAGGGAGGCTTTAAGAACAGCGACATAGACATCCGCTTCGATCAACCCACCCGCGACTGGGCGGCTGGCCTCACTAAACCAGCCATCAATTGTTACCTCTACGACATTCGTGAGAACAGAGAACTCCGCAACCGCGAATGGATCGTAGAGCGAGGGGCCAACGGCCAGGCCAGCAAAAAGATCGCTCCATTGCGCGTGGATCTATCTTACCTGATCACCGCGTGGACCACCGAGATCGAAGACGAACACCTTGTTTTGTGGCGCGTACTGGTGGCTCTCTCCTCCACACTCATCCTGCCCGAGGAACTGCTCCAGGGTGAGTTGATCCACCAGTTGTTCCCCATTCCTACCCAAACAGCCCAGACCTCGGAGGCCATGCGCAACCTCTCGGACCTGTGGAACGTGATGGAAAACGAGCTCAAGCCAGCCATCAATTACACCGTCACCCTGGCGGTGGATCGCGATTACGTCTTTACCGGGCCGATGGTCTTTACCAAGCAGGTATATTTTACCCAGCGTGGCGTCGAGATGGAGCCCGAATCACTGTTGCAGATTGCCGGCATCGTCCACGCCAAGAAGAACGGGGCAAAGCCCATCGCTGGCGCCGATGTGCTGGTCGTCGAACGCGGCCAGAGCGTCCACACCGACCAGTTTGGGCGCTACACCTTTCGCAACCTGCCGCCGGGCGACTATACTTTTCGTGTCGCCGCCGAGGGTCGCACGGCGGATCACAAGTTGACTATCCCTGACGGATCGCCAGACCTGACCATGTACGACCTGCCTATCTGAAAGCGAAGGAGGTGCCTATGTGAGTATTCAACCAAGTACTTGTTCATTATTAACTTCGCACTTTAGGTTGGAAATCAAACGCAAAACAGCTTCAAAAACGCGATGTTATTTTTGAACAAGTGCTAATGACCAACTTGTTCATTGACCAACGTCCCAACGCAAAGGAGTAATAAAATGCCCGAGTATCTTTCCCCAGGTGTTTACATCGAAGAGGTAGACCGTGGCACGCGGCCCATTGAGGCCGTAGGCACCGCTGTAGCCGCCTTCGTCGGCTTTACCGACAAGGCCGAGGAAGTGCAAAACGGCGGCGCACCTGTCTCCCTGCTGAACAAGCCAACGCTGGTCACCAACTGGAGCCAGTACGTACAAAAGTTCGGCAGCTTCATCTCTGGCGCCTACCTGCCCTACGCCATCTATGGCTACTTTCAGAACGGCGGCGGTCGCTGCTACGTCATCAGCGTCAAGGCGCTGGGCAAGTCGGTTGACCCCGATTTGGCCGTGCCCGCCGCAGCCCTGCTGCCCGCTGGTGACGAAAAGGCTGGGGACGCGCTGGAGATCAAAGCTCGCGAAGGTGGCTCCAGCGGCAACGCCATCAAGGTACAAGTGCGCGACGCCGAAGAGGATACCTTCATCCTCATCATCCATGGCCCCAGCGGCCCGCCGGAGACCTTTGAGGGCCTCACCACCACCAAAGGCAAGACCAACGTCGCCACCGTCGTCAACGCCACATCCACGCTGGTGACGGTCAAGGTGGTCAAGGCCGGCCTCAAACCTAAAGCCGGCAGCTACCAACTGGCTGGCGGTGAGGTAAAAACCGTCGCCCTGACCATCTCCGACTACAAAGGCGACGCGGCCGAGCGCACCGGCATCGGCGGACTGGAGGCGGTGGAAGAAGTGACCATGCTCGCCGCCCCCGATCTGATGAGCAGCTACCAGGCTGGCGAACTCGACCTGAAAGGCGTGCAGGCCGTGCAGATGGCCATGTACGAGTTCTGTGAACGGGACAAATACTGCTTCGCCATCCTCAATGCGCCACCCGCCACCAGCCCACAGCAAGTCAAAGAGTGGCGGATGGCCGTCAACTATGACACCAAATACGCCGCCCTCTACTACCCCTGGATCCAGGTCGCTGACCTGAGCAATGGCAACGGGGCCATGCGTCTCGTCCCACCCTCGGGGTACATCGCCGGCATCTATGCCCGCAGCGACGCCGAGCGGGGCGTGCACAAGGCTCCGGCCAACGAAGTGGTGCGCGGTGCCACCGGCCTGGCTATCCAGGTCACCAAGGGCGAGCAGGACGTGCTCAACCCGTTGGGCATCAACTGCATCCGCAGCTTCCCTGGCCGGGGCATCCGCGTCTGGGGTGCACGCACTCTCTCCAGTGACCCCGCCTGGCGCTACATCAACGTCCGCCGCCTGTTCAACATGGTCGAAGAGTCCATTGAGCGGGGCACGCAGTGGGTAGTCTTTGAGCCGAACGATCCCGACCTGTGGGCGCGGGTACGCCGCGATGCGCGAGCCTTCCTGACGGTCATCTGGCGCAGCGGCGCGCTCTTTGGTGCCACGCCAGATCAAGCTTTTTACGTCAAATGCGACGAAGAGACCAATCCCCAGGAGACCCGCGACCTGGGCCAACTGATCATCGAAATCGGCATCGCCCCGGTCAAGCCGGCCGAATTCGTCATCTTCCGCATCAGCCAATGGGCTGGCGGCGCAGCGGGGTAGCACAAGTAGGGCAAGATGGTATCTCGCCCCACGGATAATGTAGACGCGGTTTCCGTACCGCTAGTTATTCAGGAGGATAGGTTATGACACAGACAAGAGACCCCCTGGTCGGCTTTCACTACGCCATCGAAGTGCAGGGCGTCGTCACCGGCTATTTCACCGAGTGTTCGGGCATCGGCTCCGAGCATGAGATCATCGAGCACAAGATCGTGGACGAAAAAGGCCGCGAGCTCATCCAAAAGATCCCCGGCCGTCTCAAGTGGGAAAACGTCACCTTCAAACGCGGCATCACCGAGAACATGGACATCTGGGACTGGCGGGAGACGGTCGTCCAGGGCCAGGTAGACGATGCCCGGCGCAACGGCTCCGTCGTCATGTTCAACCAGTCCCTGGAAGAAGTGGCCCGCTGGAACTTTGAGAACGCCTGGCCACTGAAAGTGTCTGGTCCTTCGATGAAGGCCGACAGTAACGAGTTCGGTGTCGAGGAACTGGTCCTCACCCATGAGGGACTCTACCGCGAGAAATAGGGCGCAGATAGACGCAAAAACACGCAGATAGGGTAAAACAATATCAGCGCACTGTGCTGTACACCCAGTACAGTGTTCATCAGCGCTTATCAATGTCCCACTCTCCCCACGGAGGATGAGATGCCGGTGCAAACCGAGTTCGAGTTCACGCTGCCTCGCGGCTACGTAGACAGTGAAGGCCAGGTGCACAAACAAGGCGCCATGCGCCTGGCCACGGCGATGGACGAGATCGCCCCCCTGCGCGACCCGCGTGTCAGGGCCAACGAAGCCTACCTGACGATCATCTTGCTCTCGCGGGTCATCACCAAGCTGGGCAACCTGCCATCGGTCACCACACGGACGATTGAGAAACTCTTTGCCGCCGACCTGGCCTACCTGCAAGACTTTTACCGGCGCATCAACGAAGAGGGTCAACACGTCATCCAGGTCACCTGTCCTGCTTGCGGGCACGCCTTTGAGACAGAGGTGGTGCCGCTGGGGGGGTGGTAAGCTACCCCCTCGAACGGCTGTGCGAGGAGGTAGCCTACATCGCTTATCACTTTCACTGGCCCTACGAGGAGATCATGAACATGGAGCACGCCGAACGGCAGCGGTGGGTGGAACAAGTCGTCCGCATCAACACCCGCATCAACGAGATGGCTACCTCCCCGAAAGCAACGGATACATAGCGTTTCTATCAGAGATACGGAGTAAGGAATGACTCGGATCAAACGCACGCCAGAGCTTTCGGGGAGGGGCTCGCCCACCCGCCACCGCTACCTCTCGGACGACGTTCAGCGGCGCGTGGCGGTGAGCGCGACGAAACTGGCCGCCCACGCCCCTTTGCCCCTGGCGCAGCCTTTGGCAGAGATAGCAGAGCCAGTAAGTCCAGGGCCTGCCGTCTCTCTTGAAGCGGCGCTGGTACAGACTCAAAAGGATAAAGGCCGAGACAAGGTCAGCGACCACCCCCATCCCAGTCCGCAACAGATCGCCGACCGTGTCTATCAACTCATGCGCCAGGACCTGCGCCTGGAACGCGAACGGAAGGGATGGTAGGAGGAAACCGTGCCAGCGATTATCGGCCAACGAACAGAAGCCCACGCCGCGTTTCGCTTTGCCGTGCAGATCGAAGGCATCACCGAAGCAGTGTTTACCGAGTGCACCCTGCCCACACTGGAGGTAAAAGTCCACCAGCAGATGGAGGGTGGCCTCAACAACGCGGTGCACCACTTGCCAGGCCGGGTCAAGGCCGGCAAGATCACTCTCAAACGCGGAATCAGCAGTTCCGACAAACTCCTTGCCTGGTACATGGACATCGCCCAGGGCAAGATCAGCAGCAGCCGGCGCACGGTGTCAGTGGTCATGTACGACAGCCTTCTGGAGGAAGTGATGCGCTGGAACTTTGAAAGCGCTTTTCCCAGCAGATGGACCGGTCCCAGCTTTGTCTCCGGCAACAGTGCACTGGCCATCGAAACGCTGGAGCTTTCGTATCAGAGCATGGGCGTGGAGTAAACGTAATGCGCAATGCGTAAGCGAGAAAAATGGTGAGCAGGATGCGACGGCCTTTGCGCGCGCAACTGAAGAGATTTGCTGAGGGAATAACAAACCGAATACGGCCCTTCGCGATATTGCAACGGCAGATTCACCGCGTGCAACGCCCCCTGGGCGGTGAACTGAGACCTCTGGCCCGCCACGTCGCGCTGAGAGAGATGCACGGTGTGCCGACATCGCCGCTGCCCCTGGTAGCCCGTCACCGGCTGCTGCCTCCTGTCGCTGAAACTGACACCGAAGCCACCGCAGATGCCACCTGGGCGGCCCTGCGTGCGCTGCGGGGCACTCGCCCACAGCCAGCCCAGCCCAAAGCGCCATCCTCTCCCCAACGGCCCGCGCCTGTATCGCTGGCCAGGGAGAAAGCCGGTGACGCAAAAGAGTCACCGCGAGGGCCCGATGTCTCGCTAGATTCGACCGTCGCCCCCATGCCCTGGACAGCGCCACCATCACTGCCGCCCGCGCGACCAACTGTCCAGCGCGTGCCCAAGGCAAC
>CAYVPU010000244.1:0-5175 GCA_964453885.1 uncultured Anaerolineae bacterium | reverse complement strand
ACCCCATTGCGACAACGGGGGGCGGGTGGTAGCTCCACCCGCCTACCCACTTCTGTAAGAGAAACGAGGGCGGGACGCCGTTGTCCCGCCCTCGCCAGCAAGACGCTGTTGTCTTGCCTGGGGAACAATATGCCCTCAGTCCCGACGACGACGATGGCTCAGCCTCCGAGCGCACAACCGTCGCGCTATGGATGAGGCCGCACAATGTCTTCCGATTCCTGAATGTGGTCGGTCAGGGCGCGCTCAGCGGCACGGGCATCACGCGCTCGCAGGGCGCTGACGGTATCCCGATAAGTCTTTACGACCCTGGGAAGATCGGTCATCCGGTTGAGGAGCAAGTACCAGATGCGCAGGTCCAGGATGAAAAGCTGCTTGAGCACGTTTTCCAGGAACAGGTTGCCAGCCGCGTCATAGATGGCTTCGTGGAATCGCTGATCCAGGTGAATCCAGGACTGATTGTCGGCCTCGCGGGCCGCTTTTTCAAACTGGGGTATCAGGGCTGCCAAATCTGCCAATTGCTCCTCAGTGGCCCTCTCGGCTGCCAGGCGTCCAGCGAGCCTTTCCAGCACGGAGCGCACCTCGAACAGTTGGCGAAAGACGTTGGACAGGCTCCCCTCTGTCACCTTGACGCCCTCATCCGTGCGCTCCAACCAACCCTCGCCGATCAGGCGATCGACTGCCTCCGCCACGGGGGCTGGCGACAGGCCCACCTGGCGGGCCAGGACAATTTCACTCACGGATATCCCCGGATCTAATTCGAGAGAAATTATCCGTTCTTTGATCAATTCATAGGCTTTGCCAGCACTCATCACATGCTCCTTTCAGTTATCGATCGTATGGTAATGTAAAATATCTCTTAGCTGGCGGTAGGCACCAGTATAGTCCACATAGTCCGACAAGTCAACTGCCTCTTGAGGATAGCCTACTAATCACTGGAAGTCAGGTTCTCATCGCTGCCAGGCAAGAACTTGCGAATCCCTGGTCTCTCTGGTAAAATGTTCCAACGTATTGACAGGCTAAGCCTATCGAATCCACATGATAAGAAGGTCATCACCTTGCCTTTCTGAACAAGACGACTGGAAGGCGGGTAATCGGCTTGAGGCAGATAACGTCTAACAACTGCCGTACCGCCCAGCAGCGTGTAGTGGGAATGGAACGTGCAATTCGTGCCTCCTCGGACCTCTGGGGTCAAGCTAAATCCTGATCAAGAAGGAGAAAACAATGGAAAAAAAAATGCACTGCAATTGTAAAACCGGCTGTCGAACCAGACGCTGCCCTTGTCTCAAGAACAACGAGCCTTGTGACGAAAATTGCAACTGTACCGATTGCCACAACCCGCTGAACGACGTGGACGTGGCTGCCCTATCCGTCTGCGCCATTCAGAACATTGAGGAGTACAAAGCCCTCTCGGAAGAAGAGTTGGCGAAAGAGTACGAATTGCCCTGCGGATGTGAAACGGTCCCGCTCAGGCAACTCCTCAAAGATTATGCGTGCCAGGAATGTGGCGAGGTGTACTGGTATTCCTTCTGCTGGGGAGATGTCGTCCAGGATAGTTGCACCTGGCATTGCGAAATATGCAACGAATGTCGGGATTGGCGGGAATGGCACTGCGAGAACTGCAACAAGTGTACATATGGCGTCACTTTTCCCTGTCAGCATTGCGGTGCCAAAGGGCCTTACGCCGGGATGTTTTGAGAGGTATGTATCCCTGCGCTTCATCATGCTGGCCTGGTCCTCCTGTGTTTTGCTCCGTGTGCATCGGATTCTGTTCTGTGTGAATCGCGCGATATAGATCACCGATCGGACCAGTACCTCGGCCGGATAACGGGCAGTGAGCGCGTCAGCGACCCGCTCTCGCTGCTCCAGGTCCAGCGTGATCAGGGTACTGCCAAAACGCAGAGCGACGGCGGCATAGACAGCGTCGCTGCCCCGCAGATGGTATTGAGCCGCCACGTCTGCCGCCTGTCTCGCCAGCGCCGTGTCCAGCGGGCTCAACACCAGGTGGGGCAAGCGGCTCAGCGCGGCGGTGAACTCGCGCGCCAACTCTTCGTCTTCCCGCCCCCGCCTGACCGCGGCGGCCACCTCCGGCAACAGCAACGTCGGCACGATTATGGGCACTGCACTCCCCGGCTCGAAGGGTGCCCCTGGAACCTGAACATGGCGGCTGGCCGCGGCAGTCATCGAGCCAAGACTACGGCATGGATACGTGGTCAAGCGAGTGCCAGCGTAAAAACGCGGAAATGTTGCTAAAACATAAGGATATGGTATAATGTGACGGCAACCGGCGGGTCTTGGATGCTCAGGATTCTGGAGGTAGCGACCATGTCTGAAGAGAAACGTTTGAGAGAGATAAAGAAACTGCTCAAACACATGATTCGAAACAAATGCGTCAACCCGCCTGAAAACGAATTGAGGTCAATTCGGACGCTCCAGGAGTATTTCGCCGCTCATGGGGTCGAATCCCAGGTCTTTCAATCCGACGAGGAGAGAGGAAACCTTTACGCCAGGATAGAAGGCACAGACCCTGAGCACCCTTCCCTCACCTTTGGGCCTTGCCATGTTGACGTTGTGCCCGTTCAAGATCCCGGCACATGGGCGGTGGATCCCTGGGAGGGGGTCGAGAAGAACGGCTTTATCTGGGGCAGAGGGGCACTCGACATGCTGTTCATCGTGGCTTGCCAGGCGGCGGTTTTTGTGGGTTTGGCGCAGGAGGGCTTCCGGCCAAAAGGAGACTTGGTGTTCCTGGCCGTGTCCGATGAGGAAGCAGGCGGCCTGTTTGGAGCCAAGTGGATGCTGGATAATCATTCAGAGATGGTGAAAACCGACTTTGCCGTCACCGAGGCCGGCGGTTTCCCCATCGCTCCCTCTCGCTACGTTCTCACAGTAGGGGAAAAGGGCATCAACTGGAAGAGACTCAGATTTCGAGGCGACGAGGGGCACGGCAGCATGCCCTATGGGACGCCAAACGCAGTGCTAAAAATGAGCCAAGCCGCCCTCCGCCTAAACAGATACCATCCCCCGTTGAGACCAAGTTTATCGGGGAGATGACCAGAGGATTGGGGTTGAATAGACTGATGCGTCTTTTCCTGGGAAGCAGACGTCTCTTGCCATTGGCCATCAAACTCTCAGCGAGGCGAGACATGGGGATGGCCAAGGCACTCCATGCCCTCACCAGAATGACCATCTCCCCCAACGTGGCAAGAGGAGGGGTGAAAACGAACATCATAGCGGGGCAAGCGACTCTGGATGTTGATATACGCACCCTCCCCGGCCAGGATGACCAGTATGTGATGTACCATCTAGAGCGTGCCCTGGGCGACCTGGCGTCAGAGGTCGAGATCGAAAAAGCCCCCGGACTGCCTGCCTCCTCGAGCAATGCCAGCCCGTCCCAATCCGACTTTGTAAACGCGATGCGCGAGGCGGTCAGGCAGTGCACAACGCCCGATGCCGAGCTGGTTCCAATCCTGGCAACGGGCGCGACGGACACGCGCTTTTATCGCGAGGTGGGCGCTCAAGCCTACGGCTTTAGTCTGTTCGACGACAGGCTAAAGCTTGCGGAAATCGCTGCACTTGTCCACGGGGACGACGAGCGAGTGAGCATTGGCACGCTGCAGCTCACGGCAAAAGCCTACGAATGTCTGGCGAGAAACTTTTTGACTGGAATTTAAAGATTGAGATGATACGTGTGGATCTGACCACGCCACAGGCTGTCGAGGTGACTTTTAACGTATTGCCTGGCATGGTGGACCAACTGGAACAGTTGACGGGATATGAAACTCGGCCATCAGCGTGACATCACGCAGGGCAGTCTGGCCCGCAACATCTGGGACCTGACCTGGCCCATTACCATCAGCCAGATGTTCTTTTTGTTGCCCAACATCTATGACACCATCTGGCTGGGCCAGCTCGGTCCTGATGCACAGGCCGCGGCAGGGCTCACCATGTCAGTACGCTTTACGATGATCAGCCTCCTGATGGCGTTGAGCCTCGGCAGTGGGGCAGTGGTATCCCGTTTCGTCGGGGCCAAAGACCAGGACAAGGCCAACCTGGCAGCGCTCCAGGCCGTCATTCTGATGCTCGTGGCTTCCGGCAGCCTGGGGATCCTGGGCATGTTTTTTGTTCAGCCATTGATGGTGCTTGCCGGCGCCGATGCGGTCACGCTGCCCCTGGCTGTGCGCTACGCGCGCATCATCTTTGCCGGCCTGATCGCGATGGAGATGGTGCCCAGCGTTGGGTCTATGCTCAACGCTGCCGGCGCTCCGCAGGTGATGCTGGGCATGACGGCGCTCAGCACGGGAACGCTGCTCGTAGCAGAACCACTGCTGGTAAATTGGATGGGCTTGGAGGGGGCTGCGCTGGCGTTGATCGGCTCAAATGCAGTCGGGATGCTCTGGGGGTTAGCCATCCTCGTCACCGGTCGAGCGCCGGTGCGCCTGGATGTGCGAAACCTGCGGCTGGATTTTCCGATGATGGGGCGCATCCTGCACGTCTCGTTGCCTGCCGTTCTACAACGCGGCGCACCCAACCTGGCGATGTCGCTGCTTACCCGTCTTGTCTCCTGGTATGGTGCGCCGACGTTGGCCGCGTGGGTGGTTGTCAGTCGCATCTTTGGCTTTGCTCTGATTCCGAGCATGGGGTTGTCCCGTGCTGTACCGGCCATGGTGGGTCAGAACCTGGGCGCGATGCAACCTGAACGCGCTGCCCGTTCGGTCAGTCTCATCGCCCGCGCTGCGGCACTGGTTAGTGGGGGCATTATTGGACTGCTGGTGCTTTTAGCTCCACAGGTTATGGTGCTATTCAGCCGCGATGCAGAGACGATTTCAATAGGTGTACACGTGATCCGGGCGCTCAGCATCGGCTATTTGGGATTCATGGTGAACGCCGTGTTTGACGCGGCTCAAGCGGGGGCAGGCGATACACTCTCGCCAATGATCATCAATCTCGTTGCATCGTGGCTCATCCAGGTTCCCCTGGCATACCTGCTCTCGCGGTCGGCTGGCCTCAAAGCGGATGGGATCTGGCTTGCTTTGGCTCTGGGCTGGATCTTGCAGGCCACGCTGATGGGGTTGCGCTTTCGGCAAGGGCGTTGGAAAGTGCAAAAAGTATGAGATGAAATCTCGACTGGTTCTGCTGACTCTAATTCTGAGCGCGAGTCCTCTATTGATCTCGTGTTCA
>CAYVPU010000243.1:1714-5205 GCA_964453885.1 uncultured Anaerolineae bacterium | reverse complement strand
TTGCCCTGTTCAAGATGTCATTGGGCGAGTCGCCGCTGGCCCTGCTGCTGCTGACGCTGGCCCTGGCCCTGGCCTCGGCCTCATTGGGCATGCTACTCGGCGCCCTGTGCCGCACCAGCAAGCAGGCCGACCGGCTGGGCCAGGTCCTCGGCTTCATCCTGCTGGCCCTGGGCGGTAGCATCTTCCCCCTCTTCCGTGCCGAGGGCTTTATGGGCATCCTGTCCCGGCTGACGCCCAATGCCTGGGGTATCGAGGGCTTTATGGGGCTGGTGGCCGACAACTGGACGCTGGCACAGACCGCGCCCAACATCCTGATGCTGGTCGGTTTTGCCGCCGTGTTCTTTGGGATCGCGGTGTGGCGCTTCCGATTTGAGTAACGGACAACCACGGGCCTCCGCGATCCATTTGCGCTATCGCGGAGGCCACATCTAAAATGATAGGGAGGCAAAAAATGAACAAGTCACGACTAATCTGGGGGATCATTTGTCTAGCCCTGGCGGCGCTGCTTGCCGTGCTGAACTTTGTATTGCCTGCCGACAAGCTAATGTTCATGGTGGATGATGTCAATAGGCCCTATGTGCCACCGATCATCCTGGGGATCATCGGCCTGGCGCTGCTCCTCACAGCCAGAGGCGGAACCCAAAGGACCGTTCAAGAGACGCAGCCAGAATACGTTCAAGATGAGGAGAAGGTGGCTCTAAACAACCGTCTGGAGATGATGGGCTGGGGATTGTTCCTGATCATGCTGGGCGGGTTCATGCTCGTGCCCCATACGGTAGTGGCCAAGGGTTTTTGGTCGATCGGCGTCGGCGTCATCATGCTGGGACTGAACGCCGCGCGCTATTTTTTAAAGATCAAGATGAGCGGATTCACCACGTTCCTGGGCATCATCTCGCTGTTGGGCGGCATCCTGCAGTTGCTAGGGCTGGAAGCCATCGAGGGTGCGTTCCTGCTTATCATTCTGGGCGTGTTCCTGCTCATCAAGCCGTGGCTCGACAAGCGACAACTCTTTGGCAAGGCCGAGGAATCCTAAAGTCGGGAATCTTACCACGGAGACACTGAGGACACGGAGTTTTTACAGGCTTTTTTCTCTTTTTCTCAGTGCTCTCCGTGTCTCCGTGGTAAAGAAGCGGACTTTAGGAATGCCCTGTGTCAGGTCTTTGGAGAGAATCATGATTGCCGACAAGTATATCGTCAACGTCGAGGGAGCCGTCGTCAAGGACGGCCAATACCTGATGATTGTCCGCAGCGAAGAGGAGTATGCTCCAGGTGGCCTAAGCTTTCCGGGTGGGAAGGTCGAAGGAGCCGGCAACCTGGACGACATCCTCGAAGAGACGCTCCGCCGCGAGATCGCCGAAGAGGTGGGCCTGGAGGTTCACGACGAGATGGTCTACGTCCGAAGCAGCGCCTTCGTCGCCGAGGGCGACCCGGTGGTGGACGTGGTGTTCCTCTGCTGCTACAGGGCGGGCACGGCGGTCGCCGCCGACCCCGCCGAGGTCGCGGCCGTCCGCTGGATGACGGCTCGCGAGGCCATCGCCCACCCCGAGACGCCGCCCTGGACGCGCATGAGCCTGGAGCTGGCGGAGCGAATACGCCTTGAAAAGGGGTGGTGATGTCTGAGCCGGTGAAACGCAAGCTCGTTCTCGTCAGGCATTCGCTACCGGAGATGGAGCCGGATGTTCGCGCCAGCCAATGGCGCCTGTCAGATGAGGGGCAGCACCGGTGCGAGCCGCTGGCCCAACGTTTGGCGGGCTACAAGCCGACCATGATCGTCGCCAGCCTGGAACCCAAGGCCGTCGAAACCGGGCAGATCGCCGCCGACATTCTGGGCATCCCCTTCGCGACTGCTCCCGGCCTGCACGAGCACGAAAGGCCGAAGGCGGGTTTATTCTCAACCAGGGAGCAATTCGAGGCGCAGGTCGTTCACCTGTTCGAGCGTCCGGGGGAATTGATCTTGGGCAACGAGACCGCCGACCAGGCCCACGCGAGGTTCGCCAGCGCAATCGCTGCTGTGGTTGAGCAACACCCCAGCGGTAACCTGGCCCTCGTTAGCCACGGCACGGTACTGACGCTCTTTGTGACCCGCGCCAACGGTCTCGACCCGGCTCCTTTCTGGAAGCGTCTGGGTCTGCCGTCCTTTGTCGTGCTGTCGCTGCCAGGCCTTGGCTTGTTGGGGGTTGTTGAAAGCGTGGTCTGTGAAACGTGAAACGTCAAGCGTGATGGATTCACTCGTTACGCTCCACTCTTTACGTTTCACGCATCACGTTTCACTCGTTTGCCCGAACCCCCAAAACCCGGTATAATGCCCCCATGACCCAAGAGATGACCACCCGGCGGGAAAACATCGGATTCCTGGTTACCAGCTATGTCATCCTGGTAGCGGCAGGCATTGTTGGGCTGAGGTTCAATCCTCCCGCTACGGTCACGTTGCGCTGGGTCGTCGTCATCCTGCTGGCGGCGATAGCCATTGTCCAGATCCGCGTGCCCAAAGCGGGAAGCCCAAGCTGGATCTTCCACCTCTACCTGGGCGTGCATGGGGTTCTGGTGGCCGCTTTGATGTTCCTGCAGCCAGGCTGGACGATGTATCCCGCCCTCTACATGACTCCAATCACATGGGGGATCCTGAGCCTGTCGGTGCGCCTGGGCGCCTACTGGACTGCCGCCTATACTGTCGTGACTGCTGCGTCCTTTGCCATTGGCGTAAACCTGGGTGAAGGCCTGATTGCACTATTCCTCTATGGTGTGTTGTATGCGTTCATTGGTGCCTTTGCCGGCGCCATAGTCCGCGCCAATACAGCCCGCCGCGAGAGCCAGACGCTACTCGCCGAACTCCAGGAAGCCCACCGCCAACTGCAGGAATACGCCGCTCGCATCGAGGAACTGGTCGTCGTCGAGGAACGCAACCGCCTGGCCCGCGAAATGCACGACACGCTGGGCCACCGCCTGACCGTGGCAGCGGTGCAACTGGAAGGCGCACAGCGCCTCATCCCCCAGGACCCAGAGAAGGCCGCCGGTATGGTCGGCACGGTTCGCGAGCAGGTGCGCGAAGCATTAAGCGAACTGCGGAACACCGTGACTACTTTGCGGATGCCTATTGAGGCCGATCTCCGACTGCGCAGTTCCTTGAAGCGGCTGGTCAGCCACTTTGAGCAAGCCACCGGCCTCACGGTCCACCAGGTGCTGCCCGAGGAGAGGCCGGACCTGCCCGACGCCCACCGGCTGGCCCTCTACCGGGCGGCGCAGGAGGCGCTGACCAACGTCCAGAAGCACGCGGAGGCCAGCCAGGTTTGGCTGGTATTGAACGTCCACGACGATGCGGTCACGCTCCTGGTCAGCGACGACGGAAGGGGGGTCTCCCTCAGTGCCGACCAGGTGGCCTTTGGACTGCGCGGCCTGCGTGAGCGGTCAGAGCAACTGGGTGGCGAATTGCACCTGGAACCCAGACCGGGCGGCGGGACGCAGCTCTCCTTCCGCCTGCCGCTGCCAGGAGA
>CAYVPU010000243.1:0-1614 GCA_964453885.1 uncultured Anaerolineae bacterium | reverse complement strand
ATGGCTGACCCGATCCGTATCCTGCTGGTGGACGACCAACGGCTGATGCGCGAGGGACTGCGCATCCTGCTGGAACTGGAAGCCGACCTGAAGGTGGTGGGCGAGGCCGAGGACGGGCAGGCGGGCCTGGAGACCTACGAAAATCTCCAGCCCGACGTGGTGCTGATGGACGTGCGCATGCCCGGCATGGACGGCGTCGAGGCCACGCGGCGGCTGCGCGAGCGCTGGCCGGAGGCCCGCGTCATCATTCTGACCACCTTTGATGACGACGAGTACGTCTTTGAGGGACTGCGAGCAGGCGCGCAGGGCTACCTGCTCAAAGGCGTGTCAGGGTCAGAACTGGCGGAAGCGGTGCGTACTGTGAATGTGGGAGGCACACCCATCGAGCCGTGGGTGACCCGCAAGTTGTTGGCCGAGTTCGCCCAGTTGGCCCCATCCGCACGGGGGCCGGAAAAGGACCTGTCGGAGCCTCTCTCGGAGCGCGAGCAGGAGGTGTTACGGCTGCTGGCCCAGGGCCTGAACAACCGCGAAATTGCGGCGCGGCTCAGTCTATCCGAAGGGACGATCGAGAAACATGTCACCAGCATCTTGCAAAAGATGGGGGTCAGCGATCGCACCCAAGCGGCCATGCGCGCGAGAGAGTTGGCCATAGCCGGAAGGATCCAGGAAGGCTTTTTCCCCGAGAAAGTGCCGCACATTCCAGGCTGGCAACTGGCGGCCAAGTTGGAACCGGCCCGAGAAACCTCGGGCGATTTCTACGACTTTATCCCGCTGCCCAACGGGCGATTGGGCATCGTGGTCGCGGACGTGGCCGACAAGGGGGCAGGGGCCGCCTTATATATGACCTCGATACGTACGCTCATCCGCACCTTCGCCGTCGAATATGCTACCCAGCCAGAGTTGGCGCTCAGCACAGCCAACGACCGTATCGTGTCAGACACCCACACCGACATGTTTGTCACCGTCTTTTACGGGATCCTCGATCCCGTCACCGCCACGCTGACCTATTGCAACGCGGGCCATAACCCACCATATCTCCTTGGCGCTCAAAAGGGGAACGTGATTCAGGCGCTGAGAAAGACGGGTATGCCGCTGGGCATACACAAAGAAACGACCTGGGGACAGGACACTGTTCAGTTTGCTCCTGGCGACGTGTTGGTGCTCTATACCGACGGCCTCACCGAGGCGCAGAATGTGCGGGAGGAATTCTTTGGAGAGGAGCGGCTGCTAAAAGCGGCACAGGCCAACCGGAGGAGTGCGTCGGCCCAGGACATGCAGGAGGCCCTGCTGGCGGAGGTTCACGAATTCGTGGGCCATGCCCCCCAGTTTGATGACCTCACCTTGGTGGTGGTCGTGCGAGGCTCGACGGAGGAAACCAATGCCTGAGTCGATCCGTATCCTGCTGGTGGACGATCAACGGCTGATGCGCGAGGGGTTGCGCATCCTGCTGGAACTGGAGCCGGACCTGAAGGTGGTGGGCGAGGCCGAGGACGGGCAGGCGGGCCTGGAGGCCTACGAAAAACTCCAGCCCGATGTGGTGCTGATGGATGTGCGCATGCCCGGCATGGACGGCGTCGAGGCCACCTGGCGGCTGCGCGAGCGCTGGCCCGAGGC
>CAYVPU010000242.1:0-5207 GCA_964453885.1 uncultured Anaerolineae bacterium | reverse complement strand
AAAGGCGGCGCGAACCGTCAGCCGGTGGAGCCCCTGGGCCAAACTGACTTGCACCTGTCCTCCGCCTTTACCCTCGATCAGCTTCTCGCCGTCGAGTTCCAGGGCTCCCCAGGCGTCCGTTATCAGGGCCAGGGCAGAGTATTCACCGTCGCTCAACAGGGTACCCTGCCACTCAACGGAGAAAGGCCCGCCCGACTGCCACTCGAAAGCCAGTGGAGCATCCACCCGCTCCAGAACGGGGTCTCCACGCCAATCCGAGCCTGCGTAATAGCGGCCAAGCAATCCCTGACAAGCCGCCATCTCTTTGGCCTCGACCCGGTAGGTCCAAAACAGTGGTTTGCCCCAGGGGTCCCGAAAGAGGATCACTTCGCCCTGCGGACAATGGCTCTGAACAAAGGGTAGCAGTTCCCTGTCGCGCATCCAATAGATCACGCCACGACCGGCAAGACTCCAAAGGGGCGCCACCTCCGTAGACGAATCCAGGTTACTACTCTCGAAGGGGCTGGCGATGAAGCGAAGGACATACTTGCTCACGTGAGTGTGAGGCGACCCCAGAAAGTGAAAGCGGTACTCGTCTGTAAAAGGGCGCATATAATGCCCCATCTTTGTGGCGAGACCGCCAAAGCTGTACCAGGTTGCGGGGCTGCCCATAAAATCAACAAAGTGCTGCCGGACGTTAACACAGACTATGAGGGCCAAGCAGAACACCAGATCACCGGCCAGAACGTGACGCCAGCCGCGCGACACGCTTCCAGACAGCCGAACCCACAGCCGATTGACAGCTAATGCGGCCAGAAGCGCCACGGCAGGAATCACTCCGCTCGTCCGCACCGAGTGAGGCGCGTCAATCGTCAACACACTGCCCAGGGTCAAGGTGAGAACCAGCCAGGCCAGCAGAAAAAAGTTCCGCCGGCGCCGCCATCGCCAGGCAGCGTAGGCCACCCCCAGGACGAACAGCACGCCGGTCAGAGCATCAAGCATAGGCTTGCTGGCCCAGTTGAAAACGGCGTTGCCGTCGCCCCGATAGTTAAACATCAGGGCCGTTGCCGGGGCCTGAACGCGCACTATGTTCCAAATGGTGGGCTCAATGTCGGGAAACCGCGACCGAAAGTGGGATTGGCTGGTAAAGATGAACACACTATTGGCCCGACCAAAAAAGACATGAGGGTTATCGAGGAAAAAGAAACCCAACGGAGCAAAGACAAGGACGGCAGCAAGGGCGGCGATCAGGCAGCCTGGCCCATAGCGCCGGACAAAACGAACGGGATGGGGGATGGCCTCGTACAACAAAAGAATGATGATGAGAATAGGAACGATGCGCAGGGCAAAGTAGAAATGAAGGGTCAGGCCACAGGCCAGGCCACACCAGGCAAAGTCGCCCAGTCGCCGGGTGCGCAGAGCACGAAAGAGAAAGATGAATGACAGCAATTGAAAGGGCATCCCCTGGATGACCACGCTGTCGAAACGCGAGCGGTGAATGTGCCAGCGGGAGGTGGCGAGCAGGAACGCTGCGATGAGGCCCAGGTGACGATTCCAGAGCTGTCGGCCCAGAACGTAGGTCAGAAAGATGCAGATGATCCCGGCCATCGCCGCAACCAACCGCAGGGCAAAGGCCGTTGGACCAAAAACGAGGAAGAACAGGGCATTGACCCACTGGTGCATCAACGGGTTGCCAACCCAACCGGTGCCAAAGGGTGTCGGCACCTCGCCGCCCAAAATCCTGAGGGTCTCGAGGCCATCGTTGGCCTCGTCGCCCCACATGCCGTAGGGCAGACTATCCAGAGCATAGATGCGAGTGACCGCCGCCAGGAGCAGGATGCCAACTAGAGCCAGCAATTCCCAGCGCCCTACCCGCGGCCAGCGACGAGGCAGGCCTTCGTAAAACAGGACACCCAGCCCAAAGAGTCCCCAGCAGACAAAGCACCAGGGCCAAATCGCGGCCGATTCTAAAACTCCTTGTCGCTGCAGGAATAAGAGGACACCCTCGCTCAGGAGGGCGACCGCGCCCAACACCACGCCAACTGGCTGGGAACGGAGGATGCGTGGGCCAGACTCATTTGCTGCTGTGTCAGGTGCCCGCCGAGGCTCCTCAGCCAGCATCCCGTAGACAGCCAGGGGCAGGCTGACGGCGTACAGAATCAGCCCTGTCTGGAGTGCATCCTGGCTTAAAAAAAACTGGCCGAGGCCAGCCAGAAGCAGGCCAACCAACAAGGAATGTGCTCTGCTCACTATGCGTCGTTCGCGTCGAATCGCGCCAGGCATTGGCATCACAAGCTCGTGGCCGCGCACTGTACCGTGTCCAGCCCCTGGTCCTGTGGCCCAGGGACACAGGGTACGGTGCACTGTACCGTGTCCAGCACGGTGCTTTGAGTGTTTCGACCAAATACTCGTTGATAGTATACATCGGAACCGACACCCCGTCAATGGGCTGGCAGGCTCGTCGCTCCAGCCGAGGGCCGGAGGGCCTCCGGTGGCACCAGCTCCAGGGATGCGCCAGACCGCACCCAGCGGAACTCGACGAGCTTGGCGCCGCTGCGCTGAAAATACTCGACGCGGATGGGGTGTGGCCCGGCTTCCAGCTCCAGATATGCCTCGACGACGTTGGAGGCATCCGGGCGCAAGGATTCACCTACTACCTCGTCGTCCAGCCAGAGACGGACGCCGTCGTCGCTGGCGAGGGCAAAGAAATAAAAGCCGTCCTCAGGCAAAAGAATCTCGCCTTCCCAGCGGACGCTGAACCGGTTGGGCAGTGGATCATTGCCGTACCAGTGGAACAGCAACAGCGGGTCTACTCGTTGCATCACTGGTTCACCTTGCCAGGTTTCGCCCCGGAAGTAGCTGCCCAGCAATCCCTGGCCCGGCGGCGGGTCTGTCGTTGGGGCCGGCAGCATCCGGCGGGAGATCTCTACCGTAACGTAGAGTGGTTGGCCGTCGGGCGCACTGTGCAGGCGCGTCTCCATCTCGGGGTAGTAATGACCGATGAAAGGTAACAAGCTGAGGTATTGCGTCTCCAGGATGATCAGCACATCCCGATCGGACGGAGCGGGAAGAGCCTGTCCTGAGCCCTTTGCCCTTCGTCCTTGGGCCGAAGGACCAAAGGACCAAGGGCTCCGAAGGGGCAGATCTCTTGTCGGCAAAAAGGTGTGATACGGAGGCTGCCTCAGCCCACCACCGCCCTGGTCCGGTCGCCGGTAGGTGGCGAAGCGCAGCGAGGAAAAATACACCAGCTTGGGCACGACGTACACGTCGTGGGTATCCAGAGCGGCCGATGCCGTGCGAGCGACGCCGGTCTCCATGGGCGTGAACCCCCAGAAGGTGCGGTGATCCCCGGCGTAGGTAACAAAATAGGTGTGGACGTTGTGATAGCCGCTCAATGTCAGGCAGGCGATCCCACCAACTGCGACCACGCCACGCCAGACTCGCCCGCCCGGTTGTGCCAGCCGCCTCCAGAGGCGCGCCAGCAGGTCGCCGACCAGGAGGGCAACGGCCGGTAGCACGCCCAGGGTGCGGTACCCCTGAGGCGCTTCCTTTGCCATTGAGAGCACCCCGCCCAGCAATGTGACGGCCATCCAAAGAAGCAGCAGCGCATAGCGCCGGTCGCGGCAGCGGTAGAGGGCATAGCCAGTCGCGGGCAGCAAAAGCGCACCGATGAAGGGATCGAGCATCGGCGCCCGGGGCAGGTTGTGGCGGGGATTGGCGTCACCCCGATAATTGAACATGAGCAGATGCTTTGCCAGATTGTCCCACAGTGGCTGGAGGCCCTCAGCAGCCTCCAAGTCATTGAGGATGCTCACCTGTCGAGCACGGTTAGTCAAGAGAAAAGGGTCCTTGAAATAAGTCAAGCCCAGCGGGGCAAAGGCCATCAGAGCGACCAGCGCCAGAAGGAGCAGATTCACCCCGTGGCGGCGCACAAAACCGCGCACGGTGAGGACCTGGTGCAGGATAAACAAAGAGATCATCACCGGGATGAGGCGAGCGGCCATATAGGTGTACTGGCCCAGGCCCAGGGCCAGGCCGGCCAGCACAAAATCGCGGGGTCGCTTTGTCTCGAGGCCACGTAGCAACAGATAGGCAACGAGTACCTGAAACAGCGGTGGCATTAACTCATTCCAGCCCCAGCGGCTCATGTGGACGTGCCAGCGAGCCGTGACCAACAAAAAGAGGCTACACATCGCCGGCAGGGAGCCAAAAGCACGGCGGGCCAGGGGGTAAAGGCTTCCCACCGTGAGAAGGCCGGGCAGGACAGAAGCCAGTTTGAGGGCAAAGAAACTGACGCCCAGCAGGCGGAACAGCCCGGCCATGTAATAGGCATAAAGCGTAGGCGTCTCGAACCAGCCCGTGGCAAAGGGGGAGATGCGCTCGCCATCCAGGATCTTGAGAGCGTCTATCGCGGCGTTGGTCTCGTCAATAAAGACGCCGGGCGGCAGATCGTGGATGCGGTAGAGCCGCAGAAAGACAGCCAGCAGCAGCACAAGGACGACAAGGGCTATCTCGACGCGGCGTGAAAGGTGATGTGTGTTGCACGACGAGGAAGGAGCAGCCAGCGCCATCAATCCCAGGCTGACCAGCCAGAACAAGAGACCCTGGCCGCTGGTATTATCCTGCCAAAGAAAGTACAGCGCGCCAACGTTGCACCCCGTTGCTAACACTGCCAATCCAAGGCGGGTACGACTCCACCGCCAACGCAGGCTCGGTTCCTGCCGGGGTGAGGCCTCCGATGACCGTCTGGCCAAGACGATTACCAACATCGGCACGGCTATCGCAAACACCGCCAGCCCCGCACCCCAAAGGTCCAATGTCAACAGATACTGACCTAGACCCGCCAACGTCAGGGCAAAGATCACCAACCACTGCCGACGCCTCTCTTGCTTTATCCCCTCCGCTCTCACCATAACCCTTTACCTGCCAAGTGCGCAATCCGCAATCTATTCCCACGTCCCTTCGGAGGGCGGGAAAAGATACTGCGTGGGGACTAGTTCGCGCTCCTTCTCTGGCGGCTGCCAATAGAGATAGATGTGCGAGTGATCGCCAGCGTCGAGGTAGCGGAGCGTGATGTCATACCAGCCAGCCGACAGGTCCAACTCGATCTGTTGGTAATCGTTGATCTGGGTGTTGGCCAACACCTCCCGACCGTCGAGGGAAAGCCAGGTGGCGGACAATGCCTCGGTGCCCAAGGCCCAATGGCCGCTCTCTGGTATCTCCAGGCG
>CAYVPU010000241.1:0-5208 GCA_964453885.1 uncultured Anaerolineae bacterium | reverse complement strand
TTTGCGCCGCCAATTGGCCGCCGAGGTATTGGAAACCCCTCCTGACGGCATGACGGCGGCCGAGCAACTGACCGCCATCCGCCAGCAGTTGCTACCCCAGTTGGCCAGGCACCTGGACTGCTGGCAGAAAGACCTGTTGCCCAAATTGCACGAGGCCGGGATCAAGGTGCTTGGTTATGCCGAACTGAAGCGCAAGCAGCGCAAGCTGCTGCGCCGTTACTTTGAGCGCGAGATCTTTCCGGCCCTCACACCGTTGGCCTTCGACCCGGGCCATCCCTTTCCCCACATCTCGAATCTGAGCATCAACCTGGCGGTAGTGATCAACGATCCACGGCATGGCGAGCGGTTTGCCCGTCTAAAAGTGCCCAGCATGTTCCCCCGCCTGCTCCGCATCCCCAGCGAGGAGAAAGCCGAAATTTACGAGAGTCTGGGGTTGGTGGAAGAGATGCCCACCAATTTCGTGTGGCTGGAACAAGTCGTGGCCGCCAACCTGGATATACTTTTTCCCGGGATAGAGATCGTGGCGGCCTATCCCTTCCGCATCACCCGCGATGCAGACCCGGAAATCGAAGAGGACGAAGCGGCAGACTTGTTGCTGGCCATTGAAGAGAGTGTGCGGATGCGACACTTTGGGTCCGCAGTGCGACTGGAAATTGATACTGCCGTGCCGAAGCGGATCCGCGACATCCTGGTCAGCAACCTGGGCCTGGCCCCCTACCAGATCTATACGAGGGATGCGCCCGTCGGCATGGCGGATCTCATCGAACTAACAAACATCAATCGCCCTGACCTGAAGGATCCTCCCTTCTTGCCAGCGGTGCCCCCACCTCTGACCACTGAAGATAACATCTTTTCTGTGATCAAGCAGCACAACATTCTGCTCTACCACCCCTACGACAGCTTTACCCCGGTAGTGGATTTCCTCCACGCGGCGGCGCGAGACCCCGACGTGTTAGCTATCAAGCAGACGCTGTACCGGGTCGGCCCGAATTCGCCGGTCGTGGCGGCGCTGATGAAAGCCCGCGAGAACGGGAAGCAGGTGGCCGTGCTGGTGGAGCTAAAGGCGCGTTTCGACGAGGAGAACAACATCGTGTGGGCTCGGGCGCTGGAGCAGGCAGGGGTACACGTGGTCTATGGCCTGGTGGGCCTCAAGACACACACCAAGCTCCTCATGGTGGTACGCCGAGAGGGAGACGGCATCACCCGTTACATCCACATGGGCACAGGCAACTACAATGACGTCACCTCCCGCCTTTACACGGACATCGGCTACTTTACCAGTGACCCGGACATTGGCGCCGATGTGTCCGACCTGTTCAACTCCCTGACCGGTTATTCCCTCAAGCAGGAGTACCGCAAGCTATTGGTGGCCCCAGGGACAATGCGACAGCAAATCCTGAATCGCATTGAGCGCGAGATAAAGCGGCACCAGCAGAACGGAGACGGCTATCTGGCTTTCAAGATGAATTCCCTGGTGGACAAAAGATGCATCCAGGCACTCTACCGGGCCTCGCAAGCGGGGGTAAAGGTGGACTTGCAGGTGCGGGGCATCTGCTGTCTGCGGCCAGGTGTGCCGGGGGTCAGCGAGAACATCACCGTCACCTCTATCGTGGGTCGCTTTCTGGAACACCCTCGCATCTTTTTCTTCCGCAACGGTGGCGAAGAAGAGATCCTGCTGGGCAGTGCCGACCTGATGCCTCGCAACCTCAACCGCCGGGTGGAACAACTGTTCCCCGTGGAAGACCCGGACCTGCGGGAGTCGTTGTACGAGCACATCCTGCGTGTCCACTTGAAAGACAACTTGCAGGCGCGGCGGCTGTTAGCCGATGGCAGTTATGAGCGGGTGCATCCCCAGGATGGCGAGCCGGAGTTGAATTCGCAGTTGTGGATGATAGAACATCGAGGGCTGTGGAATGACGAAGAGTGAGAGGGTCAACCAGGCGATTGCGTTGGACGAAGGTCTGTAAACGAGATCCGCCTCGCCTCGGTCAAAGACCCCTGGCGAACGACGTTGAGAGGGGCAAAGCATGAAAGTGGCATTGATTGGGGACGTACACGCCAACCTGCCAGCGCTGGAGGCGGTGCTGGCCCACGCCCACGAGCAAGGCGTCGAAGCGATCTGGAACGTTGGGGACTTTGTGGGGTACGGGGCCTTCCCCAATAAAGTCGTGCACCGCCTCCGGGAAGAGAATGTGTTAAGCATCGCCGGCAACTATGACCTCAAGGTGCTGCAGTTCAGAAAAAAGAAGGACAAGTGGCGCAAGAAAAAGCAGCGGGGAAAGTACCTTGCCTTCAAGTGGGCCTACGACAGCCTTTCCAAAAAGAACCGCAAATATTTGCGTTTCCTGTGCCAAGAGATGCGGATGAAGGTGAAAGGCAAGCGCATTCTGCTGACGCATGGCAGCCCTGCCTCGAACGAGGAACATCTCACCCCCGACACCCCGGAAAAGCGCCTGCGCAAATTGGCACAGATGGCCAAGGCCGATGTGATCATTTTCGGCCATTCGCACCAACCCTTTGCGCGGCAGGTAGACGGTGTATGGTTTATCAACACCGGCAGCGTCGGGCGACCCGACGACGGCGACCCCCGCGCCTGCTATGCCATTTTACAGATCAGCTCGGAACAGATCCGGGTACGTCACTACCGGATAGAATACGATGTAGAGAAGGCAGTCGCTGCTATCCGCGAGCACGAACTGCCAGAGGTCTTTGCGCAGATGATCCTGCAAGGGCGCAATCTGGATGTGGTGCGGCAAGGGAAAAAGGCTCAGACGGAGAGTAACTGAGCGTTACACGAACCGCGCTCCTGGCTTTGATCGCCTGGAGCGCAGTGCTGGATCATGTTGCGGCAAAATGACACCACCGCTATTTCTTCTTTTTCTTCTTGCCCTTGCCGTCCTTCTTTTTTCCCTTCTTCTCTTTCTTGCCCTTCTTAGCCACGTCACCTTCTCCTTTCTTGGCTTCGGCGCCCCTGATAGGGGGCTCTGGCGATTGATAGTTGAGCTCCTGGCTCAGCAATTCAACAAGAGTGCGCAGGGTTTTTACCCGGGCGAACCACTTGTCGTTGCCCTCTACGATCGTCCACGGCGCGGTGAGAGTGCTGGTTCTAAGCAGCATATCCTCCACGGCCGCTTTGTATTGATCCCATTTTTCGCGGTTGCGCCAGTCCTCGTCGGTCAGCTTCCATGCCTTGTAAGGAGTATCTTGACGGGCCTCAAAGCGACGCAACTGCTCATCCTGGCTGATGTGGATCCAAAACTTGGCCACGATCATGCCAAAGTCCACCAACTGGCGTTCAAACTCGTTGATCTCGCGGTAGGCACGTTTCCATTCCTCTTTGGTACAAAAACCCTCCAACCGCTCCACCATGACCCGCCCATACCAACTGCGGTCAAGGATAAGGATCTGCTTTTCGTCTGGCGGTTTGAGCCGGCGCCAAAACCGCCACAGGTAATGATGGGTCTTGTCTTCACCCGTGGGAGCGGCAATGGGAAGAACTTCGTAGCCACGCGGGTCCAGCTTTTCGGTGACGCGCTTGATGTTACCCCCCTTGCCCCCGGCGTCCCAGCCCTCGTACACCATCACGAGCGTTCGCTTGTGCTCGTAAAGCTGAAAGGCCAGTTGCCGCAATTGCAACTGGTAACGGATTAGGTCGGTGACGTACTCCTCTCGCGTCAGGCTCTGGCTCAGGTCTATTGTTTCCAGCATGGCTACTCCTCCCTGTCCTGGATATCCGGCTCGGCGCGAAGTTCTGCCTCGGCGTCCAGCTCGGCCCGAAGTTCGACGTCCTTTTTTTCCACCTCATCGCTGGGCCATTCCAGCAACGGCACGCCGCGTTCCTGCAGGGCCTCTTCCAGGCGACGGATGATTGTCTCGAACATCTTGACCCGCGCCCAACGGCGGTCGGTCGCTTCGACAATCGTCCACGGACCCCACTCGGTATCGGTGCGCTCCAGCATTTCCTCGATGGCCACCACGTACTCGTCGTACTTGCGATGATGCTCCCAGTCTTCTGTCTGGACTTGCCAGCTTTTAAGAGGGTCCTTTTCCAACTGTTTGAAACGCTGCGCCTGCTCTTTTTTGCTGATGTGCACGTAAAATTTGATCACCACGTAACCATCGTCGGCGATGGCACGTTCAAAATCCACAATGTCCCGATAGCCCTTGCGCCACTGTTCCTCCGGCGTGAACCCCTCTACTCGCTCGACCAACACCCGGCCATACCAACTGCGGTCGAAAATAGCCATCTCGCCATAGTTGGGCAACTTGAGCCAGAAGCGCCACAGCCAGGGCATGTGGGTCTCGAACGTACGTGGCGCCTGGATGGCATACAGCTTGAAGCCCCGTGGATCGATCCGCTGCGTGAGCAGGTTGATGGACGTCCCCTTGCCTGCGGCATCCCAGCCCTCAAAGAGGATCACGCTGGGGATTTTGGCATCCCAGCACGCTTTTTGCAAATCGTACAGCCGGTCGCGCAGGTGAGGCATCCGCGTTTTGTATTCTTGCTTGGACAGCCTCTTGGTCAGATCTATTTTTTCCAGCATGTTTCCATTCCTCCGTCCTTCAATCGCCGACGACGGCAGCGCGCAGATCGGCGGCAACAGCGTCTATAGATTGGTCGCCGTTTACCTCCACCAGTACCCCCTGATTGCGATAGCGATCAATGAGCGGGCTGGTCTGCTGCCAATAGACTTGAAGCCGCTGGCGAACCGTCTCGGGGTTGTCGTCGTCGCGCTGATACAACTCGCCGCCGTCTTTGTCGCACACCCCCGGCTGCTTGGGTGGGTTAAAACGAACGTGATACGCCTCGCCGCACACGCGGCACAATCGGCGACCACTCACCCGTTCGACCAGCACAGCGTCGGGCACGACGATGCTTGGCACCAGGCTGATCTTGTGCCCGTGAGCGGCCAGTGCCTCGTCCAGGGCTTCTGCCTGGGCAATGGTGCGCGGAAAGCCATCGAGCAGCGCGCCGCTCGTGCAATCGGACCGGCTCAATCGATCCATGACCATGGCAATGGTCACATCGTCGGGCACCAACTCGCCGCGATCCATGTAGACCCTGGCCTTTAGCCCCAATTCGGTTTCGTTTTTGAGATTCTCCCGAAAGAGGTCTCCGCTGGCCACATGAGGCAAGTCGAGTGTCTCGCGCAACCTGGTCGCCTGCGTCCCCTTGCCCGAGGCTGGCGGGCCAAGGAGAACGATGTA
>CAYVPU010000240.1:1984-5255 GCA_964453885.1 uncultured Anaerolineae bacterium | reverse complement strand
ACTTGAACCGCAAAGAAGCGGATGTGCTGGCAGAGATAGAGCGTCTTCAAGCTAGCATCCCTGGCTTGTGTTTCCATGATACTTACCAAGCCGCAAGTACAGGCCCTCTTGTCCCTGGCTGTGAGATATGCACGCGTATGGCACATATATCCTTTCAGGTTGGCTTTCGCTGCAATGCCAATTGCCCCTTCTGTTTTCTCCACACCTATCAAGCAGACACACCCGATGAGGATGAAAAGTACGGCCGGCAGGCCCTTCTGAAGGCTTTCCATCGGCGCAAGGACGAGCTGGAGGGTGTCTCTTTGACCGGAGGTGAGCCTCTGTTATACCTCTCTGAACTAAAAGTTTGCGTATCTGAAATGCAGAGAGCCAAGTCCGGATTGCACTTTTGGGTATACACCAATGGCATCCTCGCCGATGATGAGCACCTCGGCGTTCTCCGGGATCTCGGAATCGGGGAAATTCGGTTCAACCTCGCAGCGGTGAACTATGACGAAAAGATACTGGAGAACCTCGAACGGGCCAGAGAGATGTTCGAGTACGTTGTTGTAGAAGTACCGTCGTATCCGAAGCAGAAGGATAGGCTGATGGGGTGCCTTGGAGAGCTGGACCGTATAGGGATAAATCAGTTGAATCTGCAGGAACTGTTAGTGACAAACACTAACGCGCATCGTCTTGACGGAGAAGGATATCAATCGGGCTTGCTATTTCTTAAAAAGTTTTTCCTCTACGGAAGCAGAAGAATGACATACGAGGTGATGCAGCACTGCGTTGATGAGAGATATTCGTTTGCCGTCAACGATTGTTCAGCAAGTAGATTTGGCAGAAGGTTCAAATGATGATCCGCAGGAGGCCAAATTGTGGTGGTGATAAACGGCCGGCCAGGGATAATAAAAAGTTGGTCGTGGGACGCAAAGCAGAAAAAGTTGACAACCCTCGTGTTCTGACTATAATTCCAGTCATAACGATGCTGATCTGACCTTCCTGGACTACCCCCGCTTGGCGCAGAAAACAAAAGTTGGTCCACACTAGACAAGGAGACTACCAAATGGCCAAATTATTCAAAACAGATATTTCATCCGAAGCACATCTAAAAGTATTCGTCACGGATATCCGTTCAGAAGCTGACCTGATTGTTTATGAAACAACAAGTCAGTGGGAGGCTACTGAAAGCCCGATTTGGTGCTATACCGACATTCAAAGCGAAGCGGATAAAATTGTGTACTTTGCCGATGCACAATGGGATGCCGACCTGGTCATTTATAAAACCGACATACAATCGGACGCGGGCTGGTTGAATAGCGCCAAGTCAGGTTTATTGTAGCTTGTATCAAGGTAAGAACCTTGAATGGGTTTAGAGTGGTGGGGAGAAAACCATGAACGCCCGCGAACGGTTGTTGGTCGCCATGGACGGCGGTGAGCCGGACCGCGTGCCTCGCGCTTTGAATTTCTATCGCGTGGAAATAAAAAAGCTGGCCCCCCCAGGCCAGTACCGCGACGATCTGGTGGACGTGCAATTTGTCGAGTTCTCGCCTTCGCCAGAGGAGGATGAACTGCGCCGCCTGGCCCGGCCTTTTTCGCCGGACACGCGCCTGGGCACCGCCGCCCAGGTGACGACCTACGCCCGCTGGGATTACCGCCCCGAAACCCCCGACCGTCGCAACCCCCTGGCCCGCGCCCGCTCGCTGGACGACCTGCGCGACTTTCCCTTCCCCGACCTCAGCGCGCCCTATAACATCGCGGGACTGGCCCGCCAGGTATTGAACCTACACGCGCGCGGCCAGGCCGCCGGCGGCAACCTGCCCCACCTGGGCGGTGAGCTGTTCGAGGCCGCCTGGCGGCTGCGCGGCCTGGAGAACTTTTTGCTGGACCTGATTGAGCGCCCCGACTGGGCGCATTTTCTCCTCGACCGGCTGGCCGACATGGCCCGCCGCAACGCCGAGGCGCTGGCCCGGGCCGGCGTAGACGTGCTGGCCCTCGACGACGACGTGGGCATGCCCAGGACGATGATGATCAGCCCAGCCCACTGGCGCGAGTTCTTCAAGCCGCGCCTGGCGACGATCATCCAGGCCGCACGGGCCATCAAGCCCGACCTGCGCGTCCTCTTTCACAGCGACGGCTACTTTGAACCGATCATCGGCGACCTGATCGAGATCGGCGTGAACGCCATCAACCCCCTCCAGCCGGATCACATGGACGCGGCCCGCATCCGGCAGCGATACGGCCCCCGGCTGGCGCTGTGGGGCACGGTGGGCCACCACACCACCTTTAGCTTTGCCACCCCCGATGAGATCCGGCAAGAGGTCAAGCACCGCATCAAGACCCTGGGCCGCGCCGGGCTCATCCTCTGCCCCGCCTACGACATTGACGAGCCAGACATCCCCTGGGAAAACATCGCCGCCTTTTTGGAAGCCGCCCAAACCTACGGCTAGAAAAGGATGCGCCATGAGCCAGCCTCCCGACGAGACCCTTGAACTGCTCACTTGCACGACCCAGAAGGACGCGGCGGCAGCGGTAGAAGCGGAGCGCCGCCGCCTGGCCGGGTTGCTGCAAAGCAGAGTAGTCGAACCCCTCAATCTACTTCTATCTCAGGCCAATGCCTACGAGCAGGCCCTGAGTGCAAACTATACCGCCCGCACGGCCATCTCTGTCCTAACCACCCTGGCCCGCCAGGTACTCCAACAGGTGCGAGACCTGGAAACCAACCTGCATCCTACCATCTTGGAGACCCTGGGCCTGGAGCCAGCCCTGGAAGCCCTGGCCAGCCAGGCGATGCGCGCCCACGGCCTGCAAATCACCCTGGCCCTGGAACGGCTGCCCGAACGGCTGCCACCCCAGATCGAACTGGTCCTCTTTCGCACGGCGCAGGATGTACTGGATCGCGCTATCCGTGAAGCCCATGCCTCCCAGGTGACCATCCGCCTGGATCGCCGTGACGAACAACTGACCTTTAGCCTGTCTGATAACGGCATCACGGCGACGGTCCCCGCTGAAGGGGCGCTGTGCGCTGCCTGCCAGAGGATCGAACAACTGGGCGGCACCGTCGAGACCGGCCTCGGCCCGCATGGCGGCCTTGAACTAACGATCAGCTTTGCCGTCGAAGCGCCGGTCGAGCTGACACCCCGCGAGATGGAGGTGGTCCAACTGCTGACCGAGGGATCAAGCAATAAAGAGATCGCCCGACTGCTGTTCATCAGCCCGCGCACGGTCAACTTTCACCTGGATAATATCTATTCCAAACTGGGCGTGAATTCCCGCACCGAGGCGGCCA
>CAYVPU010000240.1:0-1884 GCA_964453885.1 uncultured Anaerolineae bacterium | reverse complement strand
CTGGCCCGCCTTTGTGCTACAATGAAAGCGTAAACAAACCGGGCATAGGCCCCCACAAGTTAAGGAGGCAAACTAATGATTGCACAAGAGCGCCCCAAAGTGTTGGCTCCCCTGGAGCCGCTGCTGAACGACCCAGAGGTACTAGAGATTATGGTAGATGGCCCCGACCGAGTCTACGTGGAACGGGGCGGCAGACTCGAGGATGTGCCTACCCCCTTCCGCGACGAGGAGCACCTGATGGAAGTCATCAACGCCATCGCCGAGGTCTCTGGCTGCAAAGTGGACAGATCGTCTCCTATGATGGATGCACGCCTGCTCAATGACTTTCGGGTCAACATCGTCCTGCCGCCTATTTCACTGGTCGGGCCGGTGCTGACTATTCGCAGATTTGCCCGAACACCGCTCACCGTCGAGGATTTGCTTCGCTTTGGCTGCTGGAGCGAGGATATTGTCCAGTTCCTGCGAGCCTGCGTCCAGAGCCGGCTTAACATCGTCGTCGCCGGAGGCACGGGCTCGGGCAAAACGACGGTGCTGAACATCCTGGCCGGCATGATACCCGCCGAGGAGCGCATCGTCACCGTCGAAAACGCGGGCGAGTTGCGATTGCCCGATCACTTGAAGCGGGTCGTCCGGATGGAGAGCCGTCCCCCCGACACGGAGGGCAAAGGCGAAGTGACGATGCGCGATCTGGTGGTCAATGCGCTACGCATGCGACCCGATCGGATCATCGTTGGCGAGGTGCGGGCTGCCGAAGTGCTCGATCTGATGCAGGCGATGAACACCGGTCACGATGGCACTATGACGTGCATACACGCCACCAGTCCCCGCGACGCTTTGGCCCGCCTGGAGATGCAGACCACCTACGCCGACCTGTCGGTGCCGCTGCTGACCGTGCGTCAGATGATGGCCTCGGCGGTTGATCTGATCGTGCATCAGGAGTGGCTGCGCGACGGCACACGCAAGATTCTCAAAGTGACCGAGGTGACAGGCATGGAGGGCGACGTCGTTGCGCTGCAAGACATCTTTGAATTTCGACAGACCGGTGTGCAAGATGGCAAGATCACCGGGCACCACACCGCCACCGGATACATCCCCAAGTTCCTGGATCGCATCAAGGCGGCGGGCGTAGAACTGCCGTCGGCGACCGTGCCGCTGAGTCTCTTCACGCCAAGCTAACACACAAAAAAGTGGGGACTGGTCTCAGACCAGTCCCTGTGTCTCCCACTCTACGTCGCCGCAGAGCACTGTCCTGGACGGTCAGTACAGGGTTCTGGCGAGCGGGGATGGGCCATGAAGGCCTCGAAGGCAGGCCGCACGGCGCCGATGGTGCTTCCTTCGCCATGACCGGGGTAGAAGGTCGTGTCGTCGGGCCAGCTAAAGACCTCGTACCATAGGTTGGCAAGAATCTGCGCCAGGGCTTCGGGTGTTTTGGAGTGGCCCGGCCCACCGGGGAAGAGTGTATCGCCGACGACCGCGCGCCGGTCAAAGCAAAAGCAGAGGCTGCCCGGCGTGTGCCCCGGCGTGTGAACCACACGCAACTCGCCTCTGCCCAGTGCCAGCAGGTCCCCATCGCCCAGGTCAAAATCGCCCTCGATGCCAAACTCGGCAGCGTCGGCGGGATGAAGGCCCAGGGGCGCGCCGGTGGCCTGCCGCACCTCGTCGAGGGCCTGGACGTGGTCAAAGTGAGCGTGGGTGAGCAGAATCGCTTTGACGGCCGTGCCCTCGACGGCGGCGAGGATGCGCTCCGCCTCGGCGGCCGGGTCAACGATGATGCTTTCCCCGCTGTCGGAGAGTAAGTAGCAGTTGGTGTTCCATTCGCCCAGAGACAGTATGCGCAGCTGAAGATTGTGTTTGTCAGTCATTACTCTCTTCCCTTGTATATAA
>CAYVPU010000239.1:0-5281 GCA_964453885.1 uncultured Anaerolineae bacterium | reverse complement strand
GGCAGGCGGGTTGCTCAACCGGGCGACGATCTCAAGGTCGTATTTCTCGGCCAACTCGACGATGTGGTCGTACTTTTCCCAGGCCGAACGGTGCGGCTCGTGGCGGCGGTCCTCAAAGTCGCCTTTGCCATGGATCTCAATGTCTTCCCAGGGGAACTCCTGGCGGATCCAGTGGAACCCGGCTTCGCTAACCATTTGCAGGATGCGCTCGCGCTTGGCCAGTTCGACTTCTTGTTCCAGAAAGACGTTGATGCCAAAGGGGTTGACGTCGGCGTAGACTGTTGGGACGTCGTCGGCTGTGTCCGGCTGGGGACGGGTGACGTTGGAAGCCAGTTGCCACAGTCCGCGCACCTGGGGCAACAGTTTCTCTTCACCGGTGACGTGCAGCAGCCAGTCGGAGATGACCTCTCTCTGCGCCAGCGCTACCATCAAAAGCACCAGAATAGCCGCTAACGTGCCGAGTATGAACTTTCTGCTGCTTTTTGCTCCTCGTCCTCCGCTCAAGGTTCGTTCCCTTTTGCCCACTCCAGAAAATCGGCCAGATGCGCCTCTGTAGAGAGCATAACACAAACATTCTATTTTGTCAATGGATTTCATTACCCGACAGCTTTTAATCACGAATATCACAAATGGACGAATGACACGAATTTCTTGTAATTCATTGAAAAACATTCGTGAAATTCGCAAATTCGTGCCATTCGTGATTAAAAGTTTGGGCGTTCGACACAAATGTCGGGTAGCAAATCAATGGATCAACAAACGACTCAAGCGGATTGAGGCAAAGGTGAAATGAACGCGAGGGCGCTGAGGTAGTCAAGAGATCCGCGTTTTTCCGAGAATCCGCACTTTGATCCCCCGCCACAGCACCAACAACCCAAAGCGATACACGTCCACCTGCCGCCGCCAGCGCCAGGGCTGCCGCAGCAGGCGGTAAAAGTGCTCCAGGCCGATCCGCTGCACCCAGGCCGGGGCGCGGGGCACCAGCCCGGTGATAAAATCGAATGCGCCGCCCACGCCCATGCAGGCCGGCACGCCCATCCGATCCAGGTTGCGGGCGATCCACTTGTCTTGCCTGGGATGACCGTAGGCCACAAAGAGCACGTCGGGCCGGGCACGGCGCACCAGTTCTACGATGCTGGCTTCTTCCTCAATGGCCGGCGAACCGGCGTAGGTGCCGGCGATCTTGAGACTCGGATAATACTTCACCAGCCGCCGGGCGGTTTCCTCGGCCACGCCAGGCGCAGCGCCCAACAAGAAGAGCCGCCAGCCCTTTGCGGCTGCCCGTTCGGCGATGCGGGGCACGCCATCGGAGCCGGTGACGCGCTCGCGCAGCGATTGGCCCAGGATGCGACCCGCCCACAGCAGCCCCACGCCATCGGGGAGGGCCAGGGCTGCGCCGTTGATGATAGCGCGGAATTCGGGATCGCGCCGGGCGGCCATGACGAACTCGGGGTTGACGGTGACGATCTGGTGCGGTCTGCCCTCGGCGATAAAGCCCTCGATGTGGGCCAGCATCTCGTCCCAGGTCACGTCGTCGGCGCGAACGCCGAAAAACCAGCGTGCGGTCGGGTTGCTCACGGGGCCAGCTCCTCGATGACCTCCAGCACTTGCCGTGCTGCCCGCTCCCAGGAGAATCGTCGCGCCTGCTCGTACCCGCGCGCCACCAACGAGACGCGCAGCGATTCGTCTGCCAGCAGGCGGGCCATGGCTGCTGCCAGGGCTGTCGTGTCCAGCGGGTCTATCAGCAGCGCCGCATCGCCGGCCACTTCCGGCAGCGAGCTGGTATTCGAGCAAACGACCGGCACGCCGCAACTCATCGCTTCCAGCACTGGGAAGCCAAAGCCTTCGTGTAGCGATGGGAAGACAAAGAATCGCGCCCCGCTCAACAGCGCCGGCAGGTTGGCGTCGGGCACGTACCCGGTCAAGATCACCCGGCCGGCTAGACCCAACGACCTTACTCGGTCAAAGATTTCATCGTAGAGCCAACCTTTTCGACCCGCGATGACCAATCCCGAATCCCGAATCCCGAATCCCGAATTTAGCATTGCAAAAGCTTCGATGAGGCGGGGTAGATTCTTGCGCGGGTGGAGGGTACCGACGTAGAGGATGTAATCGCCGGCAATGCCGTATTTGGACTTGACGGCCGAGACGGCGCCTGGATCCTCGACGCGGCGTAGGCTCTCGTCGCGACCGGGGTAGACGACGGTGATTTTGCTGGCGGGAGTGCCGTATTCACCGATCAGGTCGGCCTTGGTTGCCTCGGAGTCGGCCAGGAGACGGGTCGCAACGTGGGCGTTCCAGCGGGTCGAGAGGTCCAGGTAGAGCCGATCCAGGAGGCGGTGGGCCTGGGGAAAGTGCCGGTAACCCAGGTCGTGCACGGTGACCAGGCTGCGGCGCGGGCGGATCGGCGGCAGGACGTGGGCCGGCACAAAGAGCAAGTCGGGCGGATGGCGGCCCATCTCCCACGACAGGCGCAGGTGTGTCCACAGGCGGGGGAAGGGAATGACGCGCCGCTCGACAGCCTCGCTCTTGGGAAACAGACTGATGGCGGGCTGATCGCGAAAGTAGAGGCGATACGTAGGCCGGGTTGGCAACCCGTCCCCACCGCGCAGGGCCAACAGCGCGCGGATCAGATTCAGGGCGTAATTCTCCGTGCCGGTGCGCCGGGCAACCGTCGTCCGGCTGGCGTCAATACCAACTTGAAACTCGCAACTCGCAACTCGCAACTCGCAACTCGCAATTCTCAATGGCTGATCAATCGCTGCGTCGTACAAAGGCCGAGGCCAGGGCAAGCAGCCCGATAAAGATCAGGCCCAGCGGCCAGAGCTTGACCAGCGTGGTGGCCAGGGCACGGGGGAGCTTGAGCAACGTGAAGCCAAAGGCAATCAGACCCACCAGGATGGCCACACAACCCACACCGGCCGTGCCCCAGTCGCGGAATCGTCCGCCGGCGAACAGGGCCAGGAAGGCAAGGCCGCCGATGACCGGGAAGGCGGGCCACAGCCGGCCCATGTCGGCCCACTCAAAGAGGCCAAAGGTAAAGGGAAAAAAGAACAGCCCCACCAACGTCGCAGCCGTCCCCACGAACAACAGCCCCGGGCCCCGATCCTGGGAAAAAAGCCACCCGGCCAGGAACCCCAGCCCGCCCAGCGTGGGAAAGATTGGCCAGATGCTACCCCAGCCAAAAAGGCCGGGCGCGAATTGTTGTAGCAGAAAGAACAAGCCCAATAGGATCAGTATAATGCCTGGTACGATGGCTTCAGCACGGTTTTTCATGATCTCCTCCCGGTTTCAATGCACAATTCTCAATTCTCAATGGCGCGTTGATTATAGCATGGGGTGGGGGGGAGGTCAATTGGATGGAAAAGAAAAAGCCGCCGGTGGTGGGCGGCTTTTGTTGTGCGTGACCTGCGCCGGCGCTCGGCGATTGCCTACCGGAAGGCGCAGGTCTCTTGGATATTTGCCCTGCTGGTTCGCAACCAGCAGGCCAGGAACCGGCCACGCCAATCTTTGATTGGGCCTCGGCCGCCCGGCTGACGCCGCGCGACATTTCCGGCCGGGCTCAAAGTCCGTGGGACGCCACCCGAAACCCGATGTTGTTGTTCGAGTTGTTCGGGTTGTTCCTGTTGCGGGCAGCGCAACGCGCGTTGTTCTGATTGTTGTTCCACGAGCCGCCACGCAACACCCGCGCGCCCTGATTGGCCGGTCCCCGCAAATCGGCAGCCTAAGCTGCCGTGTTTGCCTTTTGTGCTTTGGGCTTGGGATTGCGCCAGGCACCCAGCAGATTGCCCATTTCAGTGACCATCCTGGCCGCGTGGTGATACTGACCTGCAGATAGCCATTTCAAGTCGAGGGCCAGGCGCAGATAAAAACGCACGCGCGCCAGGTAGATGTCGGCGTCGGCCAGTTTGTCGGCGCGGCGACGACCCCGGCTCAAGGCGGCTTCCTGGATACATTCCTGGAAATCCAGAGCAGCGTCTTGCAGTCGCTTGGTGAGCACAAAGCGCTGGCTGCGCGGAAAGCTCATGGTGCGCGGGATGAGCCACTGGATAAAATCGTAGGTGCGGACAAAAATAGGCGATTGCTTCATGCCATGCCTCTGCATTGTGGAATGAGGTGCTGGCTGAGGATCGCCTCGCGCAGTCCCCAGGTGTCACCAAAGCGAACGTGGTTGATCCAGCCCTGCACGGAGGCGTCCAGTTGTTCGAAAGTGATGTCTCCTCGCTGATAAGCCACGATGCGCCGTTTGAATCGCCGCTGAAAGAGGACGCCCTTGCGTCGCTTTAACCGGCGGTGATCGGGGAAGACAGTGAAGCCAAGAAACGGCAGACCCTCGGTGACGGGCCGGGGTTGAGCCTTCGCTTCATGGATCGTCAGCCGCAGGCCGGACAGAAAGTCGATCACGGCCGACCGCCAGTCCCGGAGGATGTGTTTGTCGTTGGCGAAAAAGAGCATGTCGTCCACGTAGCGCAAATAGCCCTGAACTTTTAGCTCTCGTTTGACGAATTGATCCAGTTCGTTGAGGTAGACGTTGGCCCAGAACTGGCTGGTGAGGTTGCCGATGGGCAACCCACGTGGACGGGTGGCCGCCAGCAGGCCTTGCCCTGAACCTGTCGAAGGGTCGTCGCCGGCAAAGTAGACCATTTCGTAGACCTGGGAGAGCACGCCCTCGCCGCTGGCGAGAATCTTGTCCACCAAGACCATGGTATCCCGGCAGGCGATGACACGGCCCAGTATGCCGCTCATGATCTCGTGGTCTATGGCCGGGAAGAACTGGCGCACGTCACAGGGCAGGGCGTAGCGGTAGCGCCGGGCGAACTGCTGTGCTCGATCCAGTGCCCGGTGCGTGCCTTTGCCCTTGCGGTTGGCGTAGGAATCGTGAATGAATCGCCGCTCAAAGATCGGCTCGATGATGTTGCACAGCGCGTGGTGCACCACCCGGTCGCGAAAGGGTGCGGCGGAAATCAACCGCCGTTTGGGTTCGTGAATGTAGAAACTGTGGTAGGGGCCAGGTTGGTAACACTTGTCGCCGAGCTCGTCTTGCAGGCCGACCAGATTGCTTTCGCGGTAGAATTCAAAGGTGGCCGCCGGGACCCGCGCACGTTTGCCCTTGCGCGCTTTGCGGTAGGCCAGAGTGAGATTATCCCAGTCCCAAATTTGGGGGTAGAGGTTCTTGAAAGTTTGGGCCATAACTTTACATAAATTTGCAAAATACCCAAGTAGCGACCGCGCTACGCGCGGATTAACCAGGGCGCTCCCCTTCGACTTTGCTCAGGACAGG
>CAYVPU010000238.1:0-5294 GCA_964453885.1 uncultured Anaerolineae bacterium | reverse complement strand
GAGACGCTATTATACTCCCATCGCCGTCAACGTACAACTGCCGGCGAGATCTCGCTGAGCTTGACAGGGCGGTTCTCCTGGCAGGACTTGAGCGCCGCGTAGCCCATGACCACCGGGACACGCCCGTCCTGTCCAGTGACCGGCGGCGTGGTATCTCGGTGGATGCACGCGAGAAAGGCCTGCATTTCGGCGATGTAGGAATCCACATAGCGCTCCATGAAAAAGTTTAGCGGCAAGTCGCGGTGGATATTCTGGGCACCACGGATGGTGACAGTATTGGGATAGTTGTTGCCGGTGCTGATAGACCCCTTGCTGCCAAAGACTTCCACCCTCTGGTCGTAACCGTAGACTGCCCGCCGGCTGTTGTCAATGGTGCCGATGACGCCATTCTCGAAACAAAGAGTGATGATGGTTGTATCAATGTCTCCGGCCTCACCGATGGCCGGGTCCACCATCACACCACCGACGGCGTAAACCTCCTCCACTTCCCTACCGATGAGGAAACGGGCCATGTCGAAATCGTGGATGGTCATGTCCAAAAAGATGCCACCAGACACTCGAACGTATTCGATGGGTGGTGGTGCCGGATCCCGGCTGATGATGTGAAGCAGATGCGGCTCGCCGATTTCGCCTTGCTCCACGGCCTGCCGCACCCGGCGGTGGTTGGCGTCGAAACGCCGGTTAAAGCCGACCAGCAGCTTGACGCCAGCTTTCTCCACCGCCACCAATGCCTGGTCAATCCGGGCCAGGTCAAGGGCAATCGGTTTTTCACAAAAGATGTGCTTGCCAGCGACGGCTGCTTCTTCGATCATCTGCGCGTGGGTGTCGGTGCTGGAACAGATGATGACAGCCCCAATATCCGGGTTTTCCATGATGACCCGGTGATCTTGGGCTGCAGTGGGGATACCACATTCGGCAGCACATTCTTGGGCTGCCTCCAGGATGATGTCGGTTACAACCAACACCTTGGCCTGAGGGATGCGGTAAGCTAGATGCTCGGCGTGGAGCCGGCCAATCCGCCCCGCGCCGATGATGCCTACATTGGTTTTCTCGGACACGTTTTTCCTCCTTTTGCCGTTCTACCAATCCACCAGTTTACCAATCTCAGTAGATTCAATTTTGCACTGTACTGAGCGTACAGCACAGTGCTCGGCCTGGATCGCCAGACCTGTGGTGACCATCCAGGCCAGAACCGGGGATTTGGCAATCCCCGTGGAGCGATTTTGGATCTACCGAATCTACCAATCTCTTGTCAACCACCGGCGAAACCAGCTTATGGCCAGTTGGTTGTCGAAATAATGACCCATCTCCTCCGGCTCGATCAGTTTGGCGCGCCGAGGCAGGCCCAAAAAACTATACGTCTGCCGCGCAATGACAAAGCTCTCCCGCGCTGCGTGGGTGGTAGCCGGATCGCGCCGGCCGTTGACGAACATGACCGGACGAGGGGCAAGGAGTGCCGCCACATCGCCCATTTCGGCAAAGCGCAAGATGCCGGGGATATCGTTACACGGACAGTGCTCCTCGTCCAGGCAGGTGACGACGTATTTGCCCAGGTAACTATTGACCAGCGCTGCTTGTACCCGGTCGTCCAGGGCGGCCGTGTAGAGAGTCATCGCGCCGCCGGCGCCGACGCCGGTCGCGCCGATGCGAGACTGGTCCACTTCCGGACGGGTCAAGAGGTAATCTATGACGCACATGGCGTCTCGGACGAGCAGTCCGTACCAGGTGCGGCCTATCAGCCGGGCGGCGGCGTCAATCTGCAAGTGACCCACGGCGCCCAGCCTGCCAAATCCTCGCAGTTCCATAGTCAGTGTGCAAAAGCCAGCCCGGGCCAGTTCCAAGGCATTGGCTCGCTGATAGGATCTTTGCAAGCCAGCCGTTTGTGCAATAGTGCCGTGACCAGGGAAGACAACGATGGCCGGTTGTGGCCCCTCGACTTTTGCTGGCAGGAACAGGTAGACAGGTATGCGCAGGTCTTCCTCGGTGTTCAGCCAGACGAGTTCGCGCCAGAGATCGTCAACCTGGGTTCGTTCCTCGACCTCGGCCTTCAATTCGGCCGAGCCGAAAGGCTTCCTGGGACGCTCGCCTACGCCTAGCAGGTCCCACAGCCGCTCGCGGAATTCGGCGCGCCACGCTTCCCACTCGGCCAGGGTTGTGCCCTGAAAGCGATAGGGCGGCGTGGCTGTGGCCACGCGGCGTATGGGATCCAGTAAGGCGGCAGCCACTGCCTCATTCTTTACTATCTTTTCGCCCGATGCAATGCTCTCCACAAGCCGGCCGCCCCATTCGCCCATGCCTTCTGCTACCCGCTCGGCAATCTTTTTGAACTGGCTGACCGGCGAGGGCTTTTCGCCAAAGCGCTGGGCCAGATCGTCGGCCGCTTCTTCCAGCAACACCTTGTGGCCGTATCGCACTTCCAATTCCTCCTGATTGCGGCGCAGCCAGAGGAACAGGTCGGCCTCAGTACGGCCAGGGAACTCTTGAAGAACGCCACGTTGGCGGATGAGTTCGACCATGGGCGTGTAATGCATCTCGCACCACAACGCCACCGCCTCGTCGAAAGGCACATCTCGTGCGTCAATCTTGGAGAGGCTTTGCTGAAAGGCTTCGATCTCGTACAGCAGATCCTCGTAACCGTCTGGCTGGGTGAGTTCGATAGGCACATCGGGACAGATGCGGTCCAGGTTAGTGCGTTTCAGAAAGGCAGCGTGGGCTGCCTTGCCCCACAGGTCTTTGACGTCGGTATCCGGTTCCAGGGAGACGCGCGTTTCGTACTCCCAGACGTAGGCCTGGATGGTAGGGGCTTTGTTCTGACGCGCTACCGAGACGCGATGGTTGCCATCGCGGACAAAATAAACCTGGCCGACTTTATAAAGCTCGACGGGAGGAAAACCGCCGCCGGAGGTGGCTAGCCGGACTATGCGCTTCCACCGCTCCTGGAGATCGTCTTGCCGGGGGAAAAAGGACCGGGTAAAATCACGGTAGCGCCCAACGCTGCCGACGATCTGGTCCAAGGGCACATCCTGAAGGCCCAGATAGTGCGCACTGCGCAGGCGCAGCTTTTGGCGCACCTCCTCAAAGGGCAACAGGTCGGCCGGGCGGCGCGTGAGGGCGGCCAGGACGTCCTGGGCAAAGGCGGCTTGCCGCGCCAGTTTCCATTCTTTGGTTTCTGCAGGCGTAAAAAAAACCTCGCTCACGGTGTCTCAGTACTCCACTGCATCATTCAACGCCTCCACCAGAGCACCCTGGCCTCTGCAGGACGAAACCCAAAGGATCGGAACCGCCGCCCACCGACAGTCGCCATGAGGATCAACGCCATCCCCAGGCTGACCCCTATAATCAAAGGAATAGCGGCCTCCAATGCAGGAGCTTTCCGTCTGCACCAGAGGTCACAGAGACAACGATTGCCGATACCAGGACAAATGTCGGCAGGTACACAGCGACCAACATTGCCAGACCTCGCCCGAGGGCTAGAGAAAACTGCTTGAGCATCTTGTCTCCTTTGGCGCTTTTCGGCTAACTGACCAGAGTTCACCTGTCTGCGGAGGTGAGTTCCACCGTGATCTGAATATCTCGTTTTCTGAGTTCTTGCGCCAGGACCTCGTAGGGAACGTCGTTGACGGGCGAAAGTACGCCGCGCTGCGTGATCTTGCCAGTTCCGATCATCTGGGCGCCAATGCTGGCGGTATAGCCCACCGTGCGGGTCATGGCAGTGAGCCCTGTGTCCAGATCGCGCCTGTCAATCACCTGATAGACAGCGTGTCTCTTTTCCTCACCCTTCCTGCCTTTCACCTCGATTCGCACAACTACCACGTCCCGCTCATGGGTAGCGTACTGGATATGAGGCTCGATGGCGGCTGCGAGAAAGCGCTTCCGGTCCACCGCAACGCCGTCTACCATCACCGATTCATCGTCGAGAAGATAAAGGTCGACCAGCGTTTTCCAGAGTGCACAGTGGCCGGGCCATCGTAAAACGTAGCGCCCCATGTTTCGCAGCCCAGATCTTTCGATGCCCAGCAGATCGGCGTACTTGAGCGCGTCGCCGTTCGGAAAGGCCTCCAGCCTTCCTAGCCCCTCGATCTCAATCTCGTGTATGTTTTCGGGACAGAACATCTCGGTATTTTTTATGTCAATGATTGTGCCGTCCCGGATCACCCGTCCAGCCCGCCGGTAGGACTTGAGCACTCCCTCAAACGTCCAGGTCACTTTGTACTTGAGAGGATTATCCGTCACCTCGGGCTCGGGAAAGCCTGCGCCGTAGCTGATTATTTCCTCGACATGATCCAGCGAGCGCACCGCCTCGCCCAGCAGCACGAGATCGATCCCAGGGTCCATGCCGAACTCGGGGAGAATCGTGACGTCCCTCGCCTTGGCCTCGTCTGCCAGTCCTTTCACTGCCGGCCCGGCATAAAACGCATTTACCAGATGAACCCCGTGCTTTACGGCGGCAGCGGCAACGCTGTCGCAAAAAGACGCGGGTAGCAGATCGATTGCCACATCCGGCTGCTGCTCCATCAGGCGGTTTATGCTGTCTGGATTCGCAGCATTGACAGGTTCGCACCGCACCTTGTTGCCGTATCGCTTGCTTTCAACATGGGCCTGGAGCGCCTCGAAATCCCAGTCTGCCGCGACGACTTCTTCCACCTCTCCGCTGCGCACGAGGTCATGCAGCGCGGCTTTCCCCTGCATGCCCACACCCAAAAGCAATACCTTCATTTCAAGACCTCCTTTTCGATCTCAGCAAGTCACGTGGAACAGTCCGATGACATTAATTATACCATACCCTTCCTATTAGCAACAGAGAGCCCCGTTCCCCTAATTCTCATTGAACCAATGCCTCGGCGACAATCCGTCCGCTCCACCCCGCCGGCTTTGGCAGGCCCAGCAGGTGGGCAATCGTAGGTGCCGTGTCCACGATGTTGACAGCACCTGTGATCTGGTAGTCACGGCGAACGCCCGGCCCACTTACGATCCAGGGAATGATCATATCCTCCGGCAGACCCGCACTGTGATCGGTTTTGCGCTACTTCGCACTGTACAGGACTGTCCAGTACTGTGCTGCGCTTCGTAGCGCACTACGAGCATCGCTTTTATGTCAGGCGGTGTCTTTGCCTGCCTTGAGGCAGGTGAGCAAATAATCAATTCGCTATTGGGGCCTCACTTTTTTCGGGTTACAGAAACTGCTACACTTGGCCAGCCTTGCCTGTGTGATTCCTGCTTGCCAGCACCGCCGCCACGTCAGTCAAGGGGCCGCGCCAGGGGCCGGGCTGCTCTTGCTTCAGCGTGGTGACGGC